>NZ_JCAWFG010000066.1:0-72657 GCF_059740505.1 Camelimonas sp. FR25 | reverse complement strand
TAAGGCGGCGGGGTTTTTTGTTTGACCCAGGTGCGCTGCGTCTGCGCGTAGCTTAGCGTTCTGCTGATCGCGCCCATAACATCACGCTCCTTGACGGGAGAATGTTAGGCTGCTTGTGCGAACCTTGAGTAGACGCGGCCAGTAGGGGCCTCCAGGCGCCTGGGGGGAGGCAGAGGGGCAACGCGGCGGATTTGCGGTTGATGGCGATGAGCAAGCTCTCATCGGCGCCGTTGAGCTGCAGGCACAGGGCGTCGAGATTGGGCCAATCAGCGCCGGCGATGCTGGCTCCCTCGGGCGTCAGCCATTGTGCGTCGGGGGGATAGCCGGCGCCGCTTAGAAAGCTGTCAGCAGTGAGCAACGGATGGGCCTCGCGCAGGTACGCCAGCTCTGCGACAAAGCTGATCAGCTCATCGTCCGCCGCTTGCCAGTCGAGCCAGAAGGCTGGATTGTCCTGGGCATAGGCGTTGTTGTTGCCGTGCTGGGTGCGGCCGCATTCGTCGCCGGCGGTCAGCATTGGCACGCCGCGCGACAGGAACAGGGTGCCGAGCAGCGCCCTGATATCGCGGCGGCGGGCGGCGTTGATGTCAGGGTCACTGGTCTTGCCCTCGGCGCCACAATTCCAGCTGTGGCTGTCATTGTCACCGTCGCGATTGTCCTCGCCATTGGCGTCATTGTGCTTGTGCGCGTAGCTGACCAGGTCCGCCAAAGTGAAGCCGTCATGGGCGGCGAGGAATGAGACGCCTGCGTGCGGGCCGCGATGCGCTGCGGCGAACAGATCGGATGAGCCTGCAAGGCGGGTCGCCAAAGCCCCTGCGGCGCCCGCGTCGCCGCGCCAGAATCTGCGCACGTCGTCGCGGAAGCGGCCATTCCATTCGGCGAATGGCGGTGGAAAGCCGCCGAGTTGATAGCCGCCGGGGCCGAGGTCCCATGGTTCGGCGATCAGGATGGCGCCCGCCAGCTCAGGATCCTGGCGCAGGGCGGCGAGCAATGGCGCATCCTGGCTAAACCCGCCGGGCGTGCGCCCCATGACTGTGGCCAGATCAAAACGGAAGCCGCTGACGCCGAGCCGTCGCCAATGACGCAGGCTGTCCATGGCCAGTTGCACCACCGGCGCCCGATCCAGCGCCAGGGTGTTGCCGCAGCCGGTGTCATTGACCAATTGTCCGGGATCGTCGGCGGCGTGGCGGTAATACACCGCGTTGTCGAGCCCGCGCAGGCTTACCGTGGGGCCAAAGATGTCGCTCTCGGCGGTGTGATTGAGGACCACATCCAGAATGACGCCGATGCCAGCGCTTGCGTAGGCCGCGCACAAGGCCGCCAGATCTGCGGCCCCGCCAGGCGCAAGCCGCGGATCGGGGGCGAAGAAATTCACCGGATTGTAGCCCCAGGCGTTGCTGAGGCCGAGCGGCGGCAGATGTCGCTCATCCATCCACGCCGTCACCGGCATCAGCTCGACATGGCTGACGCGCAGACGCTTGAGATGCGCCAGCACCCCGGGCGTTGTCAGCGCCGCCATCGTCCCGCGCAGACCCTCCGGCACATCGTCGCGACGCATGGAGAAGGAGCGCACAGCCAGCTCATAGATAAACGCCGGCTTGCCTCCGGCCCGCGGCGGAACTGCGGCAGGCCCCTCGGTGACCACGCTCCAGGGCGTCAGGCCCAGGGTATCGACGCCGTGCTGGGCAAGGCGCTCGTCCCAGCGAAACGGCTGGTCGATCTGCGTGGCATAGGGGTCGACCAGCAATTTTGCGGCGTCGAAACGATTGCCGTGCTCCGGCGCCCATGGACCTTCCACCCGCAAGCCATAGCGCAACCCAGGCTTTGCCCCATGCAGCAGGCCAAAATGCACGTCGCCCTGGCGGCATGGCAAGGGCAGCAGCGCCGCCTCCCCAGCGCCGGTCTCGTCGGCGACGCTGAGCAGCACCCGCTCGCCATGGCGGGAGAACACCGCAAATGAGACGCCGTCCGCCGTCACCGTCGCGCCCATGCGGGCGGGGCGGGGGCATTCGCTGATCCGCCAGCGGCTGGCCAAGGCTTACGCCTTATCCTGGTCCGCCGTCGGCACGTTCCAGATGCGCGCGGCGTATTCGCGAATGGCGCGGTCGGCGCTGAACCAGGCGCAATGGGCGGTGTTTTGCACCGACATGCGCCGCCAGACGCTGCGATCAGCCCATAATTTGTCAACGCGGCGCTGGGTCAGGCGATAGCTCTCGAAGTCGTTGAGCGTCATGAACCAGTCATTGGCGCGCAGCCCCGCTATCAACGGCTGATAGCGGTCGCGATCGCCTGGCGAGAAGGCGCCGCTGGCGACCGAATCCAGCACGCCCTCCAAATGCGCCGAGGCGCGGATCACCTCATCAGTCGGGCGTGGATCACGTCGCGCCGCTTCCACTTCTTCGGCGTTCATGCCGAAGATCAGGATATTGTCGGCGCCGACCCGTTCGCCGATCTCGATATTGGCGCCGTCGTGCGTGCCAATGGTGATGGCGCCGTTCAGCGCAAACTTCATATTGCCGGTGCCGGAGGCCTCCATGCCCGCGGTGGAGATCTGCTCCGAGAGATCGGAGGCGGGGATGATCGCCTCGGCGAGGCTGACATTGTAATTGGGCAGGAACACCACCTTCAGCCGATCGCGCGTGGTGACGTCATTGTTCACCACGCTGGCCACGTCATTGATCAGATTGATGATGTCTTTGGCCGTGCCATAGTTGGAGGCCGCCTTGCCGGCGAAGAGTTTTACGCGCGGCGCCCAGTCACGGTAAGGTTCCGAGCGCATCGCGTCATACAGGGCGATGGTCTCCAGAATATTCAGCAATTGCCGCTTGTATTCGTGAATACGCTTGATCTGCACGTCGAACAGCGCGTCAGGGCTGACGTTGACGCCACATTCGCGGCGAATGATTTTGGCCAGCGCCAGCTTATTGTCGCGGCGGATGGCGGCGATACGATCATGCACGCCAGCGTCATCGGCAAAAGCCGCAAAGTTGCGGATCAGACCGATATCGTCGACCACCTTCTCGCCGCAGGTTTCCTTCAGTAGCCTGGTCAGCCCGGGGTTGGCGCCCAGCAGCCAGCGACGCGGCGTGATGCCATTGGTGACATTGGTGATGCGCTCCGGAAAAATCTGGTGCAGCGGCGCGAACACCGTCTCCTTCATCAGGTTGGAGTGCAGGGCCGACACGCCATTGACCTTGTGCGAGCCAATGAAGGCCAGATGCGCCATGCGCACGCGCCGGCCATGCGCCTCGTCGATCAGCGACAGCGCGGCGAGGTCCGCCTCCGGGTCATGGCGGCGCACCTGGTCGAGGAAGCGGGCGTTGATCATGAAGATGATCTGCATATGGCGCGGCAACAGCCGCTCCATTAGCGCCACCGGCCAGGTCTCCAGCGCCTCCGGCAGCAGGGTGTGATTGGTGTAAGAGATCGTGCCGCAGGTGATCGCCCAGGCGTGGTCCCAGTCTATGCCCTGGTCATCGACCAGGAGGCGCATCAGTTCGGCCACCGCCAGCGATGGGTGGGTGTCGTTGAGCTGCACCGAGGCCTTTTCGGGCAGATTATCGAGCGTGCCAAACTGGCGGAAATGCCGGCGCAGCAGGTCCTGCAGCGAGGCTGAGGCGAAGAAATACTCCTGCCGCAGGCGCAATTCCTGGCCCGCCGGCGTCGAGTCATTGGGGTACAGCACCTTGGATATGGCTTCGGCGCGGTTGCGCTCGGCCACGGCGCCGTCGAGGTCGCCCTGGTTAAAGGCGTCGAGCGCCAGCGGATGCATGGCGCGGGCGCGCCACAGCCGCAGCGTTGTCGCGCCGCGGCCACGCCAGCCGACGATCGGCGTGTCATAGGCCACGGCGAACACCGTCTCGCCAGGCTTCCACATCACCTCGTCGGTGTCGCCCTTGGGAACCACCGCGCCGCCAAAGCCAATGCGATAGGCGGCCTCACGGCGCTCAAACTCCCAGGGGTGGCCGAAGGCCAGCCAGTCTTCGGGAACCTCAACCTGCTTGCCGCCGTCGATGCGCTGCTTAAACAGGCCGTGGTCGTAGCGGATGCCATAGCCGAGCGCCGGCACGCCCGTTGAGGCCATGGCCTCCATATAACAGGCGGCGAGGCGACCGAGGCCGCCATTGCCCAATGCGGCGTCTGGCTCCAGTCCCTCCAGGCTGTTGACGTCGACGCCAAGCTCATACAGCGCCTGGGCCATCGGGCCGGTGAGGCCAAGATTATTGAGCGTGTCGGCCAGCGAGCGGCCGATCAGAAACTCCAGCGACAGGTAATACACCCGCTTGCGGCCAGTGGCGTAGCTCTCCTGGGTCGATTCTTGCCAGGGGCCGATGACCTCGTCACGCGTGGCCAGGATCGCCGCCGTCAGCCAGTCATGCGGCTGCGCCACGGCAGGGGTCTTGCCCAGCGCCGAGGACAGCTTCTGCACCACCGCGCTCTTGAGTTGCGCCACCTGATCGGTGGGTTTCAGCTCTGCCTGGGGGTCACGAAAAGAAGCGTTCACTGGAAACCCCCTTGAGCCATGAGTTCGGCGGCAATGCTCGCGTGAAGCGTAGCGACCCGGCAAGATGATAAAACGTGCAGCGTCGGGTGACGCCCGGATGACAGGCGATGCGACGTCGCCACGTGGCCCGCCAGCGCCAGGCCGCCAGCTATGGATATGGCGTGGGCTGGCGCGGACTGGCGAGAGCGCGTCGCGGGCCGGGGGCGCGGGGCGCCGCGGAAACAGGCGGGAGGCGACTGTCTGCGCAGCGTTCGCGGCAGAGGAGGGCGGACGTCGTGCGTCTGGGCCGTGGCGGATTGCGCCCGGCTAGTCGCGCCGCGCGGCCTGTCCTGGTCGGGGCGGTTCAGCGCCTAAAATTTCATCAGTCACGAACGTCGGACCGCCCCGCTCCCGGCGAGGCGCCGCGCCATCACTGCGCCCGAACGGCCCCGCAGACGAGCTCGCCACCCCTGGATTTTCCCATTGGACGTCGCGTGGCGCGCCCATTGACGAGGCGCGCGACCCTGGTCGGGACTTGCCAGGCGCCTGTCGCTGCTGGCGCGCGCCCGGTGTGGCGCTGCGGTGCTCGTGACGCCCTGTCATATCAGCTTCGTGCAAAGCGGTGAAAAGCCTGTCTCAGGCTGGCGGATCAAGGGTCACTGACGGTGGGCCGCGCGCGGTGGGCCCCGGCCCTGGCCGGCGTCGTGCCCTCATTACCTAACGGCAAATCGCGACAGAGCACAGGACTGGCACGCAACTTGCTCTGTGAGGGCTCGCCAGAGACGGATCCGGGGATGCGCCCACCAGGTTCGCCGGCCGCCAGGGAGTGACGCGATGACGGATTCAGCTGATCTGGCCAGACCCGGACGCGCGCCTGACGCCGCGCCCTGCGCCTTGTCAGACATTGTCACTGATACGTGGCCGGTTGCATCCTCCCTGCCTCCGCCGCTTGTTCCCCCGCCCGTTACGCCCCTTGTTCCACCCCTTGCATCACCCGCCATATCGTCCCCGGCCATGGCGGCGTCAGGCCACGCCTTGCGCGCGGCTGCAGCGGTGCGCGATGACGAGCCCGACGGTGTTTCGCTGCTGCCTGCCAGCACCCGGCTGCTGTTTGTCACCTCCGAGATGGGGGACTTCATCAAGGCTGGCGGCCTTGGCGAGGTCTCCACGGCGCTGCCGCGGCAATTGCGGGCCTTCTGCGACGTGCGGGTGTTGCTGCCTGGTTTCCGCCAGGTGCGCATGGCGCTGCCAGATATGGAGGTGGTGCGGCAGATGCCGCGCTTCGCCGGCCTGCCGCCATGGTCGCTCGGCCGCGCCGCCACGTCAGACGGGCTGACCATCTATACGGTGCTGTGCGACGAGCTCTACGACAGGGCCGGCTCGCCCTATGGGCCGTTTGGCGGCGGCGACTATGGCGACAATGACATTCGCTTCGCGCGCCTGTCGCTGGCGGCGGCGGAGCTCGCCGCAGGTGAAGCCGACCCCAACTGGCGTCCCGACGTGCTGCACGTCAATGACTGGCCGTCGGCGCTGGCGCCAGGCTATCTGCGCTGGAAAGGCGTCGAGACGCCGTCGATCCTCACCATTCATAACCTCGCCTATCAGGGGCTTTACCACCCCCAGCGCATGCGGCTGCTGGGCATCCCCGATGCGGCCCTCGACATCAATGGCTGCGAGTTTCACGGCAAGCTGTCGTTTCTCAAGAGCGGCATCTTCTATGGCTCGCACGTCACCACGGTGAGCGAGACCTATGCGAGGGAGATCACCACCGCCGAGCATGGCTGCGGTCTCGACGGGTTGTTGCGCGCCCGCATGGACGAAGGGCGGCTGACCGGCATCGTCAACGGCATCGACGACAGCTGGAACCGGCTGCTCGACGATGATCAGACCAGCGACCAGGCGGTGCGCGCCTGGAAGCGGCGCAATGCGGCGGACATCCGCAAGGCCTTCGCCCTGCCGGATTCGCGCGGCCCGCTGTTCGCCATCGTCTCGCGCCTCGTGCACCAGAAGGGCATCGATTTGTCGCTTATGGCCGCCGAAACCATCGTCGCCCAGGGCGGCCAGCTGGTGGTCACCGGCCGGGGCGAGCCACGCATCGAGGAGGCGGTGGAAAAGGTGGCGCGCAAATATCCGCACGCCGTGGCCGCCCGCATTGGCTTCGACGACGCCGAGGCGCGGCGGATGTTCGCCGCCAGCGATTTCCTTTTGATGCCGTCGCGCTTTGAGCCCTGTGGCCTCAGCCAGATGTACGCCCAGCGTTCCGGCGCCCTGCCGATCGCCTATCGCACCGGCGGCCTCGCCGACACCATCGAGGACGGCCTGTCAGGCTTTCTGTTCTCCAATTTGAGCAGCGCCGGCCTGACCCAGGCGGTGTCGCGCGCATTTGAGGCGTTCCGCTCGCGCGCAGCCTTCCGCAGGATGCGGGATCACGCCATGGCCAAGCGTTTCGACTGGCGGCGGCCCTGCCTGCGTTACGCAAGCGTCTATGCCCGCGCGCTGACGCCATGAGCAAGGCCTCGCTTCGCCGCTGTGTGGCGACGGCGCAGGTTGCGCCATCGCCGGTTCGCTCACAGCGGGGCTTTTGGCGCCGACGGTTTTTTCTGGCCAGTCGCGCGGGGCTTCGCCGGCTGTGCGGCCTTCACCTTGCCGGGGCTGACGGCGGCGGCCTTGCTCACGCCAAGGCTCGCCTTGCGCCGCACAGGGCGCGCCTCAGGCGTCGCCATGCTGTCTGCCGCCAAATTGCTGGCGCAGGGCTGGGTGCTCGCTTCAGCCAGCCGCCAGTGCTCGGCGTGGCGACCGTCGGGGCGGCCCTCAGCCTCCCAGATAGCGTAAGCCGTTTCGCGGATGCTTTGCTCCCGGGTCATGGTCGCTCTCCTTCGTCAGCAGCTGATAGGGGACTGAAACGCGCCGGTCGGTCTGCGCATCATAGGCAGGGCGCGCCGCGTGTTGATGACAGCGCTATCCAGGCGTCGCCGGCGCTTGATGGCGCCTGCTTCTCGCCGGCTGGCGCGCCAGTGGCCAGCATGACCCAGGCCGTCGCGTTGCGGAACGCCGGCGCCTCTCCGACAGGGCCTAAATATGCGTCAGACCTCGCCTAATTTGCCGCCAGAGCTGGAGCCGCGCGACGTGGCGCTGCTTGAGGCCGGACGTCATCCGGATCCATTCGCCGTGCTTGGTCGCCATGGGTTCGGGGATGGCGCCTTCGTGCGCGCCTTTTTGCCTGGCTGCAGCTACGCGGAATGCGTGCTGGGCGACGGCGAGGCGCGCGAAGCGCTGCCCATGGCGACGGCTGGCGACGGCGTCTTCGTCACCGCAGCGCCGGTGGACGACGCCTATCGCCTGCGCGTCTCCTGGCCAGATGGCATTGTCGAAGCGGCCGATCCCTACAGTTTTGGCCTGCTGCTGTCCGACGACGACCTGCATCTGTTCGCGGAAGGGCGGCATTTCGATCTGGCCACCCGCTTCGGCGCCAATCCGCGTTGCATCGATGGCGTCGACGGCGTGCTGTTCGCCGTCTGGGCGCCCAACGCCGCTCATGTGGCGGTCGTGGGTGACTTCAACGGCTGGGATATCCGTCGCCACCCGATGCGCAAGCGTCTGGGAGCTGGCGTCTGGGAGCTGTTCATCCCCGGCGTCGGGCCTGGCGCCGTGTACAAATACGCTGTCACCGCCGCCGATGGCGCGAGGCTGCCGTGGAAGGCCGATCCGCTCGGGCGCAGGCATGAGCCGCCGCCGCGCACCGGCTCAATCGTCGCCGCGCCGCCAGCGTTCACGTGGAGCGACGCCGACTGGCTGGCCGGCTGCAAAGCTGCGGACGCATTTGCTGCGCCCATGGCGATCTATGAGGTGCATGTCGGCTCCTGGCTGCGCAGCGCCTGGGGCGAGATGGGCGACTGGGACGAGGCGACGGCGCGGCTCATTCCCTATCTGCAGCATATGGGCTTTACCCATGTTGAACTGTTGCCGATCACCGAGCATCCGTTCGGCGGCTCCTGGGGCTACCAGACCCTGGGCCTGTTCGCGCCCACGGCGCGGCTGGGCCCCCCCGAGGCCTTCGCCCGCTTTGTCGACGCCTGCCATGCCGCCGGCATTGGCGTGATCCTCGACTGGGTGCCGGCGCATTTCCCCACCGACGACCACGGCCTCGCCCGCTTCGACGGCACGGCGCTGTATGAGCATGAGGACCCGCGCCAGGGGTTCCACCCGGACTGGAACACGCTGATCTACAATCTCGGCCGGCGCGAGGTGCGTGGCTTTCTGCTCGCCTCGGCCCTGTGGTGGCTGGAGACCTTCCACCTCGATGGCCTGCGCGTCGATGCGGTGGCCTCCATGCTGTATCGCGATTACAGCCGCGCGCCCGGCCAGTGGACCCCCAACCATCTCGGCGGCCGCGAGAACTTTGAAGCCATCGCCCTGTTCCACGAACTGAACGCGCTGGTGCGACAGCGCTGCCACGGCGCTGTGGTGATCGCCGAGGAATCCACCGCCTGGCCTGGCGTCAGCGCGCCCACAGCAGAGGGCGGCCTCGGTTTCGACTTCAAATGGAACATGGGCTGGATGCACGACACCCTGCGCTATTTCGCGCGCGATCCGGTGCACCGGCGCTACCATGGCGATGATCTTACCTTCGGGCTGACCTATGCCTTCTCCGAGCGCTTCGTGCTGCCGATCTCCCATGATGAGGTGGTGCACGGCAAGGGCTCGCTACTCGGCCGCATGCCCGGCGACGCCTGGCGGCGCTTCGCCAATCTGCGGCTGTTTCTGGCCTGGATGTGGACCCATCCGGGCAAGAAGCTGCTGTTCATGGGCGGCGAATTTGGCCAGGCGAGCGAATGGAACGCCGACGCGCCATTTCCCTGGCCAGCCGATGACGACACGACGCGGCGCGGCGTCATGCAGATGGTGCGCGCGCTCAATGGCCTGTACCGCGCCCATCCGGCGCTGCACCAGCTGGATCACAGCGAGGAGGGCTTCCGCTGGATCATCGGCGACGACACGACCAATGCGGTGTTCGCCTTCAGCCGCGCCGCGCCCGGCGCTCCCCGCCTTGTGGTGGTCGCCAATATGACGCCGACGCCGCGCCAGCATTATCGCGTCGGCGTCGTCAGCCCAGGCGACTGGCGGGTGCTCTTCAACTCGGACGCGACAGGCTATGGCGGCTCGGGCCTCGTCACCGAGGCTGTGGTGGCGACGGAGCAGGTAAGCGCCCACGGCGAGGCGCAATGCCTGACGTTGAACCTGCCGCCGCTGGGGCTGCTGATTGTCGAGGAGCCGGTTGACGGCGCCGCCGCCGTGGAGACGCCCGATGCGCGATGAGACGCTACGCCACTACGCCTTGCTGGCAGGCGTCGCCCCAGACTGGACCGACCAGACTGGCGCGGCGCGGCAGGTGGCGCCCGACAGCCTGCACGCCATCCTGACGGCGCTGGGCCATGAGGTGAGCGACGCCGCCATGGCCCAGGCTGTGGCGGGCCTGCAATCTGGCGCGGAGCCGCTGTCCGGGTTTCACGTCGGTACTGTTGACGAGCCGCTCCAGCTGACGGCGCCCGACGTCGCGGGCGACGCTTGCGACCTGGTGTTGGAGGATGGCGGCCAGCGCCGGCTGACCATCCAGCGCGACGGCGACCGGCTACTCCTGCCTGCTATCGATACGCCAGGCTATCACCGCCTCGACCTTGGCGGGCGCACGATTACCCTGGCCATCGCGCCGCAGCGCTGTGTCCGCTTCGGCGACCTGGGCGGTGAACGCCAGGGCTGGGGGCTCGCCGCGCAAATCTATGCGCTGCGCAGCGAGATGGATGGCGGCATCGGCACATTCGCCGGTGTGGCGGCGCTGGGGCAAGCGGCGGCCCGCCTCGGGGCCGACGCCCTGGCGGTCAGCCCGGTGCATGCCTTGTATGGGGCGCTGCCGCAGCAGTTCAGCCCCTATTCGCCGTCGACCAGGCTGTTCTTTAACCCGTTGCACGCCGATGCGACGGCGGCGTTCCCCATGGCGCAGCTGCGCGACATTGCAGCCAGCGCCGGCTTGCTCGACGCAATGGAGCAGCTGTCGGCCACGGCGCTGATCGACTGGCCCGAGGCTTCCGCGGTTCGCCTGCGGCTGTTGCGCGCGCTGTTCGCCGCCCTGCCGCAACAGGCTGCGGCAGCAATGGATTTCGCCGCTTATGCGGCGGCGGCGACGCCGGCGCTGCGTGGCCATGCGCTGTTTGAGACGCTGCACGCGGCGGAGCTGGCGCGCGATCCGGCCATCGCCTCCTGGCGCGACTGGCGGCCCGAATGGCGTGATCCGCGCAGCGCCGCGGTCGCCGCCTTCGCCGCCGAACATGCGGAGGAGGTCCGGTTCCAGCTGTTCCTGCAATGGCTGACCGAGCGCTCTTACGGCGCCGCACAGTACGCCTGCCGCGCCGCCGGCATGCGGGTGGGGCTGATCGCCGATCTGGCCATCGGCATGGATGGCGGCGGCAGCCACGCCTGGAGCCAGCCTCAGGATGTGCTGCATGGGCTGAGCATCGGCGCGCCGCCGGATTATTATGCGGCCGAGGGCCAGAACTGGGCGTTGACCACGTTTTCGCCGCGCGGGCTTGAGGCGAGCGGCTATGCGCCGTTCATCGACACCCTGCGCGCCAGCCTGCGCCATGTCGGTGGCGTGCGCATCGACCATGTCATGGGCATGCGCCGGCTGTGGCTGATCCCGGAGGGGGCGAGCGCGCTCGATGGCGCCTATGTCAGCTTCCCGTCCCGCACGCTGTTCCGGCTGCTGGCGCTTGAATCCTTCCGGCATCAGGCCATTGTCATTGGCGAGGACCTGGGCACGCTGCCGCATGGGTTCCGCGAGGAACTGCGCGACCAGGGCGTGGCGGGGCTGCGGGTGCTGCGCTTTGAGCGCACGCAATATGGCTATGTCCGGCCTTGGGACTGGGACCGTGACGCTGTCGCCCTGACCAGCACCCACGATCTGCCGCCGACAGCTGGCTGGTGGGCCGGCGCCGACCTGGCCGATGGCGACGAGGCTGGCGCGGCGGGCCGGGCGTGGGATCGCGGCGTGCTGTGGGGGGCCTTTGTCGACGCCGGCCTCGCCAGTGGCGAGCGCCCCGCCCCGGACAACCCCACCCCGGTGGTGGACGCCGCCATCCGCTACGTCGCGGCGACGCCATGCACGCTGCGCATTATCCCGATCGAAGACGCCCTCGGCCTGCGCGTCCAGCCCAATGTGCCCGGCACGACTACCGAAAAACCCAACTGGCGCCACCGCATCCCCGGCGCCGCCAGCCAGCTGCTCGACGCCCCCGAGACCCAGGATCGCCTGGCGCCGCTGGGCGGAGGGGAGGATGGCTGACACGAGCCTTGGCCGCAGACGCCGCCTTGAGTGGCTCCGGCGCACGCCTGCGGTTAATGTCTGTGGCGCGACTGTACGGCTATAGCGCCCGCAGGGCGCGCAGCAGGGCCTGCGCCGCCAGCTCGGCCGCATCGTCATTGACGATGCGGACGTCGGCGCCGGCGTCCGGTAGCGCGCTGCTGCGCGCCAGCCGGCTTTCAAGGCCAGCGCCCTGGTCGCCGGGGCGGCCGCGGGCGGCGATGCGCTGGGCGAGCACGTCGGGGGAAGCGGTGATCTCCACCACGGCGAGCACCGGCAGGCGGCCGCGGGCCTCGGCGACGCTGGCGCGCGAGATGTTGCAGATCACCACGGCGCCCTGGCGGGCCGCGTCGAGGCTCGACTTGGGCAATGCATAAGCGTTGCCATGCGCCCGCCAGGAGAGGGCGAAATCGCCCGCCGCCTCGGCCGCCTCGAATGCGGCGAGGCTGAGCGGCGTGTTGGCCTCATGGGCGTCAGCCGGGCGGGTCACGACACGTGCGGGAAAACGGAACCTCGCTTCGCCCGCCAGCGCCTGCTGCGCCAGCCGAATCACCGTGTCCTTGCCGGCCCCGCTGGGGCCGACCACCAGCACAAAGCCGCCCGTTGCTGTCGCCGCCATGTCAGCTGATCCGCTCACCATCACGCCAGACCTGGCGCACCACCGCATTGTCGCCCAACATGGCGACGCGGGCGAGGTCGGCCTTGAGACCTGTGCGGATTTCGCCGCGATCGCTGAGGCCCGTGGCCCGGGCCGGGTTGCGCGTCACCGTGGCGATAGCTTCGGGCAGCGAGATATTGGGCGCCGCCTGCGGCAGGCTGAAGGCGGCCATCAGCAGGCTGGCGGGCACATAGTCGGATGAGAAAATGTCGAGCAGGCCAGCCTGCGCCAGCTCCGCCGCCGCTACATTGCCGGAATGCGAGCCGCCGCGCACCAGATTGGGGGCGCCCATCATCACCGTCACGCCGTGGGCGCGGCAGGCTTCCGCCGCCTCAATGGTGGTGGGGAATTCGGCCAGCGCCACGCCTTCGGCCACCGATTGGGCGACATCGGCGCGCGTGGTGTCGTCGTGGCTGGCGATGGGCACGCCAAGCCGCTGCGCCCAGGCGACCAGCGCCGTGCGGTTGGCGGGCGCGATCTCGCCCGCCGTCGCTAACTTACGGTCGATCTCCTGACGGATGGCGGCCTCGCTCTTGCCGGTCTTGCCGCAGTAATACTCCAGATATTTGGCGATATCGCGGAACTGGCGCTGACCAGGCGTGTGATCCATCAGCGAAATCAGCCCCACCGGAAATTTTTCAGCGAAATCCGCGACGGCCTGCATCAGATCCGGCGACGGGATCTCGCAGCGCAAATGGGTGAGATGCTCGCAGCGCAGCAGCCCGGCCTTCCGCGCCGTGTCGATCGCTTCGCCCAGCGCCATCAGCTCGGGGCCAAAGCCGCCGCCGTCCACATCGGAGCCGGCGCGGAGACTGTCGAACACCGTGGTGATGCCGGACGCGGCGATCTGGGCGTCATAGGCCTGCACCGCGCCGGTGCGGTTCCAGCGCACCCCAGGGCGGGGCACGTAATGGCTCTCGAGATGGTCGGTGTGCAGTTCCACCAGGCCTGGGATCAGATAGTCGCCGCCCAGATTCTCGCCGCGCTCTGGCGCAGCGCCTGCGCCGGTTTCGGCGATGACGCCGTCAACCACCGCCATCCATCCATGCACGACCTCATCGGCCATCACCACCCTGGCGTTCTCGAATAGGGTTACCTTGCTCATGCTGTGGCCCATCTGGCGGACATCCATTGGCGGCGCGCGCCGGTCAGGCGCTGCGCCATGCGTGCGAGGCGGCGGCGTAATCTGGCCGCGCCCCGCAGAAATCAGAGCATCCCGTCGGCCAGGACGGGCAGTTTGCCGCTGCCATGGCAGCGTTAGGTGACGCTGGCGTGTCAGCGCCGGTGGTTCTGGGCAGACTTATACCAGGATGCGAAGATGCTGACGCATCCGCCTCCTGAAATGCTCAGGCGCCGCACGGGCTTAGCCAGAACCCGATGAGTCAAGCTCATCGGGTTCCGGTATTAAGCTCAGGCCGCCGCTGCAGGCGCGAAGCGCGTGACGTCGACGATGCGGCTGGCCACCGCGTCGCGCACATCCTCATCGTGGAAAATGCCGACCATGGCGACGCCATTGGCCTGCTTCTCGCGGATCAAATCGACCACCACTTGGCGGTTGCGGCTGTCGAGCGACGCCGTCGGCTCGTCGAGCAGCAGCAGGGGGCGCGGGGCGATCATGCCACGGGCGATATTGACGCGCTGCTGCTCACCGCCGGAGAACGTCGCTGGCGGCAGGCCCCACAGATGCTGCGGCACGTTGAGCAGGGTCAGCAGTTCACGGGCGCGGGTCTCAGCCGCCTCCGCCGGCATGCCGCCGTCGCGACCCGCCGCCGCGACGATCTCCAGCGCATGGATGCGCGGGATGACCCGCAGGAACTGGCTGACATAGCCGACCACATGGCGGCGCAGCGCCAGAATGCGGCGCGGCGCGGCGACAGCCAGATCGACGGTTTCACCGCCATGGCTGATGCGGATGGCGCCGGCGTCGCAATGGTAATCGCCGTGGATCATCTTCAGCAGCGAGGATTTGCCGGCGCCCGAGGGGCCGCCGAGCGTCACCACCTCGCCGGCGGCGGCGGTGAAGCTGATCTCCTGCAGCACGTCGCGGCGGGCGCCGCCATGCAGATGCATGGTGAAGGACTTGCTGACCTGAGCCACCTCAAGCAGCGGGGCGGCGGAATGTGCGGTTGCGTTGTGCATGATCAGGCCGCCAGAACCGAGGACACGAGAAGCTGGGTGTAAGGGTGCTGCGGATCGTCCAGCACCCGGTCGGTGAGCCCTGCCTCAATGACCGCGCCGCCCTGCATCACCATCATCCGGTGCGACAGCAGCCGCGCCACGGCGAGGTCGTGGGTGACGATGATCACCGCCAGCCCCATGTCGGCGACCAGATTGCGGATCAGGTCGAGCAGGCGGGCCTGCACTGAGACGTCGAGGCCAGAGGTCGGCTCATCCATCAGCACCAGCCGTGGCCGGGTCACCAGATTGCGGGCGATCTGCAGGCGCTGGCGCATGCCGCCGGAGAACTGGCGCGGGCCATCGTCGATGCGGCCAGGATCGATCTCCACCCGTTGTAGCCAGTCGCTGGCGGTGGCGCGGATGTCGCCATAGCAGCGGGCGCCGGTCATCATCAGCCGCTCGCCGACATTGCCGCCGGCCGAGACGCCCATGCGCAGGCCCAGAGCGGCGTCCTGGCGGACGAAGCCCCAATCGGTGCGGAACAATTGCCGGCGCTCGGCCTCGCTCATGGCGAACAGATTGCGCGTCTCGCCATTGCGCATCCGCCACATCACCGCGCCGGCGTCGGGCGTAAGCTCTGCGCCGATCAGATTGAGCAAGGTGGATTTGCCAGAGCCGGATTCACCGCAAATGGCCAGCACCTCGCCGGCATGCAGATCGAAGCTGACATCGGCGCAGCCGCGGCGCGCGCCATAGAATTTCGCCAGATCGCGGATGCTGAGCAGCGGCGCGTCATCCTGGTTGGCGGCGAGCGGGTGGGACGCATCAGACATGGCTAGTCTCCGTGCTGGCCTTCTGGCTGTGGCCGTGCTGGCCGCCCTGGCCGTCCTGGCTGGCGCCGGTCAGCGCCGCCGGCGCGTCGCCGAGCAGATGGCCGCGATGGCCTGCGGCGCGGCGCTCCTCGCAATGGTCGGTGTCGGAGCAGACAAACATGCGGCCGCCGCGATCATCGAGGATGACCTCGTCGAGATAGACGCCGCGCGCCGCGCACAGGGCGCAGGGGTCGGTGAATTTCTGCGGTTCAAACGGGTGGTCGGTGAAATCGAGGCTGCGCACGTCGGTATGCGGCGGAATGGCGTAGATGCGCTTCTCGCGGCCGGCGCCGAACAATTGCAGCGCCGCCATGTCATGCATGCGCGGATTGTCGAATTTGGGGATCGGCGAAGGGTCCATCACATAGCGGCCCGCCACTTCCACCGGATAGGCGTAAGCGGTGGCGATATGGCCGTTACGGGCGATGTCCTCATAGAGCTTCACATACATCAGGCCATATTCGCCGAGCGCGTGCAGCTTGCGGGTCTCGGTCTCGCGCGGTTCGAGGAAGCGCAGGGGCTCGGGGATCGGCACCTGGTAGACCAGCACCTGGCCGGCCTGCAGCGGCGCCTCCGGGATGCGATGGCGGGTCTGTATCACCGTCGCCGCGCGTGTCTGCGTGGTGGTGGCGACGCCTGCCGTCTTGCTGAAGAAATTGCGGATCGACACGGCGTTGGTTGTGTCGTCGGACCCCTGGTCGATCACCTTGAGCACGTCCTGCGGGCCAAGGATCGCCGCCGTCACCTGCACGCCGCCCGTGCCCCAGCCATAGGGCATCGGCATTTCACGCGAGGCGAAGGGGACCTGGTAGCCAGGCACGGCGATGGCCTTGAGGATGGCGCGGCGGATCATCCGCTTGGTCTGCTCATCGAGGTAAGCAAAATTGTAGCCAGCGGCGGCTGCGGGGCTGGTGTGCGGGCTCATTCTGCAGCCTCCAGGGTGGGCGTGGCGCCAGCGTCGGGCGTGGATGCTGCGGTCGTCGCAGGCGTTTCGGCAGCAGCGGCCTTCGGCTGGCCGCTTGCCGGCGCGTCCTGCTGGCGCGCGGCGTATTCGGCGCGCATCTTGCGCACCAGCTCCAGCTCGGCCTGGAAATCGACGTAATGCGGCAATTTCAGATGCTCGACGAAGCCCGTGGCCTGCAGCGGGTCGCAATGGGCCAGCACGAATTCCTCGTCCTGGGCCGGTGAGGTCAGCTCTTCACCGAGCTCGCGCGCCCTCAGGCTGCGGTCGACCAGGGCCATGGCCATGGTCTTGCGCTCCGCCGCGCCAAAGGCGAGGCCATAGCCGCGCGAGAACTGCGGCGGCCGCTGCTTCGAGCCGAGGAACTGGTTGACCATCTGGCATTCGGTCAGCGTGATGCGGCCAAGCGGCACGGCGAAGCCGAGCTCTTCCGGCACATAATCCACCGCCACATCGCCGGTGCGGATTTCGCCGACGAAGGGGTGGGTGCGGCCATAGCCGCGCTGGGTCGAATAGCCGAGTGCGAGGATGAAGCCCTCATCGCCGCGCGCCAGCGCCTGCAGGCGCAGCGGGCGCTCCGCCGGAAAGTCCAGCGGCGTGCGGGTGAGATCGGGGGCGGGCGCGCCGGTGCATATGTTGCGCTCAATCAGGCTCTCGCCATCGAGCAGGTCGGTGACGCGCGGGCAGTCGCGGCTGTCGGCGCCGGGATCGGCCACCGCCGGCGCTTCCGGCTCGCCGCCCGCCGCGAGGGCGAAATCGACAAGACGGTGCGTGTAGTCGAAGGTCGGGCCGAGCACCTGGCCGCCGGGAATATCCTTGAACGTCGCCGACACGCGGCGGTGGATGCGCATCTGCGCCGTGTCCACCGGGGTCGAGGCGCCGAAGCGTGGCACGGTGTTGCGCCAGGCGCGCACCAGAAAGATCGCCTCGGTGACGTCGCCGCGCGCCTGCTTCAGCGCCAGCGCCGCCAGATCCCGGTCGTAAACCGAGCCCTCGGTCATGATGCGATCGACCAGCAGGCTCATCTGCTCGCGGATCTGTTCGACGTCGAGCTCGGGGACGGCGCGGTCGCCGCGCCGCCGGTCGGCGAGCAGGCGGTGGGCGTTGGCGATGGCGGCTTCGCCGCCTTTGACAGCCACATACATGGTCAGTCTCCTCAGGCGTGGGCGGCTGGCGCAGCAGACGCGGTCGCCGACGCGGGCGCCATGTGCGGCGCGCTGGAGCGTGGCAGGGCCGAAACCGCGCCGCGCGCCACGAAGATCAGGTCCACGCCCAGCGGATATTGGGCGCGATTGGCGGCGATCTGGCTGATGAAATCCGCCGGCAGCCGCTCGGCGGCGCAGCGGCCGGCGGCGTCGCTGGCGATGCCCGGTCCGGTAAATTGCGCCCCGTCGGCTGCGGCGAAGCCGCCAGCCTCCAGCACCAGCGTGGCGGACTGGTCGGGGTAATGCGCCGTGCCCTGCGGGAAGGCGGCGAGCGGTGGGCACAGCTCGGGCGCGCTGACCAGCGCGAAGTCAGCGCTGGCCGCGTCGTCGGTCAGCGTCGCCCCGGTGTGAAAGCGCAGGTAATGCGTCACCTCGGGGGAGGCGCGCAGCGCCTCATCCAGCCACAGCCGCGTGTCCGTATCGGCGAGGGTGAGGGCGACCGCCGCGAGCTCCGCCGACAGCGGGGCCGGGGCCTCGACGGCGATGGTCAGCGGCTGCACGCTGGTCGGACGGGCCATGGCCTCCATCACCGCCCGGAACACGGATTGCGATTCAATCGCCGCATCGGTGAAACCGCGCATCAGTCTTCTCCGCGGGTCATGGTGAAGAAATTCACCCGGGTCGCGGCGATGCGCGCCTCGGTCTGGGCGAGATCGGCGGCGATGCGCGCCTTGACCGGCTGCAACGCCGCCTGCACCACCCCGGCGTGCGCCGGGCTCTGCAACAAAGCGTCAATTTCGGCCGCCTTGCGGGCCCGGTCGCGGTCGCGGCCTGGGGTGAAGGCGTAACCCTCTTCGCCGCCATCGAGCTGGACGACGCAGCGGGTGATGGTCATTTCGCCCAGATTGAAAGCGTCGCCATCGCCGCCAATGCGGCCACGCACCATCACCAGCCCGGATTCGGGGCGGCGTAGTTCACGGATGGCGCCGGCATAGCCACAGGCCGCGACAACCTCCGCCAGTTCTGCGGTGGTGGCCTCGGCGCAAATGGCCATCACAGCCTGACGCGCCTCCGTCACGCTCGGGGCTGGCGCTGCATTCAGCGCATCAGCAGGGGGGGTCGTGCACAGCATTGCGATAAACTCATCCACCAAATGTCTCAATCAACTTGTCTGGTTGTGTAGACAAATATGCGTGGCGCATGACATCTGAATGACGCAGCGCGCCGCTATTCAATGCCCGGTGGATGACCTGCCGGTGACAGAGTCGGACAGTGGCTGGGGGGCGGACGCCTGGCAGGGGGCAAGGGCCTTGCGACGGCCTGTGATTGTGCGGCGGCCATGCGCCTGCAAAGCTGTGCGCCGCTTACGCCCTGCGCCTGTAACACCGCGCCCTGGGCGCGACCGGACGATTGATGGACGACGTGGTGAGTGAACTGACACAGCAATTGCAGCAAGGCTCGGGGCCCGATCGCCAGATCAGGCGTGGCGGCGGCACCACGGCGTGGCGCCAGATCGCCGATGCGCTTTTGGCTGACATTCATGCTGGAAGGCTGGCCCCGGGCGACCGGCTGCCGACCGAAGCGGAGCTGTCCGCCAGCTTCGGCGTCAACCGGCACACCGTGCGGCGGGCGCTGGCGACGCTGGCCGCCGATGGCGTGGTGCGCGCCACCCAAGGGCGAGGCGCCTTCGTCGAGAACGCGCCGCTGCCTTATCCGGTCAGCCGCCGCACCCGCTTCTCTGCGGCGCTCGCCAGGGTGGGCAAGGAGGCGTCTGGGGTTTTGCTGTCATCGGGCGCGATCGCCGCGCCGCCTGCGGTCGCGGCGGCGCTGGGTCTTGAGCCTGGCGCACAGGTGCTGCAACTGGTGACGTTGAGCAGCGGTGACGCGACGCCGCTGTCGCTGGCCCACACCCATCTGCCGCTGCCGCGCTTTGACAGGCTGGATGCGGATTACGCCCGCAGCGGCTCGATGACCCGCGCCTTGCAGCTGTCCGGCGTCAGCGACTACACCCGCGCCAGCACGCGGGTGCGGGCCCGCCTCGCCGACAGCGTGGAATCGCAGCATCTGGAGCTGGCGCCGGGGCGGGCGTTGCTGGTGGTCGACAGCGTCAATGTCGATCTGGATGGCGCGCCAATCCAGGCTACCCGCACCCTGTTCGCCGCCGATCGGGTTGAACTCGACATCGAAACCTGAACGGGCAGCCGTAAACGAAAAGGGCCGGTGAGCAGCGCCCACCGGCCAAGGTTGCGCGATCGGGATCACGCGGAGGTATGCAGAGTGAAGGATGGAACCCGCTGCGCAAGGCGCATCGGGCGCCGGTCAGGCCCGGGCGGCGCCCGGGCCTTGCAGGTTGGGGATGTATCAGCATGGTCGCGACCTGGTGTCAGGCCGCTTTCTGAACACCCCCAGTAATGATCGCCGCCCGCAGCTTGCCGGACAGACGATCAATCAGTGACACCGCGATCAGCACCAGCAGGATGGCGAAGGACACGCCCTGCCATTCGAACATCCGGATCTGTTCGGACAGATAAAGGCCAATGCCGCCAGCGCCGACAATGCCGATGATGGTGCTCGAACGGGTGTTGGATTCGAAATAATACAGCACCTGGCCGGCGAGGATCGGCAACACCTGCGGCAGCACGCCAAAGCGCACCTGGCCCCAATGGGCGCCGCCGGTGGAGGCGATGCCTTCCACAGGCTTGCGGTCGGCGGCCTCGATCGCTTCCGAGAACAGCTTGCCGAACAGGCCGATGTCGGAGGTCATGATCGCCAGCACGCCGGCGAACGGACCCAGCCCCACCACATTGATCCACAACAGCGCCCAGATCAGCGTGTCGACGCCGCGCACGCAATCGAGGCTGCGGCGGGTGAAGAAGCGGGCGATCTGGCTGAAGGTGGTGTTGCGCGCGGCGAGAAAGGCCAGCGGCAAAGCGAGAACCGCCGCGCCCAGCGTGCCGAGGAAGGCGATGGCGATGGTCTCGCCCATGGCCTTGAACACGAACAGCGCCTGGGAGACGCTGCCTGGCCATGGCGGCAGCATCAGCCAGACAATGTCGCCGATGCGCACAAGGCCGGTGATGATCCGGGTCAGCGAGAAGTCGAACCGCCACAGGGCCAGCGCCACCAGCGCCAGCGCCGCGAAAGTGATCAGCCAGGGCGCCAGCCGGCGCCACAGCGGCGCGGTGAAGCTGGCCGGATAGGCGGCCCTGAGCCGGGCGATGTCGGCGGCGCTGACAGCGACGCCATGGGAAAGGTGCGAGGGGGCGGCGTCAGCAGGCGTGCTCATGCATGGGCCTCACGGCCGATCAGCGCGTGACGCAGCTTCTCGGAGCCAAAATCAATCAGGAAAACGCAGAGCACGATCAGCGCCAGCAGCGCGGAGACGTCGGCGTAATAGAATTTGCGGATGGATTCGATCAGATCCATGCCAATGCCGCCAGCGCCGACGAAGCCCATCACCGAGGCGCCGCGCACATTGACCTCAAAGCGCATCAGCACATAGCTGACCACATTCGACAGCATCTGCGGCACGACCGCGAAGCGGATCATCGGCCAGCGCCCGGCCCCGGTGGCGACGAGGCCTTCCACCGGCTTCATGTCGATATTGTCGACCACCTCGGAGAATTGCTTGCCGAGGGCGCCCACCGTGTGCACGGCGATGGCCAGCACGCCGGCCATCGGGCCAAGGCCAAAAGCCACGACGAAGATCAGCGCGAAGACAATGTCCGGCACGGTGCGGCAGAATTCGAGGCCACGCTTGACGCAAACCCGCACCCACGGGTTGGGGGTGATGTTTTTGGCCGGATAGAAGCACAGCGCCAGCGCCCCAATGGCGCCCAGCAAGGTGCCGAGATAGGCCATCAGCAAGGTGTCGCCGAGCAGCGGCAGCCAGCGCCCGAGACCCCACATCCATTCGCCTGGCGCGGCCCAGACACGCTGGCCGGCGGCAGGCCCGGAATCCAGCGTCAGGATGCGGTCGAAATAGCTGAAGAAATTGCCGATATTGCCGAACAGCTTGCCCAGATTGGCGTCGGCCATCCAGGCTGACCACAGGGTGGCTGCGGCGAGACCGATGCAGAATATCAGCGTGTGCAGCCGCTTGCGCCGCTGGGCGTCACGCCAGTTGCGCGCATGCGCCGCCAGCGCCGCGGACGGCTCAGCCATGGCAAGCGCGCGCGGCGGCTGCGAGGTGTCAGAAACGATCACGGGGCCCGGGCCCTCCAGAACTGCGTCAGCGCAAGGGTGACAAGGCCCGCAGCCAGATGGGCCGGCAGGTGGGCCTGCAAGTGGGCTTGAATGTGAGCCTCAACGACTGGGGCCTCCCTGCGAGGGCCCTGCTGCGAGGACCCCTTCGGTTGCAGGGGCCGCCTGTCGAAACCTTGCGCCTGTGGCGAGGCGCTGCTGCGGAACTTTCGCTCCGCGCAGCGCCCGGCATTGTGATGCGCGGCGCCATGATCAGCGCCAGGCGGTTCAGCGCTTCCTGCGCAGGCTGTCGACGAAGGCGTTCAGCTCCATGATCGGCTCATAGGCCTTGTGATCGACGGGCTGATAGCTGCCGTTCTTGCCGTCGAAGATCTTGCGCAGCGCCTCGGGGGCCTTCTGCGGCATGGCGATGACTGCGGTGGCGATCTTCTCGCGCAGGTCGGCCGGCAGATCGGTGAGATAAGCGAACGGCGAATTGACGATCAGGTCGGAGCGGAAGATCTGGCGGAAGTCGCTGGCCTTCACCGCGCCCTTGTCGGACATGCGCTTCAGGGTCGATTCATTGTCATTGACCCACAAATTGAAGCCCGCGTCGCAGGTTCCCTGATTGACGGCGAAGATCACATTCTCATGGCTGCCGGCATAGACCACCTTGCCGAAGAACGTATCGGGATTCACGCCCAGCTTGTTCATGGCCAGACGCGGCACATTATTGCCGGAGGTCGAATTGGGATCGACGAGGCAGAGGTTCTTGCCCTTGAGATCCTCAAGCTTCTGGTAGGGCGAATTGGCCTTGGTCCACAGCACCGAATAATAGCCGCGCGAGCCATCCGGGTTCACCTCGATGGCGAAGGGCTCAATCTTGACGCCGGTCATGCGGGCGCGTGCGTAAGAGGCCGGGCCATAGCTGGCGATGTGAATATTGCCGGCGCGCTGGCCTTCAATCACCGCCGCATAGTCATTGGCGATGCGCAGCGTGACCTTCTTGCCGGTTTCCTTCGACAGATAGTCGGTGAAGGGCGTCCAGCGATCGAGCACGGTGCCGGAATTCTCCGCCGGGATGATGGCGAAGACCAGCTCGTCCGGGCCGCTGGCGACAGCCTGGGCAGCGGCCATCGGCATGGCGAGCGCAAGGGTTGCGGCTGCGGCGAGCAGCAGGCGACGGGTGGTCATGGCGTAAGTCCTTGAGAAGGGTCGTGTCACAGGAGGCTGCGAAGATGCGGGGCGCCCGCATCCAGAAAGGCTCAGGCGCCCGCGGCCGCCAGCGTGCTCGCGCCAGCGAAGCCGGCCGCAACAGGATAGCGGCGGCCAAGCGGGCGAATGACGGGAGTAGCGGGTTCGCCGACGGCGTCATCCAGGCCATAAAATTCGGTGATGACGGCGTCGGTGAGATCTTCGGGGGCGCCGGCGAAGACGACGCGGCCGTTGGCCATGCCGATCAGCCGGTCACAATAATTGCGGGCCAGATCGAGCGAATGCAGGTTGCACAGCACGGTGATGCCGAAGTCGCGGTTCACGGCGGCGAGGCCATCCATGACGACGCGGGTATTGCGCGGATCGAGCGAGGCGATCGGCTCGTCGGCCAGGATAATGTCGGGGTTCTGGATCAGGGCGCGGGCGATGGCCACGCGCTGCTGCTGTCCGCCTGACAGCTGGTCGGCGCGCTGGGCGGCGAGGGAGGCGATATCGAGCCGCTCCAGCGCCGCCAGCGCCAGCGCCTTATCCTCGTCACGCCACAGCTTCAGCATGGCGCGACGGGCGGGGATGACGTTGAGCCGGCCCATAATCACATTGGTCAGCACATCCATGCGGCCAACCAGGTTGAACTGCTGGAAGATCATGGCGCAACGCGCCCGCCACGCCCGCAGCTCGGCGCCGCGCAACCGGGTGACGTCGACGCCATCGAAATGGATCTGACCGGAGGAGGGGTCGACCAGCCGGTTGATCATGCGCAGCAACGTCGACTTGCCAGCTCCTGACCGGCCAATCACGCCAACGAAAGCCCCCTTCGGGATGGCGATCGACACGCCGTCGACAGCGCGTTTGGCGCCATATTGGCGGGTGAGGTTGTCGAAGGTTAGCATGGGCTGCGGTCCCGTCCTTGCGTCGGCGGCGAACAGCATCCTGCCAGTACGCCGCCTGTCCGCCAGCCCGCGCCCCTGGACAGGGGAGACGCGAAACCGGAACAGGGCGACCAAACCGGGCAAGACGCCGTCAGTGAAGCTGCCGGAATAGTGGCGGGGGCATATGAAGCGGCGATGACGCGCAGATGTCAGTCCGATGACAGCGAAGCTGCAGCCTGCCTCTCGGGTCAGTTTTGGGGGATGGATCAGGGCGCATGTGTCAGGCGGCGTCGGCAAGCCACGCACAGGGCCATCATGACCCGGGCGCGGTGGTGGCCGCCTCGCGATACTGGCGCGCCAGGATCAGCGCGCCCGTGGGAAGGCACAACCGGCTTTACCAGAGCCCTTTGAGCATCGCTCATCGGGCTCTGGTTTATGCGTTCCGCGCTCGCGCCATGCAGGTCACGGATGCGTCAGCATGCACGTGGCCTGGCGTCAGTAGCCCATCTTTTTCTTCATCTCCTGGTCGATCCAGATGCGGGCATAGATCGGGCCGGGGCGGTTGGCGCCGGCGCGCAGCTCGCCGCCATAATTCATCACCCACGGCCACCAGGCAGTGAACACATAGGGGGTGGGCAGCCAGATATAGGGGGCCTTGTCGAGAGCTTCGCGGGTCAGGGCCTTGATCATCTCCTGGCGCTTGCTTTCGTCACGCTCGGCGTAAGCCTCGGCCAGCTTCCTGGCATATTCGGGATCGCGATAGATCGAGGTGTTGGCTTGCTGCCCGGGCAGGAAGCTGGTGCGCAGGGTTGTGGTCGGGTTGCTGTGGGGGGTCGAGGACAGCAGGCCTGGCGCATGGGTCTTGCTCAGGATGGTCGACAGGAACGCCCCATATTCCATCGGCTGGATCTCAACCTTGACGCCAACCTGTTCGAGATAGGCGGCGATCAGCGGCAGCAGCTCCATGTGATCGGGATTGCAGGCGCAGACCTGGGCCTTGAAGGTGAAGCCCTTCGGGTAGCCTGCCTCAGCCAGCAGCTTTTTGGCCTTGGTGGGGTTGTACTCATAGAGTTCGCGGATGCTCTCCGGCATCTTGTCCAGCGTTTCGAAATAGCCGAGATAGTCCGGGTGCTGTGGATAGGAGAACAGCTCCGCCTGGCCGCCATAGAACGCCTCGACGATCTCCTTCTTGTTCACCGCCATATTCATGGCGCGGCGCACGCGAATGTCGTCAAACGGCTTGGCATCCATGCGCATGGCGAGGAACTGGCCCGACATATTGAGCCATTTGGCCCATTTCAGCTGCGGCGCTGATTTCTTCAGCTGGTCGACGTCGGACCAGCGCACCGATTCCAGCATGTCGACCTTGCCCTGGCGCAACGCCGTGTTGGCCGTCGAGGGATCGCGGATATTGCGGAACACCAATTGGTCGACCAGCGGCAGCTTGAAGGTTTCGCCATTGATCTTTTCCGTGCCCCAGTAATCCGGATTGCGCACATAGGTCGCGGCGCTGCCCTGGACATAATTGCTGAGCCGGAACGGGCCGGAGCCATTGAGGTTTTTCCAGTCGGTGATGCCAGCGTCGACAACTTCTTTCGGGTAAATGCCGGAATAATAACCGTAGCCGAAGCGGTAATCCCATTCTGAATTGAAGGTCTTGAAGGTGAAGGTCACCGTGCGCGGGTCAGTCGCCTCGACTTTCTCCAGATAATCGTAATAGCCGGCCGTTTTTTTGGCGCTCTGGTTGATGCGGTTGTAGGCGTAGACAATGTCGTCGGCCACCAGATCGCGCGCCGCCATCACCCCAGGCTTCTCCGGAAAGCGCACGCCCTCACGCAGCTTGACGACAAGGCGGGTCGGATTCTGCTTCCACTCCCAGCTCTCGGCCAGCTCCCCCTTGATCGCGTCAGACGGTAGCCAAGCGTCGGCATAGAAGGAATGTGGGCCGCCCAGCCGCTTCGCCTTGCTGAGATCAGCCACGAACAGCTGCTCATACATCTGGCCGGTGTCGTGGTTGGTCTTCCAGTTCCACTCGGCGGGGTCCCAGGTCAGGGTGGGCAGCGCCCGGTAAAGGGTGGCTACTTCAAGCGTGCCGCCGGGCTTCGGCGTTGGCTCGGCGCGCGCTGGCGCGGCGGTCAGGCTGTGGGTAAGGCAGGCGGCGAGGCCAAGGCCCATCAGGGCGAGCGTCTGTCGTCGGCGTGCGGCGGGCTGCATGTCTGGTCCTCCCTGTTGCGCGATCTGTCTGTCGCGTCAGTTCCCGGCGTTGCGGGTCGATCTGGCGGGCCGGCGCGGTGCGTCGGCCCTTGGCCTTTCATCGGCATCGGTTACTGCGTCTGGCGGCATGGGTCGCGGTTGGCCGGCGCAGAAACCATGCATCAGCGGCGTGACCAGCAAGGTCACGGCGTTGTCCTGGTTGATCCCGGAGATCCAGCGGGGCGCAGAGGCGGCGGCGCTGATCGTCGCCTGCAAGGCCTGGGCGGCGGCGGTGGGGTCGACCGGGCGCAGCGAGCCATCGATGACCCCGTCAATGACGAAGCCGGCGAAGCGCTCGGACAGGCGGTTCACGGTGGTGACCACGCCGGCGGCCTCGGCTGGCGGCAGCCCAACCAGCGAGGTGATGCGCAGCAACGGCCCTGCCTCAGACAGCTGGAACCGCACCAGCGCCGCCACCGCCTCCTCAAGACGGTCGCGGCCGGCCGCGCGCTGCTGCGCCGCATCGAGCGCGTTGCGGATGATGGCGAAGGAGCGGTCGAAGCAGGCGGCGATCAGCTCATGCTTGTCGGCGTTGTGGTGATAAAACGCCCCCTTGGTGGCGTTGAGGCTGGCGGAAATGCGCTCGACGGAGGCGCCATGAATGCCATGAGCGCTGAACAGCCGCGTCGCCGCCCGCAGAAACACCTCGCGTGACAGGAACGGATCATTGGCCGCCGTCAGCGCCGCCGTGGCGACATGGCGGCGTCGCGCGCCGACGCCAGAACGTTCCGCCTCCGGCGCCTCAGCAGATGCGCCCGTGGCAGGCGCGGCGCGGCGGGGTTGATCGCCGGGGAGAAGCCCATACAGAAAAATGTCGGCCACCCTATCGGCGGCGCGGACATAGCCATCCGTCTCATAGCGCGGTAGCCACACGCGCCCCCACTGGCTGATCGCCAAAAGCAGGTGCGTCCAGCAATTGAGGCGGATGCGCGCATCCGCTGAGCGGTCGCCATCATCGAGCAGCGCCCGCACCTTGCGGAACAGCGCCGTGTAGGCGGCGCTGGTCGGCTCCGCCGCCGGGCCGCGCACCACGGACACGTTGACCGGGCTGACGATCTCGCTGCGGGCGCCGTCGGCGATGTCAGCCAGCAGCTGGAAATAGCCGCGGAGCAGGACCCTGACCCGGTCTTCCATCTGCGAACAGCGCGCCGCGTCATCAATCAGCACGTCGAACGCGGCGAAGGCGCGCGCGAAACAGGCCGCAACCAGCACGTCCTTGCGGCGGAAATAATAGGTGACGCTATTGGTGGCGAGGCCGACCCGCGCGGCGATATCAGCGAGGGTGACGCCATCGAGGCCATGCTGGTGGAACAGCCGGGCGGCGGCGTCGAGGATCAGCTCGCGCTTGCGCTCATAGCGTTCGGTCAGCCGGCCATCGGCGCCGCCATCGATGCGTTCGCCAGCTTCCGCGTCCTGGGGCGGCATATCCGTCAAGAGCTACTCCCTCACCCTGCGCGCGTCGGCCGTTCAGGCCGCCAGCGCGTCCTGTAAATGGCAGGCGACAGTGTGGCCGGCGCCGACCGACTTCAGCTCCGGCGTGACCTGCGCACACACTGGCAGCGCCAGCGGGCAGCGCGGGTGGAAATGGCAGCCGGAGGGCGGGTTGACGACGCTCGGCGGCTCGCCGGCGATGAGATGGACGTCCTCGTTTTGCGCCGCTTCAGGATCGGGAGCTGGCGCCGAGGCGAGCAGGCCGCGCGTGTAAGGGTGGCGCGGCGTGCGATACAGCGCGTCGCGCGGCGCCGTTTCGACAATGCGCCCCAGATACATCACCGCGACGCGATGGCTGACATGGCGGACCACGGCCAGATCATGGGCGATGAAAAGATAGGACAGCCCCAGCCGCTCCTGCAGCTCCTGGAACAGGTTGATCACCTGGGCCTGGATCGACACGTCGAGCGCCGACACGGGCTCGTCGCACAGCACCAGCGACGGATTGAGCGCCACCGCCCGGGCGATCGAGATGCGCTGGCGCTGGCCGCCGGAGAATTCGTGCGGATAGCGCTCGGCCATGTCAGGACGCAGGCCGACCAGCCGCAGCAATTCATGGATGCGGGCGTGGTACTCGGCGCGATCACCCACCATGGCGTGGATCAACAATGGTTCGCCGATCAGATCGCCCACTTTCATCCGCGGATTGAGGGAGCCATAGGGGTCCTGGTAGACCATCTGCAGGCGACGGCGCAGGGGGCGCATCTGACCTGCGCCCAGCGCTGAAATATCCCGGCCTTCGAAGGTGATGCGCCCTTCCGTGAGCGGCGTCATGCGCAAAATGGCGAGGCCGGTGGTGGATTTTCCGCAACCGGATTCCCCAACCAGGCCAAGGGTTTCCCCCTTGCCCACCTCGAAGGAAACGCCATCCACCGCCTTGACGGCGCCGACCTTGCGCCGCACCAGCATGCCGTCGTGGATGGGGAAGTGCACCTTGAGCCCGGAAACCCGCAGCAGCGGCGCGGCGTCGGTGGGGCGGGGCGTCGTCTCAATGGCTGACATTGGCAAAGCACGCCCGGTAATGGCGCCCTCCCTCCAGTTCGAGCGCCGGGCGCTCGACGCGGCAACGGTCCATGGCGTAGCGGCAGCGCGGCTCAAAGGCGCAGCCCGGCGGCAGCGCCGCCAGATCGGGCGGCTGGCCATCGATCGGCGTCAGGCGGCCGCTGGCGTCCTGATCGAGGCGGGGGATCGACGCCATCAGGCCGCGCGTATAGGGGTGGCGCGGATTGGCGTAGATGTCGCGCGCCGCGCCGCTCTCCACCACCCGCCCGGCGTACATGACGCAGACCCGGTCGGCGTAGCGGGCCACCACCCCCAGATCGTGGGTGATCAGGATTAGCGCCGCATTGGTCTCGCGCGTCAGATCCTTGAGCAGTTCAAGGATTTGGGCCTGCACCGTGACGTCGAGCGCGGTGGTCGGCTCATCCGCGATAATCAGCCCAGGCTTGCAGGCCAGCGCCATGGCGATCATGGCGCGCTGGCGCATGCCGCCGGAGAACTGGTGCGGATAGGCGTTCACCCGGCGGGACGCATCGGGGATACGCACCTTGCCGAGCAGCTCCCGCGCCTTGTCGAGAGCGCGGCCCCAGCCGGTCTTGCCATGTAACGCCACTGGCTCGGCGATCTGCAGGCCGACGGTCAGCGACGGGTTAAGCGACGACATCGGCTCCTGAAAAATCATGGCGATGCGGTTGCCGCGAATACTGCGGATCTGCGCGTCGGGCACGCGCAGCAGATCCTCGCCATCGAACAGGATTTCGCCAGAGCAGACACGCCCCGGCGGGGTGGGCACGAGGCGCAACAATGACAGCGCCGTCACGCTCTTGCCCGAGCCGCTCTCGCCGACAATCGCCAGGGTTTCGCCGGGGCGGACGTCGAACGACACGTCGTCGACGGCGCGGACGCGGTTGGCGCCGGAGCCGAACTCCACCGCCAGATTCTTCACCTCGAGGACGGGACGTTCCACCCGGCGGCTCCTTTCCGGCGCAATGCGCCAGTCGTGTGAGGGGGCCAGCGCGCCGGCCCGCAGGTTTATCCCAGGGCGCCGGGACGCTGTTGCGCCGGCGCCCTGCAAAGACCGTTCGCCGCCAGGGCCAATGGCCGGGGTCTGGACCAAGTCCGCGTGTTGCGAGCCACGCTCATCGCGCGCTGCTATCAGCGGCTGCCGCGCATGCGCGGATCGAGCAGGTCGCGCAGGGCGTCGCCGAATACATTGGTGGCGTAGACCACCACGGTCAGGCACAGCCCAGGCGCCAAAGCGAGCCAGGGCCCCTGCAACATGAAGGTGCGGCCGCTGCCCGAAAGCATGCCGCCCCAGGTCGGCGCCGGCGGCGGCACGCCGAGGCCGAGGAACGACAGGCCGGATTCCGCCAGGATGACGAAGCCGACGCGAGTGGTGAACAGGATGATCACTGGCGCCATGACGTTGGGCAGGATGTGGCGCCAAAGGATGCGGCTGGTGCTGGCGCCCATGGACTGGGCGGCGTTGACATACATGTTCTCGCGCACCGAGAGCACGGCGCCGCGCACGATGCGCGAGCCGCCGACCCCGAGCAGCAGCCCCAGCACGACGATGATCGGCCACAGCCCTGGCCCGACCACGGCGACCACGACGATCAGCACGATCAGGTCGGGAAAGCTCATCCAGGCGTCGACCATGCGCTGGACGATCATGTCGAATTTGCCGCCGAAATAGCCGGACAGCACGCCGATCACCACCGAGGTCAGCGTGGCTATGCCGGCGGCGCAGAAGCCGATGATCACCGACAGCTGCGCGCCATACAGACAGCGCGAGAACACGTCGCGCCCCAGATTGTCGGTGCCGAAGGGAAACTGCCATGACGGCGGTTTCAGCCGGTTCATCGGGCTGATCTGGTTGTAGCCGTAAGGCGCCAGATAGTCGGCGAACAGGCCGCAGAACAGGAACAGCAGGAAGATCACTGCGCCGGCTGCGCCCAGCGGCTTCTCGCGAAACAACCGCCCGAGGAAGGTGATGAAGGCCGCGCCCCGCCGGGGGCGGGCGACGCCGGCGAGCGGCTCCTGGCGCAGGCCGGAATGATCGTGCGAGATGTCCCGGGGGCGTTGCGTGGGTGGGTCGAGCGCGATGGTCATCAGCGATACCTCACCTTGGGATCGAGCAGGCCGTAGCTCAGGTCGACGAGGAGATTGATGAGCATCACCGCGACGCCGACGACGAGAAACACGCCGGCGATGATCGGGTAATCGCGCTGTCCCACAGCGTCGAGCAGCAGCAGCCCCATGCCGGGGATGACGAAGATCTGCTCGATGATCACGGCGCCGCCGAGAACCAGCGGGGCCTGGATGCCGATTAGGGTCACCACAGGGATAAGGGCGTTGCGCAAAGCGTGGCGCAGCACGACGGTGCGCTCATCCAGCCCCTTGGCCCAGGCGGTGCGGATGTAATCCTGGCGCAGCACCTCAAGCATCATGGTGCGCGTCATGCGCATGGTGATCGCCGACAGCGACATGCCGAGGATCAGCGCCGGAATGAACAGATGCTGCAGATTGCCCAGCGGATCGTCGCTAAAGCGTACGTAAACCATCGACGGGGCCCAGCCCCACCAGATCGAGGGGAACACCATCACCATGGTGGCGATCCAGAACGACGGCACCGCCAGCATCAGGATCGACAGCGAGCGCATGATGTAGTCGCCCGCCGTATCCTGGCGCAGGGCGGAATAGACGCCGATGGGCACCGCGATCACCAGCCCGATGATGATCGCCATCAGACCCAGCCCGAAGGTCACGGGCAGCCGGTCAAGGATCTGGTCGAGCACCGCCGTGTTCTGCCACAGCGAATGACCCAGATCGCCACGTATAACGCCGCTGAGCCAGCGGAAATACTGGATGTATACCGGCTGGTCGAGGCCGAGCGCCTGCTCGAGCTGCTGACGGCTCTGGTCAGAGCTTGAGTCGGACTGCGCCAGCATCATGTCGATGACGTCGCCGGGGATCATGCGGACCGTCAGGAAGACGATCAGGCTGGCGAAGATCAGCGTGGGGATGAGCGCCAGCATGCGACGCAGGACGTAAGCGCGCATGGCGTCACCAGCGTCGGAGTGGGCCGGGCGCCGCCGCCTGGCGGGCGCTGGTCCCGGCGGCCGCAGGTCTTGCGACGGTGGATACCGGCATTTCGAAAATGCGGTGATGCGCCATCCCGACGTCTCCCAGGCCTGCAAACCTCCAAGGGATTGCTATTGTCATTACATATAACAAATATCCCGATCATTCCAAAAGCAAGTGGCTCACGCCAAAAAGGCGCGCGCCCAGGCGCTGGCGCGCCCGCCAGAACGGCTGCGACCCGATCACAGTTACGCCAGCGCTGCGACGGAGCGCGCGCGTCGCTGCGTCAGGCGCCGAATTGCGCAGCAAAGGCTGAGTCGTGGCGGCAGATTTGCGCCGCGCGAGAGCAACCTGGCCGGCGCGCGCGGGCCGGCGACCCGCGCGCTAACAGCAGGCTCATGGGCTTTTGGTGATTTGACGGGATTTCCCAAGGGCGCCTAACCTCATGGCAAGGCTGTGCGCAACGACGCAACAGCCGGTCAAAAGGTGAGGAAACATAATGACGATCATGCGCAACATGCGCGCAGCCGCGCTTGGCGCCTGCCTGGTTGCAGGCGCCATCGCCGGTTCAGGGACAATGGCCGCTGCGGCTCCGGGCGTGTCGGACACGGAGATCCGTATGGGCACCATGCAGCCGCTCAGCGGGCCTGCTTCGGCCTATGGCATCCTTGGCGCGGCGTTCGAGGCCTATTTCGCCAAGGTCAATGATGCGGGCGGCATTCACGGGCGTAAAATCAATGTGCTGCTGCGTGACGACGCCCTCAGCCCGCCCAAGGCGGTGGAGCAGGCGCGCAAGCTGGTGGAGCAGGACGACATCTTCGCCTTGTTTGGCCAGAGCGGCACGCCCACCGGCATCGCCGTGCAGAAATATTTGCACGCCAAGGGCATACCGCAGCTGTTCGTGATGTCGGGTTCGCATGTCTTCCAGGATCCGAAGAACGCGCCGTTGAGCATGCCCGGCCTGCCGACCTATTATGGCGAGGCCAGACTGTATGCCCGCGCCATTCTGCAGGATAATCCCAATGCGAAGATTGGCGTGTTCTACCAGAACGACGATTTCGGCAAGGATTATTTGCGCGGCGTGCAGATTGGTCTTGGCGACAAGGCTGACAAGATGATCGTGGCGAAGGAAAGCTACGAGCTGACTGATCCGACGGTGGATTCGAAGATCCTGGCGCTCAAGGCGTCTGGCGCCGACACGCTGGTGATGGGCTCCTATTCCAAACAGACCAGCCAGGCCTTGCAGCGCATGGCGGCCCTGGGCTGGAAGCCGAAGATTTATTTGAGCTACATCGGCGCCTCGGTGAACCCGACCTTCCGGAACGCCGGGCTGGAAAACGCCAAGGGCGTGGTCACCGCCGCCGTGCTCAAGGACCCCACCGACCCGCGCTGGAAGGATGATCCGGAAACCATCGCCTGGACCCAGTGGATGGACAAATACAATCCACGCGGCGACAAGACCAACGGCAGCAACGTCTTTGGCTATGTCATCGGCGATCTGATCCGGCACATTCTGCAGGAGACGGGCAGGGACGTCACCCAGGAGCGGGTGATGGCGACCGCCAAGCAGGTGCGCAATTACCGCCCTGCGATGATGCTGCCGGACACGGGCCTGACAATCCGGCCGGACAATTACAGCATGTATGACACCATGCAACTGCAGGAGTTCGATGGCGCCGCCTGGCGGCCTATCGGCAAGCCCTTGCCGACGCAGTGACGTCGCGCTGACGCCAGGGCAATGCGCATGACCTAACGGGTTCTGGTGAAACCCGTGCGGCGCCTGAGCAATTCAGGTTACGGATGCCTCAGCATCTTCGCAGCCTGGTATGATCGGGTCCGGCGGCTTCATGGCGGTGAACGTCCTTCCCCGCCATGCAGGCGCCGCCTCACAGCGCCGTTGCTCCGCTATGGCCGGTGCAGGCGGGCCGCCGGGCGCTCGAAGCTCTGGCGGCCACGGCGGAAGCCCATGATGGGGTCGGCGAGGCCGGCGAGGGCGTCCTCCGGGGTGGGGGCGTCGAGAATGATGAGGTCGGCGGATTTGCCGACCGCCACGCCATAATCGTCGAGCCGCATGAGCCGGGCCGGCGCCGTCGTCACCAGATCAATGCATGTCGCGAAGGCGTCCGGGCCGCATTGCGCCACATGGGCGTAGAAATTGGCCATGCGCAGCAGCGAGGCGTCGCCAAAGGGGGTGAACGGGTTCAGCACATTGTTGCTGGCGATTGAACAGGTCACGCCCTGCGCCGCCAGCGCGTGCGCCGGGGTCAGGCCACGCGGCCTGGCGTGGCTAAACTCCCGGCCCATCAGATAGACGTCGGTCGCAGGCAACACTGTCAGGGCCACGCCGCAATCGGCCAGCCGTTGCGCCACAGCCGCCAGTGCATCTGGCGCCAACATCGACAGCTTGGTGACATGGCCAATGGTCACACGCCCGCCCCAGCCATGCCGCGTGGTCTGGCGACAGATGTCGTCGAGGTGCATCCACGACGGATCAAGGTCAAAATCGAGGTGCACATCCAGATCAACGTCAAAACGCCGGGCGAGGGCGAACAGCCGGCTGATCTGGGCCGCAGGGTCGGTGTCGGTGTAAGGGCAGCCGCCGAGCACATCGGCGCCATCGGCGAGCGCCGCCGTCAGTAATTCCTCTGCGCCAGGGTCATTGGTCAGCCCCTCCTGCGGAAAGACGCAGATCTGCAGCTCGATGCCCCAGGCGTAATCGGCGCGCAGCGCCTTCATCGCTTCAAAACTGCGCAGGCCGGCGCGCGGATCAACCTCGACATGGGTCCGCATGCGCGTGCTGCCCCGGGCGATGGCCTTCTCGATGATCTGGGCGCCCCGGGCATAGACGTCGTCGACGGTGAAGTCGCGCTTCATCGCCGCCACCGCAGCGATGGCCCCCGCAAGTCCCCCGTTAGCCTGGCTCTCGTTAATCTGCCCACCGTGGTTATGGCCGCAGCGGCCCAGCAGGCAGGCCTTGTCGAGATGAATGTGGGTGTCGACAAAGCCCGGCAACACGGCGCGGCCAGCTACATCGACCACAGGCGCGTCTGCGACGATCGTCGGCGCCATGGCGACGATCCGCCCGTACTTGACGCCAATATCCTGCAGCGCCTCATGCCCGGGCGCCTTTGCCTGGCGGAACAGGAGATCGAGCGGGCTGTTCATGTTCATCAGCAGCTATCCATTTGGTATACATTTGTGCAAATTTTCTACATGCAGTTTGCGTGCCAACTGATTAGATGAAGGCGTGCGCCGCCAGACCGCAACGCGGCCCGGGGCCGTGCGGGAGGCAATCGTCGGCGGCGCCGGCTCTGGCGTCGCCATGCCAATATGAGGGGTTCGTGATGAGTGAAGTTGCTGATCCGGCCGGCGCCGCCGGCCTGACGCCCGCGGCGATTGTCGAGGCCTATCTTGAGGCGTCGATGATCCCGGATCCGGAGGCGGCGGCCCGCTACATGCGGCCAGGGACCATCATCACCTTCACCGGCGGCCGCGATTTCGACCACCCGCGCGGACCATCAGGCTTTAACGCCGGTCGCTATCGTTGGGTGAAGAAGCGCATGGAGCGATTTGACGTCTGTGCTGGCGCCGACGAGACCATCGTCTATAGCGTCGGCACACTCTACGGCGAATGGCCCGATGGCGAAGCCTTTGAGGGCAACCGTTACGTCGATCGCTTTGTGGTGCGCGACGGCCAGATCGTCAAAATGGATGTCTGGAACGATAGCGCCGAACGCATTTTGACGCGACGCGGCATCGAGGCCTGAGCCAACAGGCCAATGTCAGCCGCCTTGCCGTCTTGCCGCCTGGGCGCTTTGCCGCCGTCGCTCCGAATTGCCTGCCCCCAGGCGGGGCAGGGTCGCCGGCTTTGGCCTGCGCCCATGCCCGTCAGCATTCCAGGGCGGCTGGCCGCCGCCCCATCCCTATGCTGAGCCGCTCAGGCGCCGCGCGGGTTTGAGCGGAGCCACATGCGTCGCACGCCCGCTCCGTGGCCTCAACTGGCCCGCAACCCTGGCCCCCAGGCAAAGACGCGTCAGCGCCCGTTGCGCGTCTGACGTCGGCGCGCAGGGGGCGGGATCGTGGCTGCGGCGGCATAAGGCGCCAGAATGTCCATGAAATCGCGATGGCGCTGCGGGCTCTCGGTCACCAGCGCCCGCTCGGCCACCGAATGGATGTGGCTCTGCATCAGCCGCTCCACGGCGTCGGCGTCGCCGGCCTCGAGCGCATCAATCAGCAGGCGGTGCTCATTTATTCCGCAATCTGACGAATGCGGCCGGCTGAACTGCGACAGGGTAAGGCAGCAGCGATAGGCGATCTCGCTGACATAGCGGATCATCACCGGGCTGCCGGTCATTTCTGCAAGCAGGATATGAAATTCTGTCGCCAGCCGGATCGACACCGCGTCCGGACCGTGGCGGGCGTCTTCTTCTGACGCGACATGCGCCCGGAGCCTTGCGATCTGCGCCTTGCTGAGTTTGCCGGCAAGCTGCCGCACGACCAGTCGCTCCAGCTCGGTGCGAATGTCGAAGGTGTGGCGGGCGTCCTGCCAGCTCGGCGTGGCGACGAGGGCGATGCGGTTACGGCGCAATTCCACCAGCCCCTCGGCGGCCAGCTGGCCCAGCGCCTGCCGCGCGATCGTGCGACTGACGCCAAAACGGTCACCCAGCGCATCTTCCGGCAGCTTGGCGCCTGGCTCGAGCGCGCGCTCAATGATGGCGCAGCGCAGGGCGCGGCAGATCGCTCCGACCTTGTCGGGCGTCTCACTGTCGCTGCCGGTGGGTCGCGCCATCGATAGGTTCCGGTTCTGTTTGTCCGCCGCGAGATCAGTCCGCGCCAGATCAGTCCGCGCCGGCCTCACGCCGCTCGCGGCCGGCGCAGACGCGAGAGGCCGACGCCTGTGGGCCGTCATGCGCCGGAGCGGCTGACCCGCTGTACCGCCACACGCGCCCATGCGCAATGCGTACAATCCGCGCCGCATCGCCCCAGCTCGCCGGGGCCGGAAGCGCAAGAGCGGAGCCGACCGGCAAAGGCGTCGCAGCCATGCACCCGGAGGAAAAGGTCAGCGCTCTGGCACGGCAATTGCATGCACTTTGGCATGAGCCACGTCGACATTTCTCCCACCGAAGCAGGCCTGGCCCGGCAAGCCCCTGCCCCTGAGGTCGCGTCCCCGCCCGGACGCCCGCCAGCCGCACGCGCCATGCTTGCGGTTGAGCTGTCCCAGGCCGCCGTCACCTTTGGCAGCGGCCCGACCGCCACGCCGGCGCTGACGCCGACCAGCATGCGGATCGAGGATGGCGAGTTCGTCGCCCTCGTCGGCCCTTCGGGCTGTGGCAAATCCACCATTCTCCGTCTGGTCAGCGGGCTGGTGCGCCCCACCTCGGGCGCGGTCATCGTCGGCGGGCGGGAGGTGGCGGCGAAGGCGCTCCGCATTGGCATGGCCTTCCAGAACCCGACCATGCTGCCGTGGATGACGGTGGAGCAGAACATCATGTTGCCGCTCAAGATCGTCGAGCCGTTCCGCTCGAACTTCCGCAAGGAGAAGCGCGGCGCCTATCGCGACCGGGCCCAGGCGCTGCTGGCGCGGGTCGGGCTGGCGGGTTTCGCTGGCAAATATCCGTGGCAGCTGTCCGGCGGCATGTTGCAGCGCGCCAATCTGTGCCGGGCGTTGATCCACGAACCGCGCATGCTGCTGCTGGATGAGCCCTTCGGCGCGCTCGACCAGTTCACCCGTGAGGAGTTGTGGGCGATCCTGCAGGACCTCTGGATGACCGAGCGGCCGACGGTGCTGCTGGTTACCCATGATCTCAAGGAGGCGGGCTACCTCGCCAGCCGCATCTGCGTGATGAGCGCCCGGCCTGGCCGGATCATCGACGACAGCCCCGTCGCCTTCGCCCGCCCGCGCAGTATCGCCATGACCTTCGAGCCCGATTTCGTGGCGCTCAACCAGCGTCTGCGGTCGCTGATCGTCGACGCCCGCACGGGCGAGCCAGCCAGGGGAGACGCCTGAGATGTCCGCCAGCTTCAGGCGCCGCCTGGGCGCCGCATCACTCATCGTGCTGTTCTTCGTCGGCTGGGAGGTGTTTTGCCTCGCCAGCGGCATGTCGGATCTGATCCTGCCGCGCCCCAGCCAGATCATCGAAACCATGATCCTGCGCATGCCGGTGCTGTGGCCGCATATTTTGCAGACGCTGGCCACCACAATGATCGGCTTTGCGCTGGGGGTGCTGTTGGGCGGCGTGCTTGGCGCGATGATCGGCGTGTCGCGCACGGCGTATGACACGGTCTACCCGCTGCTGATTGGCTTCTCCTCGATCCCGAAAGTGGCGGTGGTGCCCATTTTCGTGCTGTGGTTTGGCTCGGGCACGGTTCCTGCCGTCCTGACCTCGCTGGCCATCTGTTTCTTTCCGATCGTCGTCAACATCGCCACCGGCCTCGCCACCACCGAGCCGGAGATGGAGGACGTGCTGAAGGCGCTGGGCGCCAACAAGCTGGACATTCTGTGGAATGTCGGCCTGCCGCGCACCATGCCGTTCTTCTTCGCCTCGCTGAAGGTCGCCGTCACCTACGCCTTTGTTGGCACGGTGCTGGCCGAGACCGTCGCCTCCAACCGCGGCATCGGCAATGTGATGATGACCGCCTCATCCAACTTCAACGTGCCGCTGGTGTTCGCCTGCCTGTTCATTCTCGCCGGGCTGGGCGTGGCGCTCTACGTCGCCTTCTCGCTGATCGAGATGCGCGTCACCGGCTGGGCCACCCGCAAGAACGATTTCGCCGCCGCCTGACAGGGCGCGCCTGCGCCTGGCGTTTCAAAGAGGGGTATCAGGACCATGAAGAAGCTGTTTGCTGCGACGCTGCTCGCCGCCGTCGCCTTCACCGCGCCGGCCTTGGCCAAAGACACGGTCATTCGCTTCACCCTGGGGTGGAAGACGCAAGGCTCCGACGCCGCCTTCTTCGTCGCCCGCGACAAGGGCTACTTCAAGGAAGAAGGCCTCGACGTGCGCATCGACCAGGGCGAAGGCTCCGGCGCCACGGTCACCCGCATCATGGGCGGCGCCTATGACGCCGGCTTCGGCGACGTCAACGCCATCATCCAGAACGCCGCCGCGCGACCGGGCGAGAACCCGGTGATGGTCTATATGATCTGGAACCGCCCGCCCTTCGCCATTTCCAGCAAGAAGGCCACGGGCATCAGCAAGCCCGCAGACCTGGAGGGCAAGACGCTGGGCGGGGCCCAGGGCACGCCCACCACCCGCCTGTTCGAGGTCTTCGCCCGCAAGAATGGCGTCGACGCCAGCAAGGTGAAGATGAGCAATATGGCGCCCAATCTGCAGGAGCCGATGCTGATCAAGGGCGATATCGACGGCGCCCTGGTGTTCAACATCACCAGCTATTTCAACCTGCTGCTCAATCGCCAGGACCCGGACAAGGATTTCAACTGGCTGACCTTCGGTGACTACGGCCTCGATCTGTATTCCAACGGCCTGATGGTGTCGCAGAAGCTGCTGAAGGAGAACCCCAGGGCGGTCGAAGGCCTGGTGCGCGCCACCAACAAGGCGTTGATGGAGATCGCCAGGGACCAGAATCTGGGCATGAAGAGCGTGTTGGACTTCGACAATCTGGTCAATGAAGCGATCGAGAAGCGCCGCATGCAGTTCTCCTTCACCAATCTGATCGTCTCGCCCGAGATGCAGGAGATTGGCGTCGGCGACACCAGGGATGATCGCATGGCCCGGGCCATCGACATTATCGCCGAAGGCTACCAGCTGACGCGCAAGCCAAAGCCGGAAGAGGTGTTCTCCCGCGCGTTCCTGCCGCCGAAGAGCGCGCGCGCGCTGGTCTACACGCCCAATTGATGCAGCGAAAAACGGCCTGATGCCAGAACCCGATGAGCATGACACATCGGGTTCTGGTCAAGCCCATGAGGCGACTGGGCATTTTCGTCGCGGATGCGTCAGCATCTTCGCGGCCTGGCGTCAGCGCCCTCGGCTGATGCGGCGGCCCAGCCCGCCGCATGGCGACCATCACTCTTCGAACGGCAGGCGTCAGGCGCTGCCCCGGGGGCACGGCATGACGGAGACGGTGTTCGCCAACCATCTGTTCGACGGCGAGCGGACATGGGCCAATGTGGCGCTCAGCTTTCGCGATGGCGTCATCACCGCCGTGCGGCCCGACCAGCCGGCGCCAGACGGACCACGTCGGTTGATCATCCCGGCGCTGGTCAACGCCCATGACCACGCCCGCCCGGCCATGACCTCGTTCGGAGCTGGCGGCATGCCGCTGGAAACCTGGATCCTGCGCGCCGCCCTCGCCACGCCGCCAGACGCTTACCTGGCTGCCGCCGTCGCCTTGGCCCGCTCGGCCCGCGCTGGCTGCGGCGGCATGATGATCCATTATACCCGCCCGAGCGGCCGCATGGATATCGTCGCTGAGGCGGGCGAAATTGCCCGCGCCGCCCATGATGTTGGCGTCCGCATGGCCTTCGCGCTGGCGCTGCGCGACCAGAATCCGCTGACCTATGGCGACAGCGCGGCGGTGCTGGCGTCCCTGCCGCCCGAGGCGCAGGCGCCGGTGGCGGCGACGTTCATGACCCAGCCGCTGACGCCGGCGGCTTATCTGGATCTGATCGACGCCATTGACGCCGCCATCGCCGGCCCGCTTGTCGATGTCCAATATGGGCCGGCTGGGGTGCAATGGTGCTCGGAGGCGCTGCTGGAAGCCATTGCGGCGCGTTCGGCCAAAACCGGTCGCCGGGTGCACATGCACCTGCTGGAGACGGTGTGCCAGCGAGCGTGGGCCGATGAGCGCTTTCCGCAAGGCGTGGTGCGTTATCTGCGAGATATCGGGCTGCTGTCAGAGCGGCTGACGCTGGCCCATTGCATCCATGCACGGCCTGATGAGCTGGAGATGATCGCGGCGTCTGGCGCGACCATCGTGACCAATTTCAGCTCCAACCTGCATCTGCATTCCGGCATGGGACCGATCGCCAGCGCCCATCGCTGCGGCTGCCGCGTGGCGGTCGGCGTCGATGGGGTTGCGCTCGATGAAGATGATGACGCCATCCGCGAGCACCGGCTGGTGCAACTCGCCCATGACGGCGTCGGCTTCGACCGCACCTGGGGGCGGGGTGAGTTTCTGGCGCTGGCGACCCACAATGGCCGCCGCAGCCTTGGCGCGCCCGGAACAGGGGCGATAAGACCTGGCGCGCCGGCAGATTTCGTGACGCTCGATTTCGACCGGCTCGACCGCGACCAGATCATGCCGGTCGATCCGCTCGACCTGTTGTTCGCGCGCGCCAATATGGCCTGCGTGCGCGACGTCACGGTGGCCGGGCGGCGCATCGTCGCCGACGGCAGGCCGCAGGGGATCGACCTTGACGCTGCGGAGGAGACAATGCGGCGACTGTACCGCCAGCGCACGCTCACGGCCCTCGCCCTGCAGGCTGCCTGGCCACAGCTGGAACAAGCGGCGCGGACCTGGTTCGCGCACAATTGTTGCGGCTGACCCCTGGCCTGGGGCCGGACTGGCGCGCTGCGGTTGACGTCGCCATGCTCGGCGCGGCGCGTTCTGGCGCGGGTCCACCCTGATCGTCGCCGGCTCAGGCCGATGTGATTTGGGCTAAATCTCCGTCTAGCTTATACTAGGATGCGAAGATGCTTACGCATCCGCATCCTGAAATGCTCAGGCGCCGCACGGGCTTAACCAGAACCCGATGAGTCATACTCATCGGGTTCTGGTATTAAGCTTTGCGTCGCGGGCTGGCAGGCCATGGCCCTGACAGGGGGGACGGCGCTCATGAGGGTCATTGCAGGCATCATGCTTGCGCTTGCGTCGGCCCTGCCGGCAGCTGTGCATCAAGTCACGCCGACCCCGCCTGGCGTCACGCCATCGCAAGCCTCACAAGTTGCTCTCCGGCCAACGCTGTTTCGCAACGTCCGGGTGTTTGACGGCCACAATTCCGCGCTGTCGGCGCTGACCTCCGTGCTGGTGCAGGGCCAGATCATCGCCAGTATTGGCGCCGCCGCCGCGCCGCCAGCCGGCGCCCTGGTGGTGGAGGGCGAAGGCCGCACCCTGATGCCCGGGCTGATCGACGCCCATTGGCACGCCATGTACATTCGCCCCTCGCCAGAGCAATTGCTGGGCGGCGACTATGGCTTCAACGTTCTGCAGGCTGGCGCTGAGGCCACCGCGACGTTGCTGCGTGGCTTCACCACGGTGCGCGATGCCGGCGGCCCGACGTTCGGCCTCAAGCAGGCGATCGACGCCGATGTGCTGCCTGGCCCGCGCATCTGGCCGTCAGGCGCGATGATCACCGTAACCAGCGGCCATGGCGATTTCCGTTTGCGCTCAGAATTGCCGCGAGACGGCTCCCGTCCCCTGTCGCGCATGGAGCAATTGGGCGCCGCCATGGTCGCCGACAGTCCCGACCGCGTGCGTGAACGGGTGCGCGAGCAGCTGATGCTGGGGGCCAGCCAGATCAAGCTGACCGCTGGCGGCGGCGTGGCCTCGCCGCATAGCCCGCTCGATGTTTTGACCTTCACGCCTGAAGAACTGAAGGCCGCCGTGGACGCCGCCGCCAATTGGGGAACCTATGTCACCGTGCACGCCTATACCGCGCCGGCCATTCGCCGCGCCGTGGACGCCGGCGTGCGGGTGATTGAACACGCGCAACTGATGGATGACGATACGGCGCGTTACATGGCGGAAAAGGGTGTCTGGCTGTCGGCGCAACCTATCACTGCTGAATTTTTCGGCGGCATGTTTCCACCCGGCTCCGATCAGGCGCAAAAGGCGCAGGAGGTGATAGCGGGTACGGACCGCCTCTACGTCATGGCCAGGAAACATGGTCTGAAGCTTGCTTTCGGCACCGACGTGCTGTTTTCGGCTGCGATGGCGAAAATGCAGGGGCGCATGCTGGCGTCCCTGTCGGCCTGGTTCACACCGGCCGAGATCCTGCAGCAGGCGACGGGCGGCAACGCCGAACTGCTGCAATTGTCGGGCAAGCGGTCGCCCTATCAGGGGCGTCTGGGCGTGGTCGAGCAGGGCGCGCTGGCGGATCTTCTCCTTGTGGACGGCGACCCGACCCGCGATATCAATCTGCTCGCTGACCCGGAGCGCCGCCTGCTGGTCATCATGAAGGATGGCCGGATCTACAAGAACATGCTGCGGCCGTAACGGGACGGCCCAGCGCGGCGCTCGCCCTGGCTGCGCCTGCAACGTGACGCCGCCAGCCTCGCAGGTGCAAGGCCTGCCGTGACGCTATGGCCTGATCGGCGCGACAGGAGCAGATGGCCCGCGCGGCCGACGGACGGCGCCATGCCGCGCCGTCCGGGGAATCTATCCGGCGTTCTACCTCAAACGTCAGCGCCTCTACCCTTTTTGGCTGCACCCTCTTTTACATTGGATCTAAATACGCTTACCGTCGCGACAAATTGACGGAAAGTATCTGAATACATGCATGAGCAGAATATATTTGTTGTCGATGACGATGTCGCCACCCGTAGCGCATTGGACACCATGCTGCGGTCGGTCGGCTATCAGGTTCAGCTGTTCGGATCGGGTCAGGAACTGCTGGATGTGCTGGGGGACGGTATCGACGCCTGTATTATTCTCGACGTGCGGCTGCCAGGGCCAAGTGGCCTTGAGGTGCAGCGGCGGCTGGCGGAGAAAGTGCTGGCGACGCCGGTGATTTTTATGACTGGCCATGGCGATATTCCCATGGCGGTGCAGGCGATGAAGGCCGATGCCGTAGAGTTTCTGACCAAGCCTGTGCGGGACCAGGATGTGCTCGACGCCATTGACGTGGCGCTGGCGCGCAACAGCGCCCGTCGTGACCGCGAGCGCGCCCGCGCCGACGCCGTGCGCCGCATCGACACCCTGTCGCGACGGGAGCTGGAAGTGTTTCTGCTGTTGTGTCAGGGCCGTCTGACCAAGCAGATTGCGCCTGAACTCGGCATGTCGCAGGCGACCGTCAAGGTGCATCGCCGCAACATCATCAACAAGCTCGGCGTGCAATCCCTCGGCGAGATGCTGCTGCTGCATGCGGCGAGCCAGTGATCGCACCAGCCGCGCGCCATCGCGCCGGGCGCCTGGTTCTGGCTGGCGTGCGGCGCATCAGTCGCAAGGGTCCAGACCGTTCAGAACAGTTCCGCTGCGAAGACCACGCCAGCACTGGCGCGCAGAAGGGACCGCACATGCAGGCGCGACATACGACAAGGGGGCCGCCACAGCGTCGCGGCCCTTGCGTTGCAGCTGCGTCCGGTCGCCCGCACGTCTGTTGCGAAAAAGATGAGGATCGTTTGCCGGAGCCTGAATATTGCCTGCCGTTTGGCGATGTCGTTGAGGCGCGCCAGCGCACATGTGCGGCGCATAACTGACACAAACGAAACCGAAGAAGGCACGTTGCGTATTGGCGCCGTGCCGGGGCCCGCGCTGTCGAAGTGGGGGCGGGCGACGATCCTGGCGGCGACAACGCCCTTTGGGCTCGTGTTATTTATGGCGCCATGGCGACTGCCATTGCTGCACATGGCGCTTGGTCTGGCGCTCTTGCTGCTGGCGCTTGCGATGATTGCGCGTGACGGGACGGCGACGCCAGCTGGGCCATTGTGCATTCTGCTGAACGCCACCTACCTGATGTGCATCGGTCAGTTGATTATCTTTCCGGAAGCCATATCGGACACAGCGCTGGTGCTGGCGTTGTTGCCCATCACAATGCATGTCAATGGCATGTTATTGACGAGTATGGGCAGTATTTACGCCAATATGGCGCTGTTTGGTCTAAGTTCAGCGCCGTTTTTGCTGTTCCTGGTCGGACCATCGGCGGATGCCGCATGGACCCCTGTCAGCAAAGTCGCCATTGCCTTGATGGGCGCCGGCCTCGCTGAACTCTTCCTTGCGGCGGCCAGTCGCCAAGTGAACGTCGCTCGTGTCGCTGCTGGCGGCGGGGCCAACAGGCGTCAGCCGTCTGCCGCAGGTCTGGCGTGGGCGCCGGTCACGACAATCCTTCAGCAACGGCCCGATCCGTCGTCGTCAACGGAGGCCGCCGGTGATCTGGATGGCGCCGTGGCCGGGACAGCGCACGAGGTCTGGCGGCCTGAAATGGCGCGGATGAACCGCTTGCTGGTGCTTGAGGCGCTGTCGGCGACCATGGCGCATGAAATCAGCCAGCCGATCAATGCGGCGGCGATCTTCATCGGCGCAACACAGCGTTGGCTCGATCAGCCGCAAAGAAACGTTGAGGAAGCCTATGGCGCCGAAACGAAAGCGGCGGCCCAGCTGGAGCGGGCGCGGCAGATCATGATGCGCATTCGCAGATGTGCCGCAGCACATGATGAGGAGCCAACGCGGGTCGACATCAATGAGGCGATCGCCGAGGTGCTGCAGCTCATGCAGCACGCATTCGCCGCGCGCGGCGTTCCCTTGCGCTTCCGTCCTGGTCATCGCCGACCTGCCATGGTGATCGGCATAAGGTGTGAGCTCGAGCAGATTATCGTCAATCTGTTGCTCAACAGCCTGCAGGCCATTCCCGCGTCGGCCCCGCGCGGCTGCGTCAGCATCGCAGTGCGCAGGGGCGGGGATCGGCTGACGGTGTGGGTGATTGATAATGGTCAGGGGCTTCCCGCCACCCACGCCGGACAATTGTTCGACAGGTTCATGACGACCAGGCCCGAGGGCACGGGTCTCGGCCTGCCGATTAGCCGGCAACTGGCGGAGAAGGCGGGCGGCCGGCTGGCGCTGCACGACCGCCGTCGCGGCTCTGGGGCGATGACGCCATCCTGGGCCTGGGTGACGCCGCCGATGTTGGCGACGGCGGCCTGTTCGACGTGGGCTATGGTGGGGCTGGCGACGATCTGATCAGCATCGTCGGCCTCAACTTCACCCGGATCGACGGCGGCTCTGGCCTGAACACCTTGTGCGTCGATTCAATCGAGCCGCTGACCCTGGACTTCGCCGCTTTGGGTGCGAAGGTGCAGAACTTTGGCATCATCGATCTGCAGGGCGCTTCGCCAGAGGAAAATGGCAGCCACACCGTGATCCTCGGCCTCGCCGATGTTCTGCGGCTCACAGAAAGCCAGTCGGGCGCACACACGCAGCCGCTGACCATCCTTGGCGACAGCAATGACACGCTCGACCTTGATCTGACCAAATATCAGCTCACCGGCAGCCAGTCGGTTGGCGGCGGCCAGTTCGACATCTACCATCACATCGATCTGGCCGCCGGTAATACGCTGGGCGATATCTGGGTGGAGCAGGGCATGACCGTGGTGTGACCGGCGGACGGTGGACGGCGACAGATGTCGCCGCCCGCCGTCCTGGTCTGCCGATGCGCAAGGGCGGGGCCTCATAGGCTCCGCCCTTTCATGTTGGGCTGGCCCGCGCCGCGCAGCCGCCAACAGCGCGCCTGCTAATCGATGCGCTGCGCCGGGGCTACCCCACTGGCGCATGCGACCGGCGCTGGCGGCGCAATTCCCGGCTTCTGGCTTAGGCATATGGCGTTGCAGCGAATTTCCCCGTTCTGAGGCGTGCCGCATTGTCATGCCAGCGCCCCCGGATCGGCGGGCTGGCTGGCCATGCGGCCAATGCAATGCAGCACTCCTGCGTAAGAGGTAGACGTTTGTCTGACATCGTGGCTGGCCGCGCGCCGGCGTCCTGCAAGCGCTCCTGCCCGCGCCTCCCGTCGCCGCGCCTGTCGTCGCAGCTGTGGCTCCAGATGGCGCCCGATCGGCCGGCGCCAGCGGCGTCATCCAGGCTGGCGCGCCGGCGGTGGACCATTGCGGCGTTTCGCGCGGCGCTGCTGGGCATAGCCCTGGCGTTGCCAGGCTGCGCCGCCATCAGCGAGCCGGCTGGCGCCTCGGCCAGCGCCGCGTCACCGCACGGATCTGGCGGGAGCGCCGCAGATGGCGTCGGGCAGGGGGCTGGTCAGGGCCCGGATACGGACCGGGGGCCACGATCTGACCCGGGAACAGGCTCTGGCGGGGTGCGCCGCGTCGCTCTGGACGGGCTGAGCCTGTCAGACGCCGTTGGCATCGCCATATCGCGTCATCCCTCGGTGGCCCAGGCCAACGCTGTGGTCAGTCTCGGACAGTCAGACGTCGCCATCGCCAGGGCGGCCTGGTATCCCACCCTCGAATATGGCGTGCGCCCCGGCTATGGCCGGGTCTACGGCGACGACAAGCGCGCGCTCGGGGCCAGCGCCTCGATAGGCGTCAACCAGCTGATCCATGATTTCGGCCGCACCCGGAACACGGTGTCGGCGGCGGAGGCGACGCTCGCGCAGAAACGGCGGCTGCTGGACGACGCCATCGAGCAGGTGGCCTACACTTGCGCCTCAACCTTTGTCGAGCTGGCCGCCGCCCAGGACCGGCATCTCGCCGCCCGCCGCCAGGCGGCGGGGCTGCAGGAGACCCGAGCGCGCATTGGCGAGCGGGTGCGGGCCGGCCTGTCGGACGCCACCGACCAGAACCTCGCCGACGTCGCCATCCAGCGCGCCGCGGCGGAGGAGCTCAAGGCCCAGACGCAGGTGGAGGTGGCGCGCGGCAGGCTCGCCGATCTGCTCGGGGTCCGCCCGACGCGGGTGGCGTCGCTTGGGGCCACCCGCAGCTTCACCATCAGGCTCGGCGCGGGGCGCGGCGACATTGACAACACGCCTGCGGTCCGCGCCGCCGATGCGGCGCTCAACGCGGCAACGGCCCGCGTCCGTGTCGCCGAGGCGGAGCGCTGGCCGCAGATCGGGCTGGGGCTCAGCCGTTCGGTGTCGACCGGGCCGCGCAACGCCAATGACAACGCCTTTGTCGGCGTCACCATCGGCGGCAATTTTTCCCTCGGCGGGCTCGCCAGCAGCCGCATCGCCGCCGCCGAGGCCGAGCGCAACGCAGCAGCCCACAATCTCGAAAACCAGAAGCTGGTCACCCGCACGGCGCTCGGCTCGGCGGAACTGGAGGCCACAGGCGCCGCCGCCCGCACGGTCAGCTTCGAGAAGGTGATCAGCTTGACGCGTAGCCAGCGCGCCCTGTCGTGGGATGAATACACCCTCAACAAGCGCCCGCTGACCGACGTCATCAACGCCGAGCGCGACATCTACCAGGCTGAAACCGAGCGTCTCGACGCGGTGGCTGACGGTGTGCTGGCCCGGCTCAAATTGCACGCGGCGGTGGGCCAGCTGACGCCGCTGCTGCGCGACCAGGCGAAGGGGCGCGACTGATGCGCTGGACCGTGGCGACGGCCGCATCAGCCGCTGGCGGGGCAGGTGAAGCGCAGGAGAGTGCGGGGCGAGCCGCCGCCAGCGAAGGCGGCGCGACCAACGCCGACGTTGCGCCCGCTTCAGTCTCCGGCGCTGGCAAGGTGGAGCACGGCGGCCATCGCAGCGACGGGCGCCTGGGCTCCAGGACCGGCGAGGTCGCCGATCCGGTGATGCTGCAGCACTGGACCGAGGCCATATTGATCGCCGCCGCCGAACTGGAGGTCGCGGCGTCGCCGGAGCAGACGCGCAACGCCTGTGACTGGGCCATGGGCCTGGCGGCGGACGCGGCGCTGCCCGACATCGCGCTCGCCGCCGGTCTGCAGGGCGTGCTGGTCAAGGCAGCCGTGCCCGGCCTCAGTCCAATGCTGCTACCAGCGATCGCGCCGATCGGCGCCCGCTACGCCGGGGTCATCACCCATATCGGCGCGGATGTGGTGACCATGGTCGTGCCGATGGGCGGCCAGGCGGTGACGCGTCATGTGCCGCTGGCCGAGTTTCGGGCGCTTGGCCCGCTGCGGCTCCTGTTGCTGCAACCGCGCCGCGCCGCCGGTCAGACCCGTCTCGACCAGTTTCTCAGCGAGCGGCCCAAAGCCTGGCTGCGCGGGGTGTTCGCCAGCAATTGGCGCATCTTGCTTGATCTCGGCATGGGGTCGCTGTGCGGCAATCTCCTCGCCATCGCCACCTCGCTGTTCGCCATGCAGGTGTGGGACCGGGTGGTGCCGGCGCGGTCGATCAACACGCTCTGGGTGCTGGCGTCGGGGGTGGCCATCGCCCTTGCGCTGGAGCTGTTGATCCGCACCCTCAGGGTGGCGCTCACCGACAGTTTCGGGGAAGCAGGCGGACATCCGGCTGTCGACGATGTTTTTCGCCCGGGTGCTGGATATCCGCAATGACGCCCGCCCGCGCTCGCCCGGAACGCTGATCGCCCAATTGCGCGAGCTGGAGCAGGTGCGCGAGCTGCTGACCTCGTCGACGCTCGGCGTGCTGCTCGATCTGCCCCTCGTGCTGGTGTTCCTGTTCATCATCTGGTTGCTCGGCGGGGCGCTGGCGCCGCTGGCGGCGGTTCCGCTCATCGTCATTCCGGGGCTGTTGCTGCAATTCCCGCTGGCGCAGCTGGCCAACGCCGGCATGGAGGAGAGCGCCCTGCGCAGCGCCGTGCTGATGGAGAGCATCTATCGCGCCGAGGACATCAAGTTGCTGCAGGCCGAGCCGCGTTTTCGCCAGATCTGGACCGCGACCAATCGCAAGACCGGCGACATCAGCCTCAGGCAGCGGTTCATCGCCGGCGTGCTGGTCAATTACGCCGCCACCGTGCAGCAGCTGGCCTATGCCGCCGTCATCGTCGGCGGCGTCTATGGCATCCTCGACGGCGCCCTGTCGTTTGGCGCCGTGCTGGCCTGCTCGATCCTCACCAGCCGGACCATCGCGCCGCTGGGGCAGATCGCCGGCGTGCTCGGCCGGGTGCAAGGCGCCCGGGTTGGAAAGAAGGCGCTGGAACGGCTGCTGGATCTGCCGGTGGATCATGAACCAGGGCGCGACGCCTACCACCGGCCACGGCTGCGCGGCGCCTATCAGTTCGAGAACGTCGTCTACGCCTATGGCCCCGACGATGCGCCGGCGCTGACCGTGCCGATGTTGCGCATTGAGCCTGGCGAGCGCATCGCCATCCTGGGCCGGGCGGGGGCAGGAAAATCCACCCTGCTGCGCCTGCTGGCGGGCATGGCGACGCCAGTCAATGGGCGCATCCTGCTCGACGGCGCGGCCATGGGCGTGCTCGACGTGGCCGACATACGGCGTGACATTGGCCTGTTGCTGCAGGATTCCAGCCTGTTTTATGGCACATTGCGCGACAATCTGCGCCTGGGCTGCCCGACGGCCAGCGACGAACAGATGCTGGCGGCCATGCGCCTTGCCTGCGCCGACAGCCTGCTGCTCAACCAGCCACATGGGCTTGACCTGCACTTGCGCGAGAGCGGCGCCGGCCTGTCGGGCGGTCAGCGTCAGGCCCTGCTGCTGGCGCGGCTGTTGCTGCGCAGTCCGCAGGTTCTGCTGCTGGATGAGCCGACCGCCGCGCTGGACGAGACCACCGAGCGGGCGATCATCAGCCAGCTCAAGGGCTGGCTGGGCGACCGCACCCTGGTGGTGGCCACGCACCGCTATCAACTGCTCGATCTGGTCGACCGCATCATCGTGGTTGATGGCGGCCGCGTCGCCATGAATGGACCAAAGGATGAGGTGATCCGGGCGCTATCTGGCGCGGCGACAAGGGCGGCTGCCTCGCCGCCGGCTCCGGTCGCCGCCACGCCGCGCATGGGAGCGAGACCATGAGCGGGCTGCTGATCGCCGACGTCCCCGTCATTCGCCGGTCAGGCCTGTTGCTGCGGGTGATCATGGGCGGGCTCATGGCGCTGCTGGTCTGGGCCGGTTTTGCGGCGCTGGATGAGGTGGCGATTGGCGAAGGCAAGGTGACGCGGGCCTCGCGCAGCCAGATCATCCAGAGCCTTGAGGGCGGCATTCTGGCCCAGATGCTGGTGCGCGAAGGCGACATCGTCGAGGTGGGGCAGCAGCTGGCGGTGCTCGATCCGGTGCAGGCGCGCACCGCCATGGAGGAGGCGCAGGTCAGGATCGTCGCCTTGCGCGCCAAAGCGGCGCGGCTGATGGCGGAAATGCACGACGCCGACGACGTGCGCTTCGATGATGATCTGCAGGACGCCGGCGCCGTGATAGCGCGCGAGCGCCAGCTGTTCACCGCCAATCGCCGGGCCTTCACCCAAAACGCCGCCCAGTTGCGGCTGCAGCTGCAGCTGGCGCGCGAGGAGCTGGCGATGGCCACGCCCTTGCTGAAAAGCGGCGCCGCCAATTCGGCGGAGGTGCTGCGCATGCGCCAGAAAATCGCCGAGATCGACACACGGCTGACCGCCACGCTGCGCGAATATTACGTCGCCCTCAAATCCGACTTCGCCAAAACCATGGCCGAGCTTGAGCCGCTGCTGAAGGTGCGCGAGGGTCGCGCCGACCAGTTGCGGCGCACCACCATCACCGCGCCGGCGCGCGGGGTGGTCAAGGATATCCGCGTATCGACCATTGGCGGCGTGGTTGCGGCGGGCGGCGTGGTGATGGAAGTGGTGCCGCTCGATGACCAATTGCTGGTGGAGGACAGGCTCAGCCCGCGCGATATCGCCTTCATCCACCCTGGCCAGGAAGCGACGGTTAAAATCACCGCCTATGACTCGGCGATCTATGGCGCGCTGAGCGCCAGGGTCGACCGGATCTCGCCCGACACCATCATCGATGACGTCGACAAGCGCATCAATTACTACCGGGTCTATGTGCTGACCGATCAGGGCTTCCTGCAATCGGCCGATGGCAAGCGCCATCCGATCATGCCTGGCATGGTGGCCACCGCTGAAATCCGCACCGGCCGCAGAACGGTGATGTCCTATCTGCTCAAGCCGCTCAACAAGGCGGGGGAGGCGTTGCGGGAGCGCTGACGCGTCGCCGTGCCGCGCCGCCCCGGCCCCGCCACCGCGGCGGTTGCGCCACACACCTGTTGTAGAGCTGCGCATTTGTTTGGCAGGTCAACCGTTGCAAAGCGCGGTTGCAAACAATTAAGCTTGAGCCTGAGTGATGCGCTTACGGCGCCCAGGTGAAGAGAGGACGATGGAATGTCGGAGAAACCCCACAGCGCGCGGCGGAATGACGTGCTGGATGACATCTACGCCTCAACCGTGCTGAGCAAATGCCTGCCGAAAAGCGCCTTCCCGCAGAGCGCCAGCATGGCCCCGGATGTGTTCGCCGCGGTGCGGGACGAGCTGATGCTCGACGGCAATTCGCGCCAGAATCTCGCGACCTTCTGCCAGACCTGGGTGGATGACGAGATCCGCCAGCTGATGGATCTGTCGATCGACAAGAACATGATCGACAAGGATGAGTATCCGCAGACCGCCGAGATCGAGGCGCGCTGCGTGCGCATGCTCGCCGACCTGTGGCATTCGCCTTCGCCGGAAACCACCCTTGGCTGCTCCACCACGGGCTCGTCAGAAGCGGCGATGCTCGGTGGCCTTGCGCTGAAATGGCGCTGGCGCAAGAAGCGCGCCGCCGCAGGCAAGAGCACTGACCGGCCCAATCTGATCTGCGGGCCGGTGCAGATCTGCTGGCACAAATTCGCCCGCTATTTCGACGTGGAGCTGCGCGAAATCCCGCTCGAGGGCGACCGGCTGATCATGAATGTCGATGAGGTGCTGAAGCGCGTCGACGAGAACACCATCGGCGTCGTGCCGACCCTCGGCGTCACCTTCACCTGCCAGTATGAGCCGGTGAAGGCGGTGTGTGAGGCGCTGGACAAATTGCAGCAGGAGACTGGTCTCGACATTCCCGTGCATGTCGACGGCGCCTCGGGCGGCTTCCTCGCGCCGTTCTGCGCGCCGGAGCTGGAGTGGGATTTCCGCCTGCCGCGCGTCAAATCGGTCAACACCTCGGGCCACAAATTTGGTCTTGCGCCGCTGGGCGTGGGCTGGGTGGTGTGGCGTGAAAAGGCCGATCTGCCAGAAGAGCTGGTGTTCAACGTCAATTATCTTGGCGGCGACATGCCGACCTTTGCGCTGAATTTCTCGCGTCCCGGCGGCCAGATCATTTCGCAATACTATAATTTCCTCCGCCTTGGCCGCGACGGTTACGCCGCCGTGCATAACGCCTGCTACGACACGGCGGAATTTCTGGCCGCCGAGATCGCCGCCATGGGACCGTTCGAGATCCTGTTCAACGGCGACCGCAAGGCTGGCATCCCGGCGCTGGCGTGGAAACTGAAGGACGAGCGGGGCATCGGCGGCTATACGCTGTATGACCTCGCCGACCGCCTGCGCAGCCGCGGCTGGCAGGTGCCGGCCTATTCCATGCCGGCCAACCGCACCGATCTGGTAGTGCAGCGCATCCTCGTCCGCCACGGCGTCAGCCGCGATCTGGCGACGCTGCTGCTCGACGACATGCGCCGCGCCATCGCCTGGTTCGAGAAGCACCCGGTCTCCGCCCCCATGACCGAAGACGAAGCCGCCGGCTTCAACCACAACTGACCCAACGCCGCATCGCGCGCCGCCACCCGACGACCCGCGCGGCGGTCGGGTGGCGATGGGTCGCCACACAGGCGCCCTTCGCCGCCCCCCAAGGCTGCAGCCGGGGGCAGCGCTGTGGCCGGCGTCCGCCAGGCGCCTGGGCATTGTTGCTGATCGCGCCGCGCAAACGCTGCCACGTCCGGCCAGAACATCGTTGCGTCATGGCCGCTGATCCCTGAGCCATCATACCAGGCCGCGAAGATGCTAACGCATCCGCGACCTGAAATGCTCAGGCGCCGCACGGGCTTGACCAGATCGCGATGAGTTGTGTTCATCGGGGTCTGGCGTCAGGTGGCCGGAAGCGCCTGGCGCGCGCGCCAGAAAAAGGCAGACAGGGCCCCATTGCCGGGGCCCTGTCGGGTTGTCGTGCGACAGATCGTTGCGAGCCCCTGGTCAGACGAAGCGGAAGTCGTCGGCCTGGAGGGAGGCGATCTGGACGCCGGTGAGGGTGACGCTGTGATCAGCGTCGACGGTGATCACCGTATCGGCGCCCTGCTGCGTCGCGGCCGCCATCGCCGCGTCATAGTCGGCGAAGATATCGGCGGCGAACTCGAGGACGTCAGCAGAGCCGCCGCTGCTGCGGAAATCGGTGATGCGGTCGTGGCCGAAATTGGCCGCGAAGACGAAGACGTCATTGCCGGAACCACCGGTGAGCACGTCATCGCCCGCGCCGCCGATGATGCGGTCCGCGCCCGAGCCGCCGTTGACGCTGTCATTGCCAGCGCCGGCCTCGATCAGATCATCGCCCGAACCGCCGCGGATCACGTCCTGACCTGCGCCGCCGAGCAAATGGTCGGCGCCCGAGCCGCCGTCGAGCTGGTCGTCGCCGGCCTCGCCCCACAGCACGTCGTCGCCGGCGCCGCCGTTGAGCACATCATCGCCAGCCCCGCCCGCAAGGGTCTCCTTGCCCGAGCCACCGGTCGCCACATCATCGGCTGCGCCAAATTGCAGCTTTTCGATATTGGTGAAGCTCTGCACGCCGATGCCAGCGCCGCTCGCCTTGCCAGCGGCGAAGTCCACCTGAACCGGAGCCGTCGCAGCCGACAGATCGAGGGTGTCGTAACCCGCGCCGCCATCGACCTGGTCATCGCCAGCTCCGGCGATGATCAGGTCATCGCCGGCGCCCGCCCGGATCACATCGTCGCCCGCGCCGCCCTCAATGCGGTTGGCGTTGGCGTCGCCGATCAGGATGTCATCGCCCGCGCCGCCGATGATGTTTTCGATGCTGACCAGTGCATCCAAGCCAGCTTCATCACCGGAAGCTTCGCCAGTGGCGAGGTTGACCTCAACGCCGTTGGTATCATCGGCGTAGGACACGGTGTCGACGCCGTCGCCGCCATCGAGCAGATCATCGCCCGCGCCGCCGGCCAGCAGGTCGCCGCCTGCGCCGCCGATGAGTTCATCGTCGCCGGCGCCGCCACGGATCAGGTCATCGCCGTCGCCGCCGTCAAGGCGGTTATCGCCTGAGCCGCCGTCGATCTCGTCGTCGCCTGCGCCAGCCGCTACGATGTCATCGCCAGCGCCTGCCAGGATGATGTCGTCGCCCGCCGTGCCGCTGAGCACGTCGTCGCCGTCCGTGCCGGAGATCTGGCTGCGGTTGGCCAGTGAGACCACCGTGACGTCGTCGAAGCTGACGCCCTTGCTGCCCCATGAGTAAAGACCAAAAGCGCCATGGCTCAGGCCACGGTCCTCGATCGGGTACGGGAACAGGGCCTCGTCATCGATCCAGGCCATGATCTGGTTGTCGACAATGTCGACGCGCAGGTGGGTGTCCTGGTTGAGGGCGTATTTGTTCCACGCCTGCCCCAGCTGCTCCTCAATGCCGTCCTGCATGCGCAGCAGGGTCCAGACATTGTACTGGTGGTTCAGTTCGAGCTTGTAGTAATTGTTGGGGGCCTGGTAGTAGAACACCACGCCGAGGCCATCATCGTCCGGGGTGCGGAACGAGACGTCGATCGAGTAATCCTTCCAGTCGTGGGCGCTGTTATTGTCGCCGTCGTAGACCGCGATCGTGCCCTTGCGCAGCATGAAATTGCCGTCGCCAAGCGGGCTCCAGCCCTTCTGCCAGTCGTCCGGGTTGCTCGGGCCGCCAGCGGTGAGCTGCTTGCTGTAGATGTTGGAGTTCTGGAACAGCCGGCCATCCTGGATCACCCAGTCAGAAGGCCCCTCAATATCGCCCTCGTCGAGGATCGACCAGGCCGAGCCGAGCGCATCGCCATTGAAGCCGTTGCGGGCCAGCACGTCGCGTGCGCCGGCCACGGTGACATGGACAATGTCCGTCGCCGTCTTGCCGGTGCTGTCAGTGACTTCCAGCACCACGTCGCGCGCGCCGGCGCCGAGTTCGATGGCCGCTTCCGCCGTGGTGGCGACCACCTCGCCATCCACCAGCCAGCGCCAGGCTACGATGTCGTCCGGACCGAAGGAGGAGCGCGCGGTGAGTTCAACCATGGCGCTGTCGGCGCCGTCCTCAGCGATGACCCGCAGGGCGCTTTCGCCGTGCGCAGTGAGGCTCTGGCGATTGACCATCACGTCATCGAAGATCGAGCTCTTCTGCTCGCCCGAGTAGACGCCGATCGTGCCGCCATTGAGCGGCGTGGCGTCGCTGACCGGGCCGTCAAAGACGCTGCGACCGTCGAGGATGATGTCGATCTTGTCGCCGGAGACGACGACGCGCAGGTCGAGGTCGTCGTTGAAGCGGTAGCCGGCGGAGGTCTGCGCCAACACCGTCTCGAGGCCGTCACTGACCTTGATCAGCTTGCGGGACACCGCCTCATTATCCATGACGAAGCGATAGTGATTGGCCGCGTCCTGGTAGTAGAACAGCACGCCGATGTCGTCATTGTCGGTCGACTTCAGAGTCACGTCATAGATGTAGTTGCTCCACTGGCGGGCGTCGGCGTTGTCCCAGACCAGATGTTTGCCAGCGGCGTCGCTGCGATCATGCAGGGCGCCTTCGCCATTGACCCCGTCAGCGCCCGGCGCGTTGGCCGTGCCCTGAACCTTCCAGCCGTCGAGATCGACAAGCGTGCTGTTGTCCCACAGGCTTAGCGTGCCGGCGCCAAAGCTCGGCGCAAGCGCGCCCTTATTGAAGTCAAACTGCACCGCGTGGGCCGGATCGACGTCGGCGGCCTGCATGACGCCGCCGGCGCTGGCGCCGCCGAGTTCCGTCATCTGCTGGGTGGTCAGGGCTGCGTCGGTGAAGAACACGCTGCTGACATAGCCGTCGAGCGTTTCAAAGTTCCACTGGAAATGGCCCTCATCGGAGAAGATCAGGAAGCCCTTCTGCGGATCAATGGCATAGCGGCTGGCATCCATCTTCTGTTCCCCAACCAGCTGACCTTGCAAATACTTGCTCAGGGTCACCGTGCCATCGCCATTGTCCTTGACGGTAAGGCCCACCCGCTGCCACTGGCTGGCGTCGAATTTGCCCGTGTAATTGCCGCTGATGCCGATGCCGGCGTCCATATTGATCAGGAAGTCGGCGTCGCTGCGATTGGTGGGATCGGTTTGCAACAGCGCCATCCAGTGATTGACGGCGCCTGGCGCGTAAATGTCCCAGACGATGGAGTAAGTGGTCAGCGGCTTGCCGTCAGCCGGGGCAAAGCCAGGCCTGACGAGGTAGCCTTCATCAGGGCCCACGGCCGGGAAGGCCATGACGCTGTCACTGGCGTCGCCGGACAGCGCGGGAATGCCAAGCTCCGCCGCCGTGCCGAAGTGGGTGGCGTCATGGATGCTGGCGTATTCATTGATGTTGAAGGCGCCATCGCCCAGCGACGGCGCCAACGGCTCGGCGCCAGTGAAGTTGAACTGGAGGGTATTGCCGGTGGTCGGCGCGCTGGCGAGGATGCCGCCCGCCGACGTGCCGCCAAGCGCCGCGACTTCCGCCGCGCTCATGGCGCGGTCAGTGAGCATGACGCCGCCGACATAGCCGGGCTGGGTCTGCAGATCGCTTCCGTTCGGCGCGTTGTCCGAGAAGATCGCGAAGCCCTTGTCGGGGTCGATCTGGAAACGGGATGTCGGCAGATTGAGTGAACCGACGAATTCACCATCAATATAGCGCGCCATCGTCGACGTGCCATTGCCCAGATCCTGCAGGGTGACGACGATGCGCTGCCACTGGTCGTACTGGAAGGCGCCCTTGTAATCGCCGCTGATGCCGACGCCGCCGGCCTTGTTGATCAGAAAGTCGGCGTCATTGCTGGAGGACTGGGCCGGGTCGGTCTGCAGCAAGGCGAACCATTTGCCAGCGTATTGCGACGAGACCAGCACTTCCATCGCCAAGGTATAGCTCTTGAGTGGCCCGGTGGTCGCAAAGTCGGGGCGGATATGGAAACCTTCGGTAGTCGGCGCCAGCGCCGGAAAAGCCATGGCGGCGTCCGGGCCATCAGGCAGGCCGAAGTCGGCCGGCGCGCCGAAGGCGATGCGATCAGCAAGATCGGGCGTCGGCGGGGCCGGCGGACGCGACCAGCCAGCGGCGTCGCCATCATTGAAATTGTCAATGAGAAGCGTGTTCTCATCGCGCACCATGACGAGCTTTTCGTCGGTGGAGACCTTGCCGCTGGCGTCGGTGACGCTGAGGGTCAGGCGATGCTTGCCGGCGCCGAGGTCGATGCTGGCTTGCGCCGTCGTGGCGATGAGGCGACCGTCGGCGTCGCGCCATTCAAAGGCGATGGCGCTGGCGCTGTTCAGGGAGGCGCTGGCGTCGAGGGCGACGATGACGCTGTCGGCGCCGGCTTCGGCGTCTAGGAACAGGTCCTTGCCGGCGCGGGCGACGGCGAATTGTTCCGGCGTGCCCAACGCGAGGCCGGTGAATTCCTGCTGGTGGTCGCGGTACGGGCCGGTGAGGCCGTCACGGTCGAGTTCCGGCTTGTCGCGGTAGCCGACCATGTATTCGTCGCGGTCGGTGAAATAGGTCGAGGTGAAGATCCGGCCATTGTCCGGGTCGATGGTTAGCAGCCGAATGGCGCCTTCGCCGCCACGGGTGACGATTTCCGTTGAGGAACCGCCCTGATAGTCCGCGAACATTTCGAGGACGGGATTGCCGAACTGCGAGTAGCTGACATTGGTCTCAGCTGCGTCGCCAAGCACATGGCCCGACAGCGTCATCACCACATTCGGATACTGGCTGGTCAGCAGGCGATAGACGTTTTCGCCGTCATTGACGCCCTCGGGCGAATTGGCGACGCCATAGCCCTGCACCGGCGCGGCGCCGATTGTGCCGGCCATCGGGTCGGAGCGGCTGGCGTAATTGGTCAGCGTATGCGAGGCGAGGATGACGCGGTGGTCCTGATGCGCGCCGATCACCTCGCCAGCCCAGCGCAACACGTCGTCGCGCGGCGCAAACTCGAGGCTCAGCACCATCCACTTCGTCCCGTCGGGGGCGCTGAAGGTATGGTAAGTGTTGGCCGACCGATCGGGCTCCCGGTCATAAACGCCGCCGAACGTGTCGGGATTGGTCGCGGCCTGGGCCTTAGGCGAGAAGATGGTGTCGAGGAAATCCGTGCTGTGGTTGGCGGCGGAGCCGCCGGCGGCCTGGTCGTGATTGCCAGGCAGGATTGAGTAGGGGATCTGGCCATCGAGCTTGCGCAGCGCGGCTTCGGCGATAGCCCATTGCGCGGCGTTGTTATTGTCGGTGACGTCGCCCAGACCAATGACGAAATCAATGTTCAGGCTGTCGGCGTTGCGCGACAGCCATTCGGTCATGTCGCCGAAAATATAGTTGAGCGCCGGGTTCGACGTGTAGTTCTGGGTGTCCGGCAAGGCGGCGATGGTGAAGGCATTGGCGCCGGCGGCGTTGATGCGGACATTGTCGGTGATGACGGCGCCGCTGTCGGTCGCGGCGGTGATCACCAGATCCGTATAGCCGAGGTCATGCGCGCTGACGGTCAGCACGCCATCGACAATGCTGGCGTCGATGGCGCTGCCATCGCTGCTCTCAAGCGTGAATGTCGTATAGCTGTCGCCAAAAGCCGCTTTGAGATCAATATGCTTCGTGGCGTCGACGCCAAGGCGCAGCAACTGGTCGTTGATGGGGTTGAGGTATTTCATGTCCGGCACTCTCTTCATAACAGAAACGGGCGGGCCTGCTGGTTATGAAGATCAGCCCGGGGTTCATCCAATTGAAACCGCCAATGCGAGTCATAGCTGGGCCAGCTACAAGGTAGCCGGCTGATGAATGACGCCCAACTTCGCTGCTTTCACGTAGCGGCGCAGGAACAAAGCATTACGCGGGCCGCCGCGCGACTTGGCATTAGCCAGCCAACCGTCTCGACGCAGATCAAAATTCTTGAGGAAGGTTATGGCGTCCAGCTGTTTCGCAGGGTCGGTCGCAAGATCGAGCTGACCGATTTCGGCCTGCATCTGATGGCCATCACCGAACGGATTTACGCGGCGCAGGAAGAAGCGCGGGAATTGTTGATTGGCCACAAGAACCTGAGCCAGGGGCGGCTGCGCATTGGCGCGGTCGGCCCCTATCAGGCGTTGCCGATCCTGCAGGAGCTACGCCTGCGTCATCCCGACGTGACATTCTCCTTACGTACAGGAAATTCCAGCGCAATCTTCGACGCTTTGATGAAATATGACATCGACATTGGCATCATGGCCGATCTCAAGGCCGGCGACAGCAAGTTCCATATCCAGTTACTGCGCCGCGACGAAATTGGGCTTTTGGCGCCGCGTCAGCATCGCTTCGCCACCCAGGAGGCGGTGGCGATGAGCGCCCTGACGCAGGAGACGCTGATTATCCGCGAGCAGGGCTCGGTGACCCGCAGCACCTTTCTCAGCGCCCTGCAGGCGACGGATTTGCCCCTGCCGGCGTTGATTGATGTGGAAAGCCGCGAGGCGACCAAGGAGGCGGTGGCCTGCGGCTTTGGCCTCGCGCCAGTGCTGCGCTCGGAAGCCGGCCACGATCCGCGCACGGTGTTCGTACCGCTTGAGGCGCCGGCGCCGGGTTTTGATGAATTCGTCGCCTGTCCGCGCGATCTGGTCCGTTCGCCGCTGATCCGGGCGTTTCTCGATGCGGCGCGCGACGTTTGCGACCGGCTGGAGGCTGGTCGCACCCAGCACGACGGCCATGACCGCTTCGGCCTTTGACGCCACGCAATGCAGCGGCGCGCACGCGCAGTGGCATCGGCCAATCCGGGTTGAGAGCCTGACGCCAGGCCGCGAAGATGCTGACGCATCCGCAACCTGGCATGCTCAGTCGCCGCACGGGCTTGACCAGCGCCCGATGAGTCAAGCTCATCGGGTGCTGGTAGGAGGCGTGTCAGGGCGGCGCCATCACGCTCCCGCTCGTTCACCCGTCAGACGAAGCGGAAATCGTCTGCTTGCAGCGTGTTCAGGCTGACATTGCTCAGGGTCAGCGTATCGCCGGCGGCAAAGCTGAACACCACGTCATCGCCCAGCTGGGCGGCGTTGCCCATCAGGCTGTCGAAGTCGCTGGCGATGTCGGCGAAGAAAGCGATGACGTCGCCATCGACGCTGGAGAAATCGCTGACGACATCCTTGCCATAGCCGCGCGCGAACACGAAGGCGTCGGCGCCTGAGCCGCCGCTGAGCATGTCGTCGCCGAAGCCGCCGTCGAGCCAGTCCGCGCCCGAGCCGCCGGCCAGCACATCATCGCCGCGCCCGCCAGCGAGGACATCGTCGCCCGAGCCACCGGCCAGCACGTCGTCGCCGGCGCCGCCGTCGAGTTGGTCATCGCCGGAGCCGCCGCGCAGGTCATCGGCGCCATCGCCGCCAGCGAGGACATCGTCGCCGGAGCCGCCAATCAGCACATCATCGCCTGCGCCAGCGGTGAAGCGGTCATCGCCCGAGCCGCCGGTGACATGCACGCCGCCGTCGCCAAAGCTGATGTTCTCGACGCCGGTAAATTGCTGCAGGCCGATGCCGGCGCCAGAGGCGATGCCGGCGGCCATGTCGACGCGCATCGGGCCGGTCGCCGCGGAGAGGTCGAGGGTGTCAAAGCCTGCGCCGCCATCAATGCGGTCACGACCGTCGCTGGTGATGATCAGGTCATCGCCGTCGCCAGCGAAAATCTCGTCGTCGCCCGCGCCGCCATTGATGTGATCGTCGCCGGCGCCGCCGTAGATCACATCGTCGCCAGCCTCGCCGAACAGCCGGTCAGCGCCGGCTCCGCCCTGGATGAAATCCGCGCCGCCGCCGCTGTAGATGACGTCATCGCCCGCGCCGCCGTCGATGCGGTCGTCGCCATCGCCGATGTAGATCTGGTCGTCGCCGTCGCCCGCGTCGATGTCAAAGCCGGCGTCATAGGCGGAGCCCGTCACCAGATCATGGCCCGCGCCGAGCAGGATTTTGCCCTCCACCCGGGCGCCGACATACAGCGTCAGGTGGTCATCGCCATCGCCCATGTCGATGGCGGCGCCGCCGGTGGCGGTGACGAGGCCCGAATTGCCGAACCGGTCGTTGCCGCCGCCCATGGCGACGCCGCCAATGATCCGGCCTGTGCTGACATTGATGATCTCGTCGTCGTGGTCGCCGATCAGATTGATCGCTTCATTGCCGCGCAGACCAAACCGCGCCGCGTCTTCAGCGGGCACGCCCGCCGGTCCATGGCCCTGACCTTCAATCAAACCGCGATTGACGATCAGAGTCGCCGCCGGGGCCTGCTGGTTGCCTGAATTGTCGACCTGCACGCCACGGCCATAGCCGATGATCTCGCCATCATTGACGATCGTGCCGCCGCTAAAGGCGATGGCTTCCGACACATTGGGCTCGCCATCATGCGCCCCATTGGCGCCGAGGCCTTCCACCTTGCCGTAATTCAGCAGATACAGCTGCCCATCCACGTCGATGGCGTCGCCATCGCTGTCATCAAGGCCGGCGGAGCGACCCTGCATCACGCCGTAATTGCTGATGGAGACGCGCTCGGCGTCGCTGCCATCATTATCGATATTCACCGCTGAGCCGTTGCGGCCGATCATCACGCCATGATTGACCACGGTGACCGCGCGGTCGCCGGTGACCGCATGTTTGGCGCCGTCGAGGACGCCGCCGGCGTAATTGTTGACCTTGCCGCCCGTATCGCTCTGGAAATCAATCAGGTCGCCGCCGCCGGCAAAGCTGGCGTCCGTGGTGATCGTGCCCCAATTGTTGACGACGCCATTCTGGCCAGGGCGAAGCACGTCCGTGTTGTCGCCGTGTTGGGTGATGACGCCGCCAGCCAGATTATTGATGATAGCCGTCGCGCCATTGGCGTCGAATTTCCGGAAATCCATCACCCGTCCGCTCGCCTCGATGACGCCGGCGTTGTTGATGGTGATGGTTGCGCCGTTCGCCGCCGCCGCTGTTGGCGACAACTGGCCCGTGATGGCGGCGCCGGCGTGATTGTTGATGACCAGAGCGCCCGTCGCCCCGGCGGTGACTGCGAGCACCGGGGCGGCGGCCGCGCCGGTGATGGCGCCGGAATTGTTGATGACGCTGGCGCCGTTGCTGTCGCTTGCGCCAGCCCAAATGATCGCCCCCTGGGCGACAGCGAGCGCGCCGCCTGTGGCGATGTCGAGCACATCGGCCTGATCCAGGGTGATGGCGGAGGTGATGCTGGCGCCATCGCCAATGCTGATGCGGCTGTAATTCTGGCTCTGCGCCACCGACCAGGCGCCGCCGCTGACCACGAGGTTCTCGACCCCGCTCGTCGCCGCCAACTGGCCCGCGCCTGCGCCGCCAAGGCGCACGCTGTCATCGCCCGCGCCGCCATTGATCGTCAGCCGGGCGCTGTCGCCGGCAGTGACGATGAAGCTGTCGTCGCCCGCGCCACCCAAAGCGGTGTCGCCGGCGCCGATGTTCAGCCGATCGTCGCCGTCGCCGCCATCCAGCAGGTCATCGCCTGCGCCACCCGACAGAATGTCATCGCCAGCCCCGCCATACAGCAGATCGTCGCCGTCCCCGCCCAGAAGCTGGTCGTTGCCGGCCCCGCCGCGCAGCAAATCATCGCCTGCGCCGCCGTCGAGCACATCGTCGCCGTCGCCGCCGCTGACATCATCGTCGCCAACGCCGGCGCGCACCAGATCATTGCCGTCGCCGGCGTCAATGGTAAGCGAGGCGGTGACGTCGCGGGCTTCAAGCTCATCATCGCCAGCGCCGAGCAGGATGTCGCCATAGATGCGCGAGCCGGTCTGCAGCAACACGCGGTCGTCGCCATCGCCCATGTCGATCGCCACGCCATGCGCGCCGATGATGGTTCCGGAATTGATCAGTTCGTCGTCGCCGCCGAGCATGGCGACGCCATCTTCCAGCAGCGCTGCGTTGTCCAGCACGTCATCGGCGTCGCTAAATGCGACGGGGACTGACGGCGCCTTGTCGCTCTCGCCAGCATCGATGAGGTCGGGATCGTCCAGATTGGGATTGCCGTCGCCTGGCGCGACTTTCGCCGTCACCTCGTCCATGGCCAGCGACATTGTGTCCACGGCATTGCTCCGGGAGGCGGCCTGGCTTGCGCCTCCGCCGCCACCGACCACCTGCGCCACGCCGTCATCTTCTTGCGGGGACGCGCTACGCAGCTTGCTCACCGCCACAGGCGCCTCGGGCTCGGACATTGCGCCATCAGTGGCCGGGCCCTGCGCCGGCGCGACCTTCACCACCAGCGTGGCCTCCGCTTCACTGACGAGGCCGGAGGGCCGGGCGTGATAGCGCACGCCGGGCGCAAGATCGGCGTCCGCCGTCCAGTTCCAATTGGCTGCGGCGCCCACCGCATCCTCCCGGCTGAACTGGATCACCGAGCCAGCCAACACCGGCTCCAGCACCGAGAACACCACGCCATCGCCGCCATCGGCCATATATCCGACCAGTCCGGTCCCATCCGCAGCCATCGCCATCGCGCCAATCCCTTCAGTCATTGTCCTGAATGCTGCGATGCGTCTCCGTTGGTCGCCGACGCCTGTCGCAGAAATAAATCGGCCCTTTCAGTGCCGGAAACGCATGACGGTCGGTTGAAGGTTTTTTAACTGCGATTGTCATGTGCGGCGCACGCCGTCGTGAGCTGGCGCGACCGGCAAATACGCGCTGCCGTCATCCTGGTTACGCACAAGGTCTTTAGGCGCCGGGGCATCGCCTCGCGCAGATCTTGCGCGCCACATAGCAGCGGACGGATCAGACTGTGTTGTTACAAGCGTTTTCCCCGTCGCCGCAGACGCCAGCCGCCACGGCGCTGGCCTCCTGCCGCGCCGCCCTTCTGGCCGTGGCGTTGTTCTCCGCCCTGGTGAATGTGCTGATGCTGACCGGCTCGATGTATATGTTGCTGGTCTATGACCGGGTGCTGCCGTCGCGCAGCCTGCCGACGCTGGTGGCGCTGTCGCTAATTGTAGCCACGCTCTATATCCTGCTCGGCGCCTTTGACTGGCTGCGCCAGCGCATCCTCAGCCGTATTGGCGTGGAGCTCGACCGCCAGCTCGGCGGGCCGGTGATCGCCGCCAGCCTTGACGCGCAATTGCGCCAGGCGCCAGGCGCCGGCCAGTTGCAACGCGATCTGGACAGCGTGCGCGGCTTCCTCTCCGGTCTTGGGCCCACCACCTTCTTTGATCTGCCATGGATCCCGCTGTATGGCGGCCTGTGCTTTGTGCTGCATCCGCTGCTGGGCTGGACGCTGGTCGGCGGCGCGGTGATCCTGATCGCCCTGGCGCTATTGACCGAACTGTTGTCACGGCGCCCAGGGCTGGACGCCGCGCGCGCCGGGGGTGAGCGCGCCACCATGCTCGAAGGCGCCCGCCGCAACGCTGAAACCGTGGTGGCGCTGGGCATGATGCAACGCATCACCGCGCTGTATGAGCGGGTCAATGACCGCTTTATCGGCGCCAATCTCCATGCTGCGGATATCACCGGCGGCCTCGGCGCCCTGTCGCGGGTCATCCGCTTCATGCTGCAGTCAGCAATGCTTGGCGTCGGCGCCTGGCTGGTGATGAATGATCAGGCCTCGTCCGGCGTGATGATCGCCGCTTCGGTGCTCAGCAGCCGGGCGCTGGCGCCGGTCGAGCTGGCGATCGGCAACTGGCGGCCGTTCATCGGCGCCCGTCAGGCATGGGCGCGGCTTGGCGCAGCGCTGTCGCAGCCTGAGCCGCAACCTGCGGTGGCGCCAGAGCGCCCCGTCTCCAGCGTGACGTTGAACCATGCATTCGTCGCCGCGCCCGGCGCGCCGCTACCGGTGCTCAAGGATGTCAGCTTCAGCCTGCAGGCGGGCCAGGGGCTGGCGGTGATCGGACCGTCCGCCTCCGGAAAATCCACCCTGGCGCGGGCGTTGGTCGGCGTCTGGCCCGTGGCGCGCGGCGAGCTGCGTCTTGACGGCGCCACCCTCGACCAATGGCCAGATGAGCTGCGTGGCGCAATGATCGGCTACATGCCGCAGGACGTGCAGCTATTCGCCGGCACGGTCGCCGACAATATCGCCCGCTTTGATCCTGCAATGACCGAAGACGCGGTGCTGGCTGCGGCGAAGGCTGCGGGCGCCTATGAGATGATCCTGGGGCTACCCCAGGGCTTCAGCACGGAGATCGCGGAGGGCGGCGGCGGACTGTCCGGCGGCCAGCGGCAACGCATCGCGCTGGCGCGCGCCTTGTATCGCGAACCGTTCCTTGTGGTGCTGGACGAGCCCAACGCCAATCTCGACGCCGATGGCGACGCCGCCCTTGCGACGGCGCTGATGGGGGTGAGGGCGCGGGGCGGCGTGGCGGTGGTCATCGCTCATCGCCCATCGGCGCTGGCCGGGGTCGACCTGGTGATGATCCTCGGCGGCGGTCAGGTGCAGGCGTTTGGCCCCAAGGAAGAGGTGCTGCGCAAGGGCCTGGCGGCGGCGCCGCAGCCCGGCCAGCCTGACAGGCCGCAACCAAAATCGCGCGCCGCGTCGCCTTCCGCCCCCATCAGCAAGGTCGAGGCCCATGGCTGAACGCAATGACACAACTCACGCACCGGCGCAGCCTGAACTGGGAGGGCGGCTCGATCCCCGCCGCGACATCCGCCGCGCCACGATCTGGGGCCTCGCGACGATCGCCATCATGTGTGGCACGGTGGGGCTGTGGGCGGCGACAGCGCCATTCTCCGGCGCGGTGATCGCCTCGGGCAGGATCGTCGTCGAAAGCAATGTGCGCAAGGTGCAGCACCCGTCCGGCGGCGTCGTCTCGGAAATCCATGTGCGTGACGGCGACCGGGTCAAGGCGGGCGATATCCTGCTACGCCTCGACAATACCCATGCCCGCGCCAGCCTTGCGTTGATTGATATCGAATTGCACCGCTTTCAGGCGCGCCGCGCCCGGCTGATCGCCGAGCGCGACGGCGTGCAACACCTGCAGATGCCTGAGGCGCTGCTGCAACAGGCTGAGGAGGCGACGGTCGCCCAGGCGATGGCGGGTGAGAAGACGCTGTTTCGCAGCCGCAAAGCGGCGGCCGAGGTGCAGCGCTCGCAATTGCGCGAACGCATCGCCCAGTCGCGTCAGGAGATCACGGGTCTCGACGCCCAGATTGCGGCGGTGCGCAGCCAGGCGCGGATTATCCGCGAGGAATTGCAGGGCGTGGAAAAGCTGTTCGCCCAGAATCTGGTGGCGATCTCCCGCCTGACCACTTTGCAGCGCGAAGCGACGCGGCTGGACGGTGAGGAGGGCAGTTTGATTGCTGATACGGCCCGGGCGCGGGGTCGCATCGCCGAAATCGAATTGCAGATTCTACAGATCGACCAGGACCTGCGGCGCGAGGTCTCCGGCGAATTGCGTGACGTGGAGGGCAAGATCGCCGATCTGTCGGAGCGGCGGATTGCGGCGCGCGACCAGCTGGCCCGTGTGGACATGCGCGCGCCCCAGGACGGCCTCGTGCATCAGCGCAGCGTGCACACCATCGGCGGCGTGATCGGCCCGGCCGAGCAGGTGATGCTGATCGTGCCGGAAACCGAGGGGCTGGTGGTCGAGGCGCGGGTTGAGCCGACGATGATCGATCGCCTGCATGTCGGGCAGCCGGCGATCCTGCGCTTTCCGGCCTTCGACAGCGCCACCACGCCGGATCTCAAGGGGCGACTTGTTCATGTCTCGGCCGACACCAGCGTTGACCAGCAGACCGGCGCGACGTTTTACACGGCCCGCATCGCCCTTGATCGCCCGGAAATTGACCGCCTGAACGGCAAGGAGCTGACCCCCGGCATGCCCGCCGAGGCCTTCATCCAGACCGGCGAGCGCACGCCGCTGGCCTATGTGGTGAAGCCAATCCAGGACCAGCTGGCGCGGTCGTTCCGCTATTAAGCGACAGGCGGAGCGCCAGCTATCAAGCCGCGCGTGACGAGCGGTCCAGTCGATCGCCCATGGCCCGGCGCCTGCTGTGCGCGGTGACCGGCCCACACCCGGCCGCGAAATTGCTGACGCATCCGCGACCGGAAATGCTCAATCGCCGCCTGGGTCGACAAGAACCCGATGCGGCATGCGCGTCGGGTTTGGTCATCAGACGTTCAGCGCACCCAGGCGCCTGGGATCAGTTCCCAGCGGCCATTGCGCCGCACCCAGCGCGGCTGGCGCCAGCGCAGGCCGGGGCGGCGGCGGATCTGGCGGCCCGGAACCCAGACATAGGTGCGGCGGCGAACATCCCAGACCCAATGGCCGGCGGCCCAGACATAGCCCCGGCGAATGGGCGGAACCCGCTCGCGCATTGGTTGCGGCGGCGGCGGCGCGCCAGGCGGCGGGCGGTGGCTCGGAGAGGCAGGGCGCGCTTCGGCAGCGTCGCCGCCCATGACATTCAGCGCGCCGCCGGCCGCAATCGCCAATATGGCGCCAAGAAAACCGCGTCTGCTCTGCATGCGTCCGCCCCCTTATTCTGTCCAAAACCTGAATCTGCCAGATTATCCGGCAGAACTGGGTCAGCGCCAGAGCATCGACCACCCAGGACGCCTGTGCACAAGCTTTCGTTTATCGGAGAGATTTGCGTCCCTCAAGTCTGCGGCGGCGACCGACCGCGCTATTGTGACAGGGGCGAGCAGGGGCCAGGCGCCGCGTCAGAGTTCGCAAGGCTGCCAGCATCTGCCCGGCGACAATGCGCCCGCCGGGCCGGACCAGAACCCGTTGCGCAAGGCGCATCGGGTTCTGGCATAAACGCTAGAAACGCATGCGGAAGCCGAGCGTGCCCTTGGCGTTGAAGCTCTGGCCGAAGCTGGCCAGGCTGGTGTTGGCCGAGCCTTCCGCATAGAGGGAATAGCGGTCGTCGTCCCAATTGTAGGAGCCGCCAAGACCCATGCCGGCCCACAAGCGGTCTTGTCTTTGTGTGAGGCTCACGCCAGCCACATCGACCCGGGTTCCGTCGCCGAAGGCATAGTAAAGATTGGCGACGCCATAGATATGCAGGCGGTTGATCATGCCGCGGGAATTGCGCCAGGTTTCCCGGCCATCCAGCGCCACGCCGAGGCGCGCCAACAGGTTGTCGCCGCGCCCGGCGCTCACCTGCGCGCGGAATGGATCGACAAAACTGTCGAAGCTCACATGCGACCAGACCAGTTGCGCCTGGGGCGTCACCGCCCAGCGTGCGTTGAGCGGGATACGGCGACCGGTTTCCACCGACAGCGCGTAGCCAAAGCCGCCATTATCCCGCGCCAGCTGGCGACCGGCGAGAAGCGAGGTCAGATCGCTGTTGTACCAGGTGGCGTGGGCCTGGGCGTCGACATAGACGCCATTATAGCCGTACCAGGTGAGGGTGGCGCCGACGCCATGGCCGGTGGTGCGGATGCGCCCGTCGCCAAAACGCGAGAACACGTCGTTATTGGCCGAGCCGTAACGGTAGTTAAGCCCGCCCACCAGCACGCCGTCAGCCGTAGAGGTTAGCAATCCGTCCAGGCCCGCCTGCAGGGAAAACACGCTGGCGTTGCTGCGCGCGCCCGTGGTGGAGGTGGCGGGCCGCCACCGCTCCAGCACGCCTTCAACGCGCGCCCACGCGCCGCTGCCCTGGGCCACCGCGCCGTTGACGCCTGTTTCGCCAGGCGCGAGGCCCAATTGTGACCAATAGCGGTTGCCAACCCGCTGATGCAGCGTCGGCAAGCCGTTGAGCGCCTGTAAGGTTTGCGGATAGCTTTCATAGACCGGCGCGCCGGGCTGGTAGAGCGGCGTGATCACATGACGCTCAGGGGTCGGCGCAACCGGCGCCAGTTGTGAGCGCAGATACCAGTCGCCGTCAGCCGGGTCAGTCACGCCATTCTGCCACAGCGTGTAGCCATAGGCGCCGGCGACCACGGCAGGCTGGCCGGCGATATTGTAATCGCTGATGAGCCGGAAGACGCCGTTCGAGGCGCCGTCGACCTGCACAACCTTGATGCCGTCAGCCAAGGTTTGCGCGCCGGCGCCGCCCGCGTTGCGCACCTGCAAGAACGACGCGCCCGATGTTGCGCCGCTGACATGCAGCAGGTCTGACGGCGAGGCGTCGGGCCCAAGATGGGTATCCAGAGCCACGCGGCCGCCCTGGCCCACATAGTCGCCATTGATGATGGCGCGGTCGCCGGGGGCGCCGTCCTGCATGGTGATCAGGCCAGCGTTGGCCAGCACGCCGAGGCCATTGAACACCGTGGTCTCGGTCACGCCAGCGTCGGCGGCCGCGACAATGCTGGCGCCAGCCTCATTGCTGATGCTGTTCAGCATGCGCGCGGCGCCCATCTCATTGACGCCATTGGCCGTGTTCCAGACGCCGCCAGAGCGGTTGATGAAGCGGTTGCCGCGCTCTGAATCCAGATTGACCACGCCGGTGACCAGCCCCGCATTGTTGATGGTCGTCATGGTGCGCGAGGTGGTGATGGCCCGGTCGGAGGAGACGCCAGACAGATTGCGTATTTCGCCCGCATTGTTGATCACAGCTTCAGCCGCGCTCTGATCCAGGCCGAAGAACAATTGGCTGGCGATTTCCGGCTGGGTGGCCGGATCGACGGAAGCGACGTGTACGCCGTCGATCGCGCCCTGAACCACGCCGGTGGGGCCGACATTGACCGTGGTCAGCGTGGCGTTGCCGCCATGGGCCGCATAAACGCCATGCGCCGTCTCACCTTTCGCGGTTCCGTTGACCGTGATGGTGACGTCGCCGGCGATGCCGGCATAGGGCACGATCACCGGCTCCAGATGCACAACATCTGGCGAGGCGATGTCGACGATGTTGCCCTCACCATCCAGGGCGATCATTTCCTGCGCGACGATAAAGCTGGCGACGGAGACGCCATTGCCGACGCCGCGCACCAGGCTGCCTGGGGCGGTAGTGATATTGACCGGCGCGGCTTTCGCCGGCCCCATCGCCAGCACATCATATGGGTTGTCCGGGTCGCCAGTCGGCGCATATTGCGCGATGAACGCGTTGAACTGGACCGAGCCGACGTGGATGCCCGCGGACAGGTCGGCCATGCCGGCGGCCTCGCCGAGGATGCCCATGTCGCCGCGCACCCCCTCCATGATGGCATAGGCCATCGGGCCTTCTCCCGTGGCCAGCACCTGGGAATTGGCGCCGACGTCGATCGTCACCCCAGGATTGGCGACGCCTGGTCCGTTGTAGACGCCCGGCATGGCGGCGATGCCAAAGCTTGCGCCCCGCACGATGCTGCTCTCACCGGTGGCGACGTGCACCGAACTTGCAAAAGCGCCATAGGTGGAGGCGGCGATGCCCATGGTCGGCAGCCGCGACACGGTCATATAGGTCTCATCACCCTGGGTCAGGGTGATGGGGGCGGCGGTGGCCTCCACAATACTGCCCGCGCCAGTGGTGATGTTGAGGGTGGCTGGCGCGTAGCCGCCATGGGCCATAGCCGCGATGCCGACGGGACCGGCGCGTGTGACGCTGCCTGCGCCGGTGACAATGCTGACGTCCACCGGCGGGGCGTCAGCGGTGAGGCCGGCGCCGATCGCCTGGACCTGGATGCCGGCGCCCGCGGCCATGCCCTGCGGCATGGCGATGCCAGCTGCGCCGCCTTCCACCAGGCTACGATCGCCTGTCGTCACCTGCACGGCGCCGCCATTGGCGAACACACCATTGACGTGGATGGCGTTGTTATAATTGCCGCGCGCCTCAACAACACTGTCAGCGCCTGTGGTGATCGACGCGTTACGCCAGCCGTCCGTCGGCTGCGAGCCGACCATGGCGACGATGCCAAAGCCGAATGTACTGCCCTCTGGCAAGCCGATCGTGTCATTCGGGACATAGAAGCTGAATGGCAGGCCCATCGGCATGTTCGTGCCGGCGCCGCGCACGGTGCTGCCAGCGCCAGTAACAATGCTGGCGTCGCCCACGGCGTTGATCACCATGCCAGCCCAGCCGCCTTCAACCAGACTGCCAGCGCCAGTGTTGACGGAAAGCCCATTGCTCCCGCCCAGCGCCATCAGGCCGCTGACCCCGCCAATGGTCCGGCTGCCAGCGCCCAGGGTGGCGTTGAACGCCGACACGCCGCCGCCGGCGCCAAGGATGGCGAACTGGTCTGACAGGGTTTGTGACCCTGCGCCCGTTTCAATAATGGTCGCCTGCTCACCGTAATTCTGGGCGATGAGACCATATTGCGCGCCCTCAACCAGCGCATTGTCGCCGGTGGACATGCGCAGCGTTGCAGCGGGGTTACTCACATAGCCAGAGATGCCAAAGCCTGTGCCTGCAAGCGCGCTATCCGGCACGTCCGACAGACCATGACCCCGGACGATGGAGCCGGCGCCGGTGCTGATGTCCAGCACGCCCGTGCCGGACAGATAGGCCGAAACGCCATTGAAACCCGCCACAGTGGCGTTGGCGCCGATGGACACTGTCGCGTCGCCATCGCCGCCATGGTCAGCGAACACGGCGACGGGAAAATTGGTGGCCAGGGTGAGCGTGTCGATCGCCACTGGCCCCGGGAACGGTCCGGACGGATAGACGGCGTTTTCCGCCCCCGTGATGATCGAGGCGCCGTCAGACACCGCGACGTTGAGCACGCCAGCGCCCGTCTTCACGGCGGAGACGCCATTCGACCCGCCATATACATCGCCGCCGATGCTGGCGATGAGGTCGCCATGGGAGCGCAGGTCGTAAGCGGCGCCATAGGTGCTGTGAACGGAGCCGGCGGCTGTGACATTGACTCCGCCCTCGCCGTAGGCGTGGAAGGCGGTTCCATGCGCGCCAAGGCTGGAGCCGGCTGCAAGGTTGGCGATGACGTCGCCCGTCATCCAAATGGCGATCGCGTTGTCGACGGTTGTATCTGCCCGCGTATCAATCCCGGCGCCAGGGCCCATGGTCAGCGACACAGAGCCGCTTTCAGGGAAGGTGTCAGCTGCATCCGGGCCGAAGCCGCCCCTGCGATAGGCTGGATCTGGCATGCCGCCATCGCCCGCTGCGCCCGTGCAGGCGACCGTGAACGCGCCGGCGCCCGGTGAGCAGCTGCCGGCCACGACCATGTCTGGCGACAATACCAACAAGGCGCTCACCGCCGTAGCCGTTAGCCACGGCGCCCGCGCCGATCCTCCTCGTCAAACCCATTCTTTACCCCCTGCCATCGCCCCCATCGCGGTGCGGACCGTCGACAGAAGGGTTAACGCAGGGTGTTTGTTCCACCTGAAACGAAAAATGGCGCTAGAGCGTTTTTCGATCATTCCGGCTCATATCCGCATGAAACGAAGTAGTTCTCACATTCATCGGGCTTGAAGATGTCGACGAGCTTGCCGATGCAGTTC
>NZ_JCAWFG010000007.1:0-376 GCF_059740505.1 Camelimonas sp. FR25 | reverse complement strand
GCCCTGCCATGCGGCGCAGGCGAGCAGGCTCGAGGTCCAGTTGCCTGCAGTGATTTCCTCCGGCCGTCGTGGCGGACCACAGGTCGACCGCATGCGATCTCATCTGCAGGAAGAATGCCCTGTCGAACTCTTCGTCCGGGATGTGGTCCGGGAGGGAGACCTGCAGCTCGTGAGACCCCCGGTGCACGGCATCATGATCGCGGGTCATGGTGTCGCTCGCCAGCTTCATGGGAAACCAGTTTTCCCAGCCCTGCTCGAGGTGCATGCTGCCTTCATGACGGGCGCCGTAGGCAATGCGTCTGAGCATGTTCAGCGTCACCCAGACCTCGTCCGGGTGGCAGCTTGTGACCAAATGCATTGGTCGCCGGAACTGCTT
>NZ_JCAWFG010000065.1:0-2251 GCF_059740505.1 Camelimonas sp. FR25 | reverse complement strand
ACACAGCCCAGGATCACATCTTCGATTACATCCGGATCAATCCCGCTCCGGTCCACAAGCGAGTCGAGCACAGATCCCGCGAGATCTGCTGGGTGCCACCCCGCCAGTTTTCCATTACGGCGCCCTCCGGCGGTGCGGCCGGCGGCTACGATGAAGGCCTCAGCTATCTGTGTTTACTTCCGAATGAAGCGATAGGAAGAGAGTGGAGCCCGTCATTGGAGATAAAGAGGCGACATCAGCGCGGCGCCATGCGGATGGCACCGTCGAGGCGCACGTCTTCGCCGTTGAAATAGCCGTTCTCGATCATCAGTGTGGCGAGCGCGGCATATTCTTCCGGGTGGCCGAGGCGCTGAGGAAACGGAACCGACGCAGACAACGCATCCTTCACCTTCTGTGGCACGCCCTGCATCAGCGGCGTGTTGAAGATGCCCGGCAGGATGGTGTTGACGCGGATTCCTTCGCTCATCAGGTCGCGCGCGATCGGCAGCGTCATGCCGACGACGCCGCCCTTCGATGCCGAGTATGCAGCCTGGCCGATCTGGCCGTCTTCCGCCGCGACGCTGGCGGTGTTGACGACCGCGCCGCGTTCGCCGTCTTCCAGCGGATCGAGCGTCATCATCCCCGCGGCCGACTTGGCGATGCAACGGAACGTGCCGACAAGGTTGATCTGGATTATCATGTTGAATGCATCGAGGGGGAAGTGCTTGATCGTGCCGTCGGCCTTGTTGCGGCTGGCAGTCTTGATCGCATTGCCGGTGCCGGCGCAGTTCACCAGAACGCGCTCCTGGCCGATCGAGGCGCGCGCCTTGACGAAACCCGCATCGACCGATGCTTCGTCGGTCACGTTGACGTTACAGAAAACGCCGCCGAGTTCCTGCGCTAGAGCCTCGCCCTTCTCTGCGTTCAGGTCGAACAGAGCGACCTTCACGCCTTTTGAGGCGAGCAGGCGAGCGGTGGCGGCGCCGAGGCCGGAGGCGCCGCCGACCACGACGGCGGAGATGGTGTTGTCAAGCTTCATGATATCTCCTCTAAATTCTTCGTGCCGAACTTTGTCGGACACGCTTGATGTTGATGTCACAGTTTGACCGGTATGTTGATCTGACAGATCTGACAGATCTGACGCCGCTTCACCGCGACAGAAATACGAATATTTCAATATAGATAAGTAATAGTGAGGCTTACGATAACTTATCAACGTACTCGCGGATCTTTATCTTTCCGAGCTGACTCATATCAACTTCATCGGGGCCATCTGCGAGCCGCAGATAACGGTCAAATCCGTCCACACACCTCTCCTTATCCACTTGGACAATACGTTTGACGAAAGCTGGTTGTCAATGCGAGAATTGCCACGTGAAACAGATTGCCAACCACTCCATGTCCGACGAACCCGCAACTCGCATAAAAGCCGCGGCCTTGCGCCTCTTTGCTGATCGCGGCGTAGATTGTGTTAGCGTGCGCGAAATTGCTGCAGCTGCTGGACAGAAGAGTCACAATGCATTGACGTATTACTTCGGCTCGAAGGAAGCGTTGGTGCGGGAACTTGTGGTTGACGGCGCACGCGCGATTGACGACAGGCGCAATGCGTGGCTGGACAAGTGTGAGCGCAGTGGCGAGTGCATTTCCGTGGTCGAGATAATCGAGGGCCTAGTGCGAACCTCGGTCGATCCGTCACCGCCTCCAGAAGGCGAATGCTACAGTCGTTTCGTGATGGGATTGCATAGTTCGAACAGATCGTTGTTCATGGACGCGCTGGAGGATCGCTGGAACTCCGGCTATCAGCGCTGCTTGGCGCATATCCGCCGTTTGATGCCGCACGTCCCCGCTTCGCTGCTTAATCAACGTCTCGTGTTTCTTGGCGCAGCACTTGGCGGAATCTTGGCCGCACGCGAAGGCGAACTGTCCGATAGCTCTCGAACGCATACCATGTGGAACCACCCAGACACATTGATGCACGTGGCGCATGGCCTCGCAGGCCTCGTAGAGTCTAGCCATCCATCTCAAGTCACGAAATCTGCGAATCGCGAGAGCGAGAAGTGACCATGTCGGGTTATTCAATTCAATTACGCGCGTCTCCTTGTGTGTCGACCCGCTGACGAGCGACCCACGCGTACTCCGCGCACGCGGCGCGACGCAAACCGTAGGAAACTTCTTGTAACGATACTCTAGCGCGTCTATAAATCACGCACTAGATAACCTGCATCTTTCAGGCTGAGAAGTTCGTCCTGCAGGGATTCAACGACGGAGTTTC
>NZ_JCAWFG010000064.1:0-4223 GCF_059740505.1 Camelimonas sp. FR25 | reverse complement strand
TGCCCGTGACAAGCACGGGCATGACGCGTGGAGGGGGGTGGGCGCCGCCAGACGTGGATGCCCGTGACGAGCCCGGGCATGACGCGCGTAAGAGGGATCGTCAGCTCGGGCCGGTGGCTGGCGCCCTAAGCCCGGCGCGCCAGCCCTTCAGTCGTCATGCCCGTGCTTGTCAAGGGCATCCACGCACTATGCCGACCCCGCAAGCGCCGCGACGCCAACAGGCCTGCGCGGTGGTCGCCATGAGGCGCCGCCAGGCGTGGATGCCCGTGACGAGCACGGGCATGACTCGCGTAGGAGGGGTGGTCGGCGCGGGCATGTGGCTGGCGCCCTAAGGCCGGCGCGCCAGCCCTTCAGTCGTCATGCCCGTGCTTGTCACGGGCATCCACGCTCTATGCCGACCCCGCAAGCGCCGAAACGCCAACAGGCCTGCGCGGTGGTCGCCATGAGGCGCCGGCAGACGTGGATGCCCGTGACGAGCACGGGCATGACGCGCGTAGGAGGGGTGGTCGGCGCGGGCATGTGGCTGGAGCACGCCGCCCGGCGCCCCAGACCCCTCAGTCGTCGAAGCCGACGAAGGTCGTCGCCTCGTCCACGGACTTGCGGTTCGAGACCACGGCGTTGGCCGGGAAGCTGTCGTCGGGGTAGCCCATGGCGATGCACATCATGATCACCTGGTCCTCGGCGATGCCGGCGTGTTCGCGCACCACCGGCGATTGCATGATGCCCTGGCTGTTGATGACGCAGCCGAGGCCGCGCGACCAGGCGGCGTTGACGATGGCGTTGGTAATGGCGCCGCAGTCGAAGGGCGCGATGTCGCTGCCGTGCATCACCCGGTCATAGGTGACGACGATCGACACCGGCGCGTCGAACTGGCGGAAGCCGCGCATCACCCAGTCCATGCGGGCGTCCTTGTCGTGGCGCTCGATGCCCATGACGCCGAACAATTGCTTGGCGATCTCGATCTGCCGTTCGCGATGCTGGCCGTCGCTCTCGTCGCGCACGCGGAATTCGCGCGAATGCGGCACGCCGGCCAGATTGCGCTCGGTGTTGCCGGCGCGGATGCGATCGAGGGGCGCGCCGGTGACCACGTAAAAATTCCAGCACTGGGTGTTGTGCGAGGAGGGCGCGCGCATCGCCAGCTCCAGCACCTCGCGCACCAGCGCTTTCGGCACGGGCTTTTGCAGGAAGCCGCGGATGCTGCGCCGCCCGCGCGCCACTTCGTCATAGGTCAGGGTGGGCGCCGCCCCGGTCGTCGATGTGCTCATGATGGTCCTCAAACGTTGGGATGCGGCGTCACACGGGCGCGCCGATGGTCTGGTCTTCGAAATTGGTGCGGCCGCCCGCCGACATGCCGCCATCGACCACCAGATCGTGGCCATTGACGAATGCGCCGTCGTCGGAGGCGAGAAACAGCGCCGCCGCGGCGATGTCATGCGGCGTGCCCGAGCGCCCCATCGGCGTGGCCTTGGCCAGATTGTCGGTGAGCTTGCGCAATTTGGCGGCGTTGCGGGCGTCATCGAGCCCGGCGGCGACCTGCGAGCCGCCATAGAAGATCGGCGTGGCGATGGCGCCTGGCGAGATGGTGTTGACCGTGACGCCATAGGGGCCAAGCTCCAGCCCGGCGACCTCACTGGCGCGGCGCACCGCCGCCTTGGCGATGGAATAGAGATAGCCGCCCATGTGGCCGCGAATGGCGGCGATGGAGGAATTGTTGATGATGGCGCCGCGCCCCTGGGCCTGCATGATCGGCGCGGCGTAACGGATGCCGAACAGCACGCTGCCCACCAGCAGATCCATGGCGTAGCGATAATCATCGCCGGTGATGGTGCTCGCCGTGCCTTTGGTCGGCCCGCCGGCGTTGTTGAACAGGCAATCTAGCCGGCCGAACCGCTCCGCCGTGGCTTCGACCGCCCGGCGCACTTCAGCCTCATGGGTGACGTCGGTGCTGATAAACGCCGCCGCCGGGCCAAGTTCGGCGGCGAGGGCGTGGCCCTTGTCGCTGTTACGCCCGGCGATCATCACCTTCGCCCCCTCGGCGACGAACAGACGGACCGTCGCCTCGCCAATGCCGCTGGTGCCGCCCGTGATCAAGGCGGTCTTGCCCGCCAGCCGCTCACCCATGCTGCGTCCTTCCCTGATGTGCGCGCCCCGTTCGCCGGGGCGCTTTGCGGCGAGCATACAGCGTTTGGCGAGCGGCGGGACAGGGGGCGTTGCGCAGCAGGCGCGCCCGTCAACAGCCGCGACGCCCAGGCCGCGCCTGGCCAGCTGGCGGGGGCCTATGACGTCCTCGTCATCGCAACGGGCGATGAGATGACGCGCCGCCTCAGCGGCGCAACGGCGTCAGCTGGTCGGGCCGTGGCGGCTGCTGCATGGCCATGGCCTCGGCCACTGGCGCTTCCAGCCAGGCGCGCATGGCGTCGGCGCAGGTCAGCACCACCGGGCTGGTCGCGCCGTCGTCAGCCACTGTCACCCGGGCGAAGAACGGCGTCTCCTCGTAGCTGCGCCACAGGCCGGCGAAGGCGCCGATGCGCGTCGTCGCCGGGCGCAGGGCGCCAGGGCCTGAAGGACCACTGCACGAGGTGAATGGAATGAGACAGCGCGACGCGGGCTTGAGCCACGGACGCCAGACGGTCGATGTGAGATTGCGCGCGCTCGGCAGCAATTGCTCCCGGCCCGGCGGCGGCGGAAAACCCCAGACCATCGGCGTGATCACCCGCCGCCCGGCGCGGATGCGGATCACCCAGGCCGGGCCGCCGGGCGCCACCCCGCCGTGCAAATCCAGCAGCGGATGCTCAGGGCTGGCGAACAATGCCTCGGCCAGTTCATCGCGGCTGACATCGATACGGTAGGGGCTGGTCACGGCGCGGGCTGTTCCTGACGCAAGCGGCTCAACGGCGACATCACCGCCAGCCCGTCATACACCAGCGCCATCATATACGGCGCCCTGGGTCGTCGCGAACCAGGGCGCGGAGACACTGGCTCTCGCCACCTGATGGGCTCGGGCGCCGCAGGGGTGGCGGCGTCAGCCCAGCGCCTGCAACCACGGGATCAGCAAGGCGTTAACCTCTTGGGGCCGCTCCTGCTGGGTCCAGTGGCCGCAGCCCGTCAGCACGTGGGCGCCCTGCAGATTGGGCACATGCTGGCGCATCAGGGGAACTGGATCGACGCCGCCGAGCATGTTGAACGCCGGGTCGCGGTCGCCAGCGATGAACAGCGCCGGCTGCTCGATCCGTCGGGTGCGGAATTGCTGCAGCCAGGCGTGATCGCGCGCATGGTTGCGGTAACGGCTCAGCGGCCCGAAGAAGCCCGAGCCGACGAACTGGCTCTCATAATAATCCATATCGGCGGCGCTCATCCAGGCTGATGGCCCCGCTGGGCGCAGCAGGCCGGTCAGCAGATTCTGATCGGCGGTCTTGTTTTTCGGCCAGGAGCCATCGGGGGCGTCGCCCGAAATGGCGTGATAGAATGCCTCAAGGAAATCGCGCGGGTCCTGGTCAAAATCGCGCTCAGCCCGGCCGACCTCCTGGAAATACACCTGGTAAAAGAACCGGTTGCGCGCCGTGAACACTTCATGGAATACGTCGATCTGCGGACGCTCGGGCACGCCAGCGTAAGGCACCGACATGGCCGCAACGGCGCGGAACAGATCCGGGCGGGTGAGGGCGGAGTTCCAGACGATGGGCGCGCCCCAGTCGTGGCCAACAAGTATCGCCTGCCGTCCAGGCGCCAGGGCCTCAGCCACGCCCGCCACATCAGCGATGATCGCTTCGAGCGAATAATCCTCGACCCGTGGCGGCTTGGCCGAGCCGCCATAGCCGCGCACGTCAATGGCGCAGGCCGTGAACCCCGCCGCCGCCACCGGGCCGATCTGATGCCGCCAGGAATACCAGGATTCCGGGAAGCCATGCACCATGATCACCAGCGGCCCCTGGCCCTCAACCACGGCGCGTATCCGTGTGCCGGCGGCGTTGATCATCTGGAACTGCGTCATGGGGCGTCTCTCCGTGGGGCTGTTATGTGCTGGCGTTGACGCCAGCTTGCCGACTGGTTTGGAGCGCGCGTGGAACGTTGTCCAGTGGCCTCGCCGCCAGGCGCCATGGCGCCGGACGCCGGCGTTCATCGCGATATACGCCGCCAATGGCGCAAGTCGCAGGTTGAATTGGACGCTTTGGCCCGCTGGCGGAATAGAGAGGTGGTCCCGGAAATTCGGACCAGTCGTTAAG
>NZ_JCAWFG010000063.1:0-6212 GCF_059740505.1 Camelimonas sp. FR25 | reverse complement strand
GGCATTCGGCGTGATTCATTGTCTTCGAAGGGATGCGGAGGCCGCTGGATGCGCGTTGACGACAATCGAGCGGGCGAGTTGTTCAGCTATGTCGACCTTGAGACCTGGTTCGGCGCGACCATCCGCTCCCGTCGATCGGGGGGCGTGAACCCGGCGCGCTGTAGGGTGAGTTCGCGGCGCTCTATTCTCCGATCGTGCGGGATGGTTACCCGCGACGTGGTGTAGTTTGTGGTGCGTTGAGGTCGGCCAGTGCCTCGACCTGCGTGTATCTGTGTGCAGCCGCCACCCGTCGGTTGCTCGAGGAGGGCGGCTCCGATCAGGCGCACGCTGCTGCACTCGTTGGGGAAGATGCCGACCACATCGGCGCGGCGCTTCACCTCCCTGTTCAGCCGCTCCAGCGGGTTGGTGCTGTGCCCTGGTGCGGTGCTGTGCGGGGAGGGCCATGCAGGCAAGGTCATCGGCCTCTGCATCGTCCATAAAGGCGCCCAGCTTCGGCCATTTTGCGCGGAGCTGGTCTGCGACATGGCGCCAGGTCTGAACGGCGCTGCCGTGGTCGGGCTGAATGAATGCCTGGCGGATCGCAGCGGCGGCCATGGTGTGCTGGCCCCTGGTAACATAGGCGAGCGCGTTGCGCATGGCATGAACCCGGCATCTTTGTCATGTCGAGCCGGGCACGCGGGTGATGGCGGCTTTCAGCCCTTCATGAGTGGTCGGAGAGGACAAGCCTGACGCCGGTCAGCCCGCGCAGCACCAGATCGCGCAGGAAGCTCGTCCAGAACGGCTTGGCCCTGGACGGGCCGACATGCAGCCCGACGATCTCGCGCTTGGCCTCGGTGCTGACGGCCACCGCGATTATCGCTACCACCGACACGATGCGGTCGCCCTCGCGCACTTTCAGGTAGGTGGCGTCGAGGCACAGACAGGCCCAGTCGCCGGCAAGTGGGCGCTTGAGGAGGGCGTTCACGCGCTCGTCCATGTCCTTGCACAGCTTCGACACAGAGGACTTCGAGATGCCGTTCACGCCCATGGCCCGCACCAGTTCGTCGACCTTGCGCGTCGGCACACCGTTGATCCACGCCTCGTGGATCACGGCCACCAGAGCCTTCCACTAACTTTCCCGGCGCGAGGAAGCCGGGAAAGCAAGGCCCCGCTGCGCATCTCCGGGATCTTCAGGTTCAGCGTGCCAGGCCGTGTGTCGAGCGAGCGCTCGCGGTAGCCGTTGCGCCACGTCTGGCGGGCCTCGCCGCGCTTGTAGCGGCCAGCGCCGATCAGGCCGTCGACGTCGGCCTCCATGATCAGCTGATGCACGTTCCCGGCGAGAACGCGCAGGAAGTCGGCGTCGCCGCTCTTCCCGGAAGGCTCCGCCAGCGCCAGTCGGTCATCGGGAATGCCCTTTCGTTCAGGTTGAAGTCGATCAACTCCGCCTTATTCGACAGGCCCGGTGGCCACCCGATGCCAGGCGCGAGCGGCAGCCAAATCTCCACCGCAAAGCAACACGCATCGTTCCACGAATTATGCCACGGGCGAGGACGCCATCACAAAGCCGAAGCTATTTCTTGATCGTTCAGGCCTGTCAATATTCTCAAATGATGTTCGGCAATTTCTTAAAGTGGCGACAAATCCCGGGCCATTTACGGCAACCCTGCGCCTGCGCTGACCGTTTATTTTTGCATCGCCCGGTTCCAGACAACCTGGGTGGCGCCTTGAGTGGTGCTGATTTTCAAACGTGGTCGGAAATCCTGCTGCCGCGCCGAATGTTGTAATTATGCAACATGCGACTTCACGGCAACATATCAGATGTGATAGTGCTGTTTGTGAGGGCGGATCGGTCAGGTTTCTCGAATAAGGAGAGCCTCCGCCGAAAAAGCGATTTGGAAGAGTACAGGTCTGCACCAAGCTGAGGAAACCCGGTTCGAATGGCTCAGGGCCGTCAGTGACGGCCATTGAAGATCTGGGGGTAAAAAGAAACCCGGAAGCCCGTCATCGGCCTGTACGCCGCTCTGAGGCGATGAGGCGAGCAGTTGCTTATGGCGCCATTCTAACCGCAAACTTGGGTAAGGTAGGGTGTAGCTAAAGACTGCCAGCGGCTTCCTGATCGTTCGACGATGAATTTAATTCGCGCAAACCCAGTTGGGCGTGCCTCCGGTGGAGGCGATTGGTTGCGGATGGTGCTGCTCTAACCGCAAATCTGGGTAAGGTAGGGTGTAGCTAAAGACTGCCAGTGCCCTTCGGGCCGACATGCTAGTAGCCAGTCGTGCTGATGGATCGAGATCTGCCCAAAAAAGTGTGAAAAAGGCGAAGTCCAATTTGGGTCGCCTAGGGCTGCGCCGACTGTGGCTTTTAAGTAACATACGTTTTTAGGGAAGGTGGGGTGTAGTTAGGGAGATGCCAGTTTTCGAACGGTGTTCGGAAATTTGCAAGTGTGAATATTCCGCGATAATTGTGTACAAGCATATAGTGTGCCAGGATTGGCCCTTGGCGCCGAAATTCTGATGCATGCGCCAGAATGTCGCAATTGCGTGATAGAGGCCGGCGAGATGGTGCGAGTAGCAGCAGCCGGCGGATCTCCATGAACAAGCGCTTGGTAGGCGAGCAGGTCATGGTCAGAAAATGGAAGCGCGGTGCGCTGGAATACGGGGGTTTCCTTGGGTTTTGGCATTTTTCTTGAACGTCGTGATAGCCGGGTAGGCTGATTCGACGTTCAATGACCACCCAAGCCTTATAGTCAATTGCCTTAAACGAAGTTTTGATGGCGATATGGCGGCTGTAGGTGTGAAAAATGCCCGAACCCCCCGTTTCTGGGGTGGCGAACCTGTCTCGAACGGCCATCTGAGGCCAGCGGTGCTGGCTGGGCCGTCGGAAAATGCGGTGCATTTTCAATAGGTTCGCTCCCGCCGGGAGGCCGAAATACGGGTCAGTGACCCGAGTAGTTTTCTGTGCTGCCCGGTGGGCTGCACAAAAACTACGGTATTGAGCCCATTTTTTTTGGGAAGTTTCTGGGAGGCTTTTTCTGGGGAGTTTCGGGGGGATAATCAGGCCGGTTTCTGGCTGGCGCAGCGGCCGGCAGCAGCCGTTGAGGCTGTGGGCTTTCTGGGAAGCCTTTTTGGGGTAATTTTTTCCGGGTAAAATTCTTGGGGGGAGGTTTCCAGGGCCCAAGGCGGGGGAGGGCGGTTTCGGGCCCAACTGGATCAAGCCCTTTAATAGTCCGGGAAAGCGATCGACGGGGTATGTTGGCGTCAGCTGGCTGGCAGATCGCGGCTAACATCGTCAGAAAACCGCAGCCAGATGTCGATGCCGGTTTCCATTCTCGCTCAATACCGTCAGAAATCGATTTTAAGCGCCATCTGGCGGCCGTTAGGCCGGATCTCAATATCTGACACCGCATCTTCCATATCGGCCGTTCCAGGTCGCTTTCTGCCCATTTTCGCCAATCGTATTCCCGATTTGGGCGTCATCCTGGTCTGCGATCGCCAAAAACAGGCTGTTTTCGCCCTGGGTTTTGGCGCGCCAGACGTGGAATGAGGGTTTCGGAACGGCCGTTCCGGCCACCTGGATGGCCATTTTTCGAAAGTGTGAAAAAGATCGAGATTACAGGCTTCCATTATGTTGTGGATAACTTTTGCGCAAACGCCAAGTGGGAAAAAGATTAGTATTTTTCGCAACTATCGGCAAAAACTGCGAATAATGAGCAATCTTTTCCATTTTCGTGAGGGTATTTAATTCGAACGTATTCGTGAAGTGGTTTTCGGGTTGTGGGTGAATTTGTGGGGATGTTTCTGACGTTCGTCGGGGGGAAAGCAAGATAGCCGCCATCAAGGCGGCTTACTGGATCGATTTTTAGATCATCCGCTTTAGTTTCTGGACGATTTAAGGAGCGATTTCGCCATTTCGAACGCAGGTTTGTATCGCGCGTAACGTTCTCGGGCGCTCTGAAGCCGTTCCTGTTTTGCTCTCATTCACATATCAAATCGATTTCTAATGAAGAGATGAGAATGTCTGCGAACAGGTTCATGGTCTGTCGTTGTTGAGTTGGGTCGGTCAATGTCCGGCTTTAATCCGGGGCTGGTTATGGTGTTATCAATACAGCAGCCCTTCAGATCAGATCGTCGTGTGCCTTCTAAAGATCGACTTTCTGGATAAGCGCGGCGTCGAATACATTATGGCAAGGGCCGTTTCGGTCGTTCCTTGACCGCCAGTAGCCATTCAGTTGCAACACTGATCCTGCACATGTCATTCGGAGACGTTCGGGATATCGGAGTTCGCCTTCAGGGAAAGCTCCTGATGTTCACCGACACATTGCGATGCAGCGCTCACGGGGCAAGGCCGGCCCAACTGGATCCAGCCTTTGATAGTTCGGGAAAGCGATAGAAGGGGTGGGCTGGCCTCAGGCCGGCAGATCGCGGCTAATTTCGTCAGAAAACCGTAGCCGGACGCCGATGTCGGTTTCCGTCGTCGCTCAATGCCGTCAGAAATCGATTTTAAGCGCCATCTGGCGGCCATCAGGCAAGGTTTCAGTATGGGACACTCCATCTGTCATATCGGCCGTTCTTGGCCGGTTTCTGCCCATTTTTCCCAATCGTGTCAGGGCGGCGTCTTTGGCGGCGATTTTGGCGGTTGCCGGGGAAGCGTCAGCCTCGACAAGAGATTCTGAATGTACCCAACGTTCTCCCTTTCAGCTTTTATAATCATATCCGGTTTCGGAACGTTGTTAACTCGAACTGGATGATACCGGCATCTCGAATTTTGAATGTACGCGTCTGGAATGAAAATAGTCGCCCGTGTGGGCGGCGATGATGATTATGGTGACATCGGTTGCGATGGCACTGCGTGCAGATCGAATTGAGATCGACGCCTTCTGTCATTTGCGACTTCAATAACCTGGGTGTGTGCGCCGGCGATATTGAAATGGAATGAGCGTCCAATCAACGTTATGGGCTTCTTGGTGAGGCGTTCAATACGCTTTATGAGCGCGTCTGGAACCTTGTAGACAAAGCACCATGGGATATGGAAGGCGGCGCGAACCTTCTGGCGCTTCTGTTGATTTTGATTGTCTGTCTGAAAACCTTTTTTGGCCGGGCTGCCAGGAGGTGGGAGGCCAACCGCTCCCAGATCTTGCGATCTCTGGTCTGCCACCAGAGGTAGGAGTTCAACCGTTTGCTATTTTTTTGCCGTCTCCGGTCCAGAGGTAGGAGTTCAACCGTTTGCGATTTTCGCGCCATCTGCCCACCAGAGGTAGGAGTTCAACCGTTTGCTATTTTTGGCGCTGAAAGGCGGTGTGTGATATTGGCAACAGTGTGAATAATGGCGTTTCACTTTTCGTCGCACTGGCGGTTTCTGCCTTCCCACCAGAGGTAGGAGTTCAACCGTTTGCGATTTTTCGCCTGGGCTGCTGTGTGTTATTTGGGCAACAGCGTGATTAATAGCCTTTCATTTTTCTTCGAACTGGCGGTTCTTTCGCTCTCACCAGAGGTAGGAGTTCAACCGTTTCCAGATTTGGCGATATTCTGCCTCTCTCCGAATGTTGAAGTTTAGCGGTCAGGTTTTTGGCTGATGCGCGATGTGTCATTTATGCATCACTGGATTGATCATCGTTAATTTGGGTCCGGGGCAGCCCGGATTGGCTGCTCCCTGAGCCTGAACCCACAGCCGCTTGTCAAAGCGCATGGGCGTCAGACAGCGCCGGCGTCGCTCTGGGGGCAGGGGGCATGGGCGGGCCGGTCAGCGTCGGTAGTGCTGAACATCTCCTGCCAGATACATGGCCTGCCAGCCGCCTTGCCTGGGCGGCAGGCGACTTCATCCCCGGCACTTGCAAATCTGTATAGCCCGACAATCTGTATTCCTGGGTTGCGCCTGATCAGGTGAGGTCTTTGGCCTGAGCGTCGGGTAGGGCGCGTGAGAGACGCGCCTTTCACCAGTTCGATCGGCGAGTATATCCCGGCCGGCGCCCAGCCGCTGGGGGATGTGGCCAGGCGCTGCTTCAGGCCCGCCCTCACGCCAGCCTGGCATGCCGCCGGCAGCCAGCAGGCCGCCGTGTCCGACGATGCGGAGCATGGAGTTGTGGCAGCGCTCAGGCAGGGTGAAACGGGAGCGGCAGCAGAAGGTGTCTCGCCAGACGCGCCCCGGTCTGGGTCATGGACTGCAGGCCCTGTGGATCATGCCGCCAGCGCTGTGGGCGTCGCGGAGATAATCGACCGCGCAACTCCTTCGAGCAG
>NZ_JCAWFG010000062.1:0-44743 GCF_059740505.1 Camelimonas sp. FR25 | reverse complement strand
ATAGGCGTCTTGCGCCCGGAACAGGCCGCAATTGGGATTGATCTCTAGAAAGAATATTTCTCCTTCTGCCGACAATCGAAAATCGCAGCGCGCATAGCCCTCCCCGTTCAGGGCGTGGAAAATGCGCGTCGCTGCGTGTCGTAGCGCCGCGTCCAGATCCACGTCACTGACAGCCACCTGCTCCATCTGGCTGAAAGTCTTCCATTTGAGATCGAACGTCTTGAACGAGGCGCCATCGGGAAAACGCACCTCCAGAGCCGGCAAGGACCAGGCGAGTTCATCATCATGTCGCGGCTCGGTCACCAACACGGTGAATTCGCGCCCCTCAATGAACTCTTCGACCAGCACGGCGCCATAAGCGTCGAGCATGCGCGTAACCTCGCGCTCCAGTTCAGCCGGGTTGGTGACCCTGGAATCCGGCGTCAGGCCAACGCTACTGTAGCCATGGGGATGTTTGACGATCAGGGGGTAGATGAAGGACGCCGCCGCCTGCATCGCGTCGCCCACGTTACTGGCCTCCACATGGGCAGGCACAGCGACCCCGACCGCATGGGCCGCCATTTTCATACCGCGCCGACCTGGGTCATAAAAATCGCTGCCGGCGCCGGTGAAGGGAGCATGGCAGCGCTCCAGCGTCTTCACCACCTCGACGCCAGCGATATCATCGTCCGCTGAGCCGTCGCACAGGTTGATGACCACATCAAATCCCTGACGCGCGATCGCCGCCACCTGCGAAACCGCCGTCGCCTTGTGAATGGCGACACAGGTCACATCGACGCCAGGCAGATGCGGCGCGACGACAGGCGGCGGATCCCAGGCTTTCATCGGCGACGCGGAATGATCATAAGAAGAATACAATACGGCGGCGGTACGTAGCGTCATGTCAGCGACATTCCAATTGACATCGTCCGGATAGAACGGGCCGCGTCGGAACAGAAAATCAGGCGCGGAACCATGTCAGCGCGCCGGCCCCGGCGGCCTGGCGACGGCATATGTCCCCGGTCGCAGCCGGCGGCCGACACACTGCCCTGTCGCCAGATACGGAAGCGCCACATGCGCCTCGCATCATTATTTCGGCGCAACGCATCAGGGCAATGCGTAGTATAGATCGTCCGATTTGCTGGGACGCCCGGGGTCGTCACCCGGTCGCGACGTCGCGCTTCAGCATGGAGCAGCACAGCGGCGCACAGCGGCCGCTCCCGGGGCCATCACGCGCCAGTCGTCATATTGCGCTGGCGCACAACAAGATGCCGGCGCCTATTCGCCATGCCTCCTGCCGGCGCCTTCCGCTTGCGTCCGCTGAGTCACCGCGCAGCCCTGGACGCCATGCACGGCCATGCGCAATTGTTTTAGTAATAGCAGTACATCTGACAATATATAGCACTATAAGCGCGAGCTTGACCATAAAGAGATTCAAGCAAGGTCTGGATACATCTTGAGCCAGCTGCCAAGTTGTCCTAGGATGTCTGGCCGCGTTGGGCGAAATGGGTGAAGGAGTACGGGGTGGGCGCCTTGATGAAGACAGTTGCGCTGTTTCCCGAGCCTGTGCGCGAGTCCAACGCGCCGTTGTCGGATGTGAACAAGGCGATGTTCGACGCCACGCCGGATTGCGTCAAGATCATCACGCCTGAAGGTCGCCTGCTGGCCATGAATCGCGCTGGACGGCTGGCGCTGGGCGTCGGCGTCGCGGCGCCGTTGGGCATGCTGTGGCTAGGACTGCTGCCCGAGTCGGTGCGTGCTGCGGGCGAAGTGGCCCTGGGCGACGCCGCCGCTGGCCAGTCCGCCCGCTTTGCCGGACAAAGCGTCACTGAAGCTGGCGTCACCTACTGGGACAATCTGCTGACGCCGGTCACCAACGACCAGGGCTGCGTCACCTCCATTGTCTGCGTCTCGCGGGATGTCACTGAGAAAGTGCGACTTGAGCGCGACATCGCCGCGGCCATGGCGCGGGAGCAGCTGATCAGTGGCGAGATGCAGCACCGCATCAAGAATCTGTTCGCCATTGTCTCCAGTCTGATCTCGATATCCGAGAAGGACGCGGCGCGGGCCGGCGCGCCAGAGAACGCCGTCAGCCTGTTGCGCGAGCGGCTCGGCGCGCTCATCCGCGCCGCCGACTGCGCTTTCACCGAACCGGAGGCGGCGCCTGCCTCCGACATGAGCCTGCCGCTGCACGCCCTGGTGGCGGCGGTGCTGCGGCCCTATGGCGAGCGATGCATCATTGTTGGCGACGTCTTGCACATCAATCGCCGCGACATGACCACGCTGGCCCTGTTCCTGCACGAACTCGCCACCAATTCGGTCAAGCATGGCGCGCTCGGGGCTGAAGCCGGCCAGGTGCGGGTGCACTGGGCGCAGGCGGGCGACGACCTGCAACTGTTCTGGCGCGAGAGCGGCGGTCCGGTGATTTCTGGACCGCCGACCCGGACGGGCTTCGGCGCCCAGATGATCGACCGGATTATCCAGGCGGCGCGCGGCGCCATAGCGCGCGACTGGCGCAGTGACGGCCTGAACGCCGAGATGCGCCTGCCCTGCCTGGCCCTCCCGGCTGCGGCCTGAACCTGGCGCTCCCCAGCGACCTCCCCGCCCGGCAAGGCGCATGCGCGCCGGTCTCCTGGTCCCTGCTCGCCCCCGTCGACTGACTTGACCAGTGGTGTGCAAGACCCGGCGCAGCCTTTGTGCAAGACCCGGCGCAGCCTCTGTGCAACGCCCGGCGAAGCCATTGTGCAAAACCCGGCGCCTCAGTTTGACCGTGCCGCGCCTCTTCCCCCTCGCCGCCCTGTGTCGCCCTGTGTCGCCCCGGCAGCCTGCGGCGACCCGCCGTCGTGGCGAACCGTGCGCCCTGACTGCGCCGAGCCGACGCACCGCGACGCAACCGCAAGCTTTACTATAAGTAATACGGAACTTACTTAAGACAAAAGTCCAGCAATCGCTATCTTAGCCATATATTTTGTTGTCAAAATACATCATTTCACCTGGAATAATGACTACAGCTTCGCTGTATCATCATTATACATTGGACATCCGGACATTTCGTCGCCGATTTTAGCGCAATGAACACCGCAACACGCGGCGCGCCAGGGCCAGACGCTGCGCCACACGCAACGCATCGTCCCTTCGGGAAACGACCATATGTCCGCTTGCTTTCTGCGCTACGCCACGCTGGCGACCGGCGCCCTGCTTCTCGCGGCCCCGGCATCGGCGGCCTGCATGAACACCGCCAACAACGTCGGCGCCACCGGCGGCTCGACCTGCACCGTCGCAGGCGGCGCCTATGCGCCCACCGTTGGCTGGACCACCTTCATGTCAGCCGGCGGTTACGCAGCAGGCAGCTATGGCGGCACGCTGAATGTGTCGGGCGATGCGACCATCGTTCTGACTCCGCAGTCGACCTACAACCCGTTCGCCACGGCTGGCGTCGGCGCCTCCGAGGTGACGACCAGCGGCCCGGCCACGGGAACCCCAAGCCAGATCAACGCCCAGAATATTACGCTGGATATGCGGGCCGGCCCGGCCAATGTGTCGAAGACCGGCATGGGTGCCTCGAGCGCTGGCATCATTCGCGCCAGGGACTACAGCGTCGACATTCTGGTCAACAACCAGTCGAACTCATTCTTCAATTTCCCATCATTCGGTCTTTATTCCTACACGCTGTATAATTACGGCATTCTCGCCGGGAATACGGTGGATGCTGGCGCGGGCTCTGCGGCGTCGCAGGCACATGCGTTTTCCTATGTCTATCTCGACAACGCCACGATCCGCATGGACACGAGCCCGTCGAGCAGCGTCGGCGCCCAGCTCAACATCAGCGCTGGCATTCGCGCCATCAAGGTTCAGGGCACATCCGGCTATGTCCAGATCGCCAACATGCTGGATATCGAAACCAGGGGCCAATACAGCCCCGGGGTCTATATTTCCGGCGGCGATAGCCAGGTGCACGTCGAGGACGCCGCATCGTCACCGCCGGCACGCTGTCGAATGCGCTGAAGCTCGGCAAGGTGCGCGATCTCGGTACGGGCTCGGCGCGGTTCTACTCAACCGGCGTCATGAACTTTGACACCACGGCCGCGCCGGACACACCCGCCATCCTCATGCTGGGCGACCGCACCATTCTCGACGCCAATGCCGCCGGCAGCTCCGGAGCGGTGGCCTCGGCGGCCATGGCCATCCAGTTCGGCAACCAGGACATCAGCGCCCGCACCCAGTCTGACGGCGCCGTCGCTCAGTTCAACAACACCAGTTTCAGCACGACCTCCACCACAGCTTCGCTGTTCCGCGTTGACGCCGGCCAGACCAACGCCACGCTCAGCCTGCGCGGCGCCGCCAGCGCCGCGATCGCCCCCGTCGATGGCTGGCTGTTCGAGGTGCAGGATGCATCCGCATGGCGAAACTGGGCGGCCTCGGCCACCTTTAATGTCAGCGAAGGCGCCCAGGTCACCGGCCTCACCACCCGTGGCGCCGCCGCCTCAGACCTGTATGTCAATCTCGATACCGGCGCACGCTGGACGCTGGCGCCGCGCGCTGGCTCCGTTGAGACCCGCTTCAACCAGCTGCAGCTAGCCGGCGGCGCCGTGCTCGAAGCGGGCGGCGATGGCAGCGGGCCGGCTGGCTTCATCGCCACCGGCGACGTGCTCAATGCCTCGGGCGTCGTCAATCTCGGCAATGGCCGGGCCGGCGACGTGCTGACCATCAATGGCAATTACACCGGCGGCGCCGGTTCCTTGCTCAATCTTGATGTGGCGCTGGGCGCTGACCCATCCGTCACCGACCTGTTGCATGTCACCGGCGCCACCGCCGGGGCCAGCAATGTGCGGGTGAGCAACGCCGGCGGCGCTGGCGCGCCCACGGTTGAAGGCATCCGCATCATCCAGGTCGATGGCGCCTCCGACGGCGTCTTCAGCCTGCTCAGCGATTACAGCCTGCTCGGCCAGCCCGCGGTGATCGCCGGCGCCTATTCCTATACGCTGCACAAGAATGGCGTCAGCACGCCGGACGACGGCCACTGGTATCTGCGCTCGACGCTGACGCCGACGCCGCCAGAGCCGCCAGAGCCGCCGACCCCGCCAGGTCCCAATCCTCCTGGCCCCAATCCACCTGGCCCCAATCCGGCGCCCATTCCGCCAGCGCCCACACCGATCTACCAGCCGGGCGCGCCGCTGTATGAGACCATGCCGCGTGTGGCGCTGGGGCTGATGGGGCTGCCGACCTTGCAGCAACGCGTCGGCAACCGCTTCTGGCACGATGGCGCGCTGGCGACCTCCGGGGCGGGCCAGCAAGGCGGCGCGGCCGCCGGCGCCACGGAGACGCGCGGCTTCTGGGGCCGCTTCGACGGCCAGATCAGCCGCGCCGCGTCAGGCCATTCCACCAGCGGCGCCCGTGTCGACCAGCGCCAGTGGCGGGCGGAGACCGGCCTCGATTTCCTCGCCTTCAGCGGCCCTGCGGGCACGCTGGTCGGCGGCGTCAATCTGCACTACGGCCAGGTGTTCGCCGACATCGCCTCGCCCTTCGGACGCGGCCAGAACCACACCACCGGCTATGGCCTTGGCGCCACGGCCACATGGTATGGCGCCAATGGCTTCTACGCTGACGCCCAGGGTCGCCTCGCCTGGCTCGACACCGATCTGACCTCGCACACGCTGGGCCGCAAGATGGCGGATGGCGTCAAGGGCTTCGGCCATGCGCTCAGCCTCGAGCTTGGCCAGCGCCTGCGCCTGTCGCAGTACCTGACGCTGGTTCCGCAGGCGCAACTGACCTGGACCGGCGTGCGCTACGACCGCTTCGTCGATCCTTATGGCGCTGGCGTCAGCGCCGGCGACGCCCAGAGCCTGCAGGGCCGCCTTGGCCTCGCGCTGCAGCATGAGCGCCCGTGGCTCGACGCCTCAGGCGCCGCCAGGCGGGCCAGCTTCTATGGCGTGGTCAATCTGCACCACGAGTTCCTCGCTGGCGTGACGGTCAATCTCGCCGGCGCGCGCCTGCGCAATGAAGAGGCGCGCACCTGGGCCAGCGTCGGCCTCGGCGGCTCCTACAATATCAATGGCGACGCCTTCTCGCTCTATGGCGAGATCCTCACCGCGACCAATCTCTCCGGTCACGGCTACAGCTACCGCCTCGGCGGCAAGCTCGGCATGCGCGTGCGCTGGTAAGCCGCCTGACCAGCCCCCGATGGGTCATGCTCATCGGGGGCTGGTATTATGCGTCAGCGCCGATTGCGCCCTCCCCGGCTTTGCGCCAGAACCATCGCAATGATGGGATGGATAAACGCAAGCAAGGATGGGGCATGACAGACGCTGCAGCGATGACGGACGCTCACGCCAGACAATTCACCGACACGGTTACGCTGCCGCGCGGCGCGGCCATGCAGAACCGCTTCATGCTGGCGCCGCTGACCAATATGCAGAGCAACCAGGATGGCTCGCTGGGCGATGACGAGCTGCAATGGCTGACCCGCCGCGCCGCTGGCGGTTTTGGCCTGACCATGACCTGCGCCGCCTTTGTCACCATGGGCGGCAAGGGCGCCCTTGGCCAGCTCGGCGTCCATGACGACGCCATGATCCCAGGGCTTGCACGCCTCGCCGACGGCATCCACGCCGCCGGCAGCCTCTCGTCGCTGCAGATCGGCCATTCAGGGCATCGCTCCGTCGCCAAGCTTGGCGGCGAACCGGTCGGCCCCGTGGCCATCGAGGACAGCGGCGCCCGCGCCCTCAGCACCGACGAGATCAGGCAGCTGCGCGACGACTTCGTCGCCGCCGCCGTGCGCGCCGAGAAGGCTGGCTTCCAGGGCGTCGAGCTGCATTCGGCCCATGGCTATCTGCTGTGCCAGTTCCTCGACAGCGCCAATAACCGCACCGACGGATATGGCGGCTCGCTCGAGGACCGCATGCGCTTCCTCAATGAGATCATCGACGGCATCCGCGCCAGCACCGGCGGCGCCTTCCAGCTCGGCGTGCGGTTGTCGCCCGAACGCTATGGCATCAGCATGGACGACGCCCGCGCCACGGCCAGCGCGCTGATGACCTCGGGCAAGCTCGACTATCTCGACATGTCGCTGTGGAGCGTATTCAAGGAGCCGGAAGACAAGGCTTACGCGGGCAAACGCCTGATCGATCTGTTCACCGATCTGCCGCGTGGAAACACCCCGCTTGGCGTCGCCGGCAAGATCATGGACGCCGCCACCGCGCAGGCCTGCCTCGACGCCGGGGCCGATTTCGTGCTGATCGGACGCGGGGCCATCCTGCACGCCGATTTCCCGCAGCAGGCGATCGCCAGCCCGGACTTCGCCGCCCTTGCCCTGCCGGCGCCGCGCGCCCATCTGGAAGCGGAGGCCGTGGGTCCGCGCTTCATGAATTATCTGGCCAAGGGCTGGCCAGGCTTCGTCGAGGCCGCCTGAGATCGCGGCCAGAGCCCTCCGCTTTTGTGCCGGCGCCAGCGATTGGCGCCGCGCAATGCGCCCAGGATATTGTGGCCCAAATTATGGCGGCCAATGACATCAATCACGGGAAGGATATGCGCATGACAGGCGCCACTGCAGCGACCACTGACAGATCGCTGGCTGACACCCTGCCGCTGCCGCGCGGCGCGGCCATGAAGAACCGCTTCATGCTGGCCCCGCTCACCAATATGCAGAGCAATCCGGACGGCACCCTGCATGAGGATGAATACGCCTGGCTGGTGCGTCGCGCCGAGGGCGATTTCGGCCTGACCATGACCTGCGCCGCCCATATCCAGCGCGGCGGCCAGGGGTTCCCCGGTCAGCTGGGCATTTTCAGCGACGACCTGCTGCCAGGCCTCACCCGCCTCGCTGACGGCATCCGCGCCGCCGGCAGCCTGTCCTCGGTGCAACTGCAGCACTCCGGCCAGCGCGCCCAGCGCGAACTGGGCGGCGAGCCGGTGGCTCCCATCGCCATCGCCGAGACCGGGGCCCGCGCCCTCACCACCGATGAGGTGCGCCAGCTGCGCGACGATTTCGTCGCCGCCGCCGTCCGCGCCGAAAAGGCAGGCTTCGACGGCGTCGAGCTGCATGGCGCCCATGGCTATCTGCTGTGCCATTTCCTCGACGTCGCCAACCAGCGCGACGATGAATATGGCGGTTCGCTGGAGAACCGCGCCCGGCTGCTGCACGAGATCATCGACGGCGTCCGCGCCTCGACCAAAGCCGACTACCAGCTCGGCGTGCGACTGTCGCCGGAACGCTATGGCATCGATCTGGGCGAGGCCCGCACGCTCGCCGCCGCGCTGATGACCTCGGGCAAGATCGACTACCTCGACATGTCGCTGTGGAGCGTCTTCAAGGAGCCGGAGGACAAGACCTATGCCGGCAAGCGGCTGATCGATCTGTTCACCGATCTGCCGCGCGGGAACACGCCGCTCGGCGTCGCCGGCAAGATCATGGACGCCGCCACCGCCCAGGCCTGCCTCGACGCCGGCGCCGATTTCGTGCTGATCGGCCGCGGCGCCATCATTCACCACGACTTCCCGCGTCTGGCGATCAATGATCCGGCCTTTGCCTCGCTGCCGCTGCCGGTGTCGCGCGACCACCTCGCCAAGGAGGCGCTTGGGCCGAAGTTCATCGACTATATGGCCACCGGCTGGAAGGGCTTTGTCGAGGCAAAGGCGGCCTGACGCGCCCAGTCGCCGCACGGGCTTGACCAGAATCCGATGAGTCATGCTCATCGGATTCTGGCATAACGCCGCCCTCACCGCTGCCCAATACGCGCCCCGACGGAGCATCCGCCGGGGCGTCGTCGTCTGTACGCCCTGGCGTCAGGCCTCCGCGGTCGCCCCCTCTGGCAGGGCGCGCGGCGGCAGACTGAACAGGCCAGCGAAGCGAAGCGCCAGCGCCGGGTCGCCCTGCACCGTCAAACCTGCGGCTTCCGCCATCTCCAGCGTCGCGCCGCCATAGACCAGCGCCGCCAGCGCAGCGGGTGGGCCTGAGAAAACGACGTCGCCAGCGAGCGCGGCGCCCTGGGCCACGCGAAAGCCATCAGGACCGATGGTCCCAAGATAGGTGTCGGCGCCGAAGCGGAAACCGATGTTGAGCCGCAGATCGCCGATGCGCGCCGGCTGCAGCATGGCGCCGAATGACAGCAGCACCGAAACGCCGCTGATCGGCAGCGTCGGATCATGGGCTGGCGAGCGCGCCGCCCAGCGCCCCATGGCCTGGATCACCGCCTCGGCCTCATAGCCCCATTGTGTCAGCTCATAGACCTGCACGTCGGCCGGACGCGGCAGCCGCCGGCGCTGTAGCACCCCATGCGCCTCCAGCCCCGCCAGCCGCTGGGTCAGCACATTGGCGCTCAGCCCTGGCAGCGCCCCGCGCAATTCGCTGAAGCGGCGCGGCCCCAGCATCAGTTCGCGCACCACGAACAGCGACCAGCGTTCACCCAGCAGCTCAAGCGCATGCGCCATGCCGCAGGCGTCATCATAACTGCGCCGCACCGGGGTCACGTCCTTGTCAGTTATTTTTTCTAACTTCATAGTTGTTATTTATAACTTTTGCGCAGAAGCTGCAATGCAGCGTCCCCTGGCGCTGTTGGATGACGGCAGCGCCAGGAATGAGGACTGCGGCGCCGCCCGATTGTGTCGCGGTGCGCCATGCCACTGGGCCGGCGCCTAAGCCCGCCAAGTGATCCTATATGGAGGAGAGCCCCTGATGAGCTATATTGATGGCTTCGTGATCGCCGTGCCCACGGCCAATCGCGAGAAATTTCGCGCCCACGCCGCGCTGGCTGACGCAGCGTTTCTGGAGCTTGGCGCCTTGAGGGTGCTGGAATGCTGGGGCGATGATGTCCCGGAAGGCGTACAGACCGATTTCCGCCGCGCCGTGCAGGCGAAGGATGATGAGGCGGTGGTGTTCTCGTGGATCGAATGGCCGGACAAGGCGACGCGTGACGCCGCCATGACCCGGATGATGGATCCGGCCAATGCCGACGAACGCTTCGACCAGACCAAAAACCCGATGCCCTTCGACGGCAAGCGCATGATCTTCGGCGGCTTTGTGCCGGTGGTCAGCCTTGGCGCGGCGCCAAAGTGAGGCGGTGGCGATGAGCGATCAGGCAAAAACCGACGCAGCGCCGCAACGTGAGCTCAGCGTCACCCGCCAGATCAAGGCGCCGCCTGCGCTGGTCTGGCGCATCCTGACGGAGCGCCAGGCCGAATGGTTCTGCCCCAGGCCATGGCGCTTCGAGCTGGTGTCGCGCGACGCCCGCCCCGGCGGGCGCGAAGTCAGCATCATCCACGGGCCCGATGGCGAGGCCATGCATTCCGAGGGCTTGATCCTCGCCTGGGAGCCGGAACGCCGCTATGTGGCGACCGACGCCATCTCCGGCGATTTCTGGCCGCAGGAGCCATTCATGATCGGCTTCTTCACCATTGAGCCCGATGGCGCAGGCGGCGTGCATTACCGGGCCGGCGCCCGGCACTGGAGCGACGAGGCCATGCAGCGCCATCGCGAAATGGGCTTTGACGAAGGCTGGAACATCGTCGCCGACCAGCTCAAGGCGCTGTGCGAGAGCGAGGCCGGGGCGGCCTGACGCCAGAACCCGAAGAGCGTGAACTTATCGGGTTCTGGTCAAGCCCGTGCGGCGCCTGCACCTGTCAGGATACGGATGCGTCAGCATCGTCGCATCCTGCTATCGGCCGGCGCGGGGCCCATGGCGTTGCGGCGTCATGCCGTCGTGGGCGGCTGACGTTTCGTCGCCAACCTATTTGTCGTCGCCAGCCTATTTGTCGTCGCCCTCCTGGCGCTGGCGCAGGCGCTGCTTCAGCCGGTCGATGCGCGCCTTGTCCCAGCCTGGCTCGACGATCGCCTCCCACGCGTCGAGATAATGCTCCGGCGCATAGACATGGCCATAACCCATGGGCGTGGCCACGGCGGTGGCGAGGTCGAGGCCGAGGGCGAAGAAGGTCACCACCGGCGTCCATTGCAGCAGCGGCGACACGTCGGGGCCGCGCGGCGCCTTCATCCAGTCCGGTTCGCGCCAGAACGACGACGGCGCGAAGAAGGTGACGGCGTCGGAGGCATATTGCAGATAGACCGTGCGCATCGGCCCCCAATGGCTGCCCTGCTCCGCCAGCACATTGCGCTGGGCGGTGAAACGCACATGCGAGCCGTCGCGGAAGGTCGGCAACCATTCCGGCGAGCCAGGGTTGCGATTGTCAGTAATGCTGCGCCACACCCGACTGGGGAACGGCGCGCCGGCGAACATCGCCCCCTGATAGGGGTCGCCGATCACCTCAAACAGCTCCGCCGATTTCTCGCTGTTCATGGCGCCGAGGCTCAGGCCATGCAGATACAGTTTGGGCCGGGCGTCTTTTGGCAGCGTCGTCCAGTGGCCATAGACGGCGAGGAACAGCTCGCGCGCCATGTCGGCGGCGTAGCCTGGCTCCACCAGCAAAGACAGCCAGCTGGCCAGATAGCTATATTGCGCCGCCACGCTGGCGATGTCGCCATTCTCCAGGAACTCAACCGATTCAATGCCGCCCGGATCGACCCAGCCGGTGCCCGTCGGGGTGATGATCACCAGGGTCTTGCGCTCAAACGCCTTGATGCGCTTCAGCTCGGCCAGGGCCAGAGCGGCGCGCTGGCGCGGCGTGTCAGCGGCGCGCATGCCGACATAGACCCGCAACGGCTGCTTCACCGGGCCAGGAGCATATTCGGCAAGTTCCTTTTCATCCGGAGCGCCAATGGCGTAGCGCCGCCCCTGGGCGCCCAGCTCGTCCCATTTGATCAGCGATTGCGGCGAGCCTGAAGCCAGCGGATTGGTGGGCGCGGCCTTGTCCGGCGGGATCAGCGCATCCACCGCCCGGTACGACGAATCCATCATCTGCAGGCCGGCGCGCAACAAAACGCCCTCGAACACGCCCCAGAACAGGGCGATGGCGCAGGCCACCCCAATCACCGCGGCGATACGCGGCGGCACAACCCGCTGCAACCGCCGCGCCACTATTTGAAGCACGAGCCGGAACAGCCGCCCGAGCAGCAGCAGCACGGCGAACAGCACCAGCGTCGCCAGGCCCCATTCCAGCATATGGGCGCGCTCCAGCGCCGGCATCTCCATCAGCTGGCGCAGATTGTCCTGCCAGGCCCTTGCGTAATACATGGCGAACAGCGCGAGCGAAGCGGCGGCCAGCATGGCGACAAGGCGCGCGATGCGCAGGCCAGGCCGCGATCCGGCGGGCAGCTCCATGAAGCGCCACAGCCAGGCCAAAAACACGCCGACGCCATAGCCGATCGCCGCCGTGCCGCCCGACAGCGCCGCCTGGGTCTCCCAGGTGCGCGGCACAAGGCCCGGGGTCAGCGAGGCGGCCAGGGCCACGAGGGCGACAATGATCCCGACAGAAGACAGGGATGGCGACAACAGGCGAACGCCTTGCGCGCGTCCCATGGCTGGCGAATGCTCAGGCAAATCATGCTCCCCCTGGGGCCGGCGGCGCGAACGGCGCCGGACGGCCTCCAATGCAGACAAAGGTGGGGCGGCGCCCACCAGCGCGCCCCCCGGCGCATGTGGCAGTATTGCACCAGCCCCGCCCGCTTCGGAAGGGCGCATGACGCGCGCCGCCTCAGCCACAGGGGTTTTGCGAGATGAATAATGGGCAGGGCCGCCGGATGCGCCTGCATCAGCGCGCCTGCGCCAGAATGCGCGCAGGCTCCGGTTCAAGTTGCGCCGATGATGCTCTATGCCGGGCGATACGGCGCGCCGGTTCGGGCCGCCAGGGAGTTGATCATGCCGCCGCTGATCCGGGATATTCTGCACGATCTCATCCTCGCCACCTCGTTCCTGACCCGCGTGCCGGTGATGCAGGTCAGCCATGGCGACGGCAGCCTCGCCCGCTGCCTGCGGGTGATCCCGCTGATCGGCGCGCTGATCGGCGCGCTGGTGGGGGCGCTGTACTGGCTGCTGGCCAGCGCTGGCGTGCCGGCATTCGCCGCCGCCGCCATCGCCTTTTTCGCCAGCGCCATGCTCACCGGGGCGTTGCACGAGGACGGACTGGCGGATGTCGCCGACGGCCTGGGCGGCTATAGCCGCGAGCGCCGGCTGGAGATCATGAAAGACAGCCGTGTCGGCACATTTGGCGCGCTGGCGCTGGTGCTGGGCGCACTGATCAAGGTCAGCTGCCTCGCCGCCCTGCCGCTGTCGCTGGCGGTTCCGGCGCTGGCCGCCTGCGGCGCCCTCGGCCGCGCCCCCATGGCCGCCATCAGCCGCTGGACGCCAAACGCCCGCAGCAACGGCCTCGCCAGCGCCGCCGGTCCGCCAGACTGGCCTGTTGCGGTCACAGCAGGCCTGCTCGGCGCGGTGCTCGCGGCGCTGCTGTTGCCCCACGCCTTCCTGGCGCCGGCGCTCGCCGTCACCGCCGTGGCGGCGCTGGCGGTGCGCTGGCTGGCGCTGCGGCAGATCGGCGGCTACACCGGCGATGTGCTCGGCTGCGCTGAACAGATGGTCGAAATCGCTCTGCTCACGCTGTTCGCCGCCCTCGCCAGCCAGCTGCCATTGGGCGCCGCCTGATGTCCGCCGCCATCCGCCGCATGCATCTCGTTCGCCACGCGCCGGTCGATGGCCCGGCAGGGGTGATCCACGGCCCCCAGGCGCCGGCGGATGTCTCGAATACCGCGCTCATCGCCGCCACCAGCGCCGCCCTCGCAGCTTCCGCAGGGGCGACCATTTGGTGCAGCCCCGCCGCCCGCACCCGCCAGACGGCGGCGGCGCTTGGCTATGCGCCGCAGTTAGAGGCGCGCCTTGCCGAGCAGAATTTTGGCGACTGGACCGGCCGTCGGCACGCCGATCTGGCGACCGAACTGGGCGAGGCCTATGGCGCCTTCTGGGCCAACGCCGCCCGCAACGCCCCACCTCAAGGCGAAAGCTTCGCCGACCAGACGCGGCGCGTTGAGGCGTTTCTGCTTTCGCTGCCGCCGGGCGACCATGTGCTGGTCACCCACTCGGGCGCCATCCGCGCCGCCGTGGCGACGGCCCTGTCCATGGAGCTGGACGCCGCGCTGTCGCTGGTCATCGATCCGCTGTCGATCACCCTGCTGGAGCTGCTGCCTGGCGGCTGGCGCGTGGCCTATGTCAACCGGCTCGCGTTATGGACTCCGACGCCGGCGGCGCCATAAATCATCGCCGCCTGTCGGCGCCGCTGCACCCACCCACCCGAACCTGTCGACGCTCTGGCCTCACGAAAGCGCATGCGGCGCCTGAGCATGTCAGGATGCGGATGCGTCAGCATCCTGGCGCCTGGCTTCCTGGTATCCTGGCCCCTGGCATCAGAAGGTGCGGTCGATGCGCAGGCGGGTCACCCAATTGTCGTCATAGGAGGTGGTGCGACCGGTGGCGACGCCGCCCTTATTGGCGTCAAACACCCGCCCCTTGACGTCGATGCGCTGGTATAGCGCCTCGACGCCGATATCGAGATCCTTGACCGGCGACCACACCAGATTGGTCAGGCCGACGAACTGGTGAAAATTGCGGAAGGCGATGCTGGCGAATCCATTGGGGCCCGCCGCCACATTGCCGACCGGGCCGTTGACGCGCGCGCCCGACGGATAGCGCAGCTGGCCATAGCTGCCGACAAAGCCCGAGCGTAACTGCGGCGTCCAGTAATGCAGGAAGGCCACGGTGGTCGACCAGCTGGTGCTGAGCTGGATGGCGCCATTGACCGGATCGATATAGCCGTCGAGCTTGTAGGCGTTAAAGCGCGAACCGCCGCCAATCCCCGCCTGCAGCGCGCTGCCATGGCCGATCGGCGCCGACATGCCGGTATAGGACATCGCCCCCCGCGCATAAGCCGCCTGCAGCCACAGCGCGTCGCCTTTGGCGAGGAACGGCAGGTTGAACTTGACCCCGCCCTGCAGCGCCACGCCCCATTTGGCGTCCGGTCGCCGCGCCACGCCGCCATTGGGCAGGCCGCCCGTCATATTGCCCACCGATATCTGATGCGCCGCCACCGAGATCTGCGCCGAGCCCCAGGCCTGATCGACGCGCAGATTGGCGACAAAGTCCGGCACATTGAGCCGTTGCGCCACGTCGACATAGGTGAAGCCGCGCACACGGCCATCGGCGCCATAGGTGAACACCGGCGCGCCGAAGGTGCAGCCCACCACCGTGCCGTTGAGGCACAGGCCCGGATTGGCGACGCCGGCTTTGAGCCCGACGAAGGGGGCGACGCCGCCGGTGTCGGTGACCGCGCCAAAGAACAGCGGGTTGCGCCGGAAACTAGGGTCTTCCACCGACAGAGTGGCGCTAAAGCCTGGGCCGAATTTCGCCGTATAGGCGATGAGATTGGTGGAGGCGGCGTTTGAGGTGATCGAGAAATTCGTCAGCTCAATATCGGTCATGTAGAAATCGTAGAATGACGTCGCCCGACCTGCCGTCAATCCCGCGAACTGGATGAACGCCTTGTCGACCTCGACATATTTATAGGCGCGGTTGTAGGTGTCGACGCCGCTGGCGTTGAAGCCGAGCGGGCCATAATTGCGCAAGGTGCCCGAGGCGCCGTGCTGCTGGCCGGTGCGGCTGGCGATGTCGAACCGCACAAAGGTCCGCAATGTCCCCCAGGCCGTCGCCGTCCTCGCGTCAAGCTGAATGCGCCCGGCGGCGATGAAATTGGATTTATCCTGACCCGACAGGCTGCGATATTGGGCGTATTCATAGGCAAAGGACACACGCCCGCCGATGCGAATGCAGGTGTCTGTGCCGGGAATATAGAAGAAGCCCACGCCATGCGTGGCGCAAACCTTGACATATTCCACCGCCGTCGCCTGGGCCGCCGGCAAATCCGCCGCCATGACCAGGGTCGATGACAGGCCGACGCCTGCCCCACCAAGCACGGCCTGCCGCAGCCAGCCGCGCCGTCGCCCTCCAGCAAATTCCGACATATCCGCCCCCATGTCTCCTGCGTTCAGGATTCAAGACGCCTTCCATGCAACTTGCTTGATTCGATCATGCATTATTGAGCACGACGTTAAAGTATAATATAATATAGATATCACAGCCGCAGAAGGCATTTTTCATTTTGAACATTCTACTTTAAAACATTGAAACACTACTGAGCGCACGCATCCTTCCCCTGCGATGCGCCGCTATGCCACCCCTCGTCACCAATACCCCCGCCCACCACAGCGTCACCCATCTCTCAACCAATTCATGACCCCAGCCCCCACGACCCGCCCGTCATGCCCGTGCCCGTCACGGGCATCCACGTCTGCATCGCGACAACCGCACGCCAGGGAGCGCCACCACAATGACGGGCGCCATGCCCCGGGCAGCGACGCGACGCGTCGGGCGGGGATGCCCGTGACAGGCACGAGCATGACGGCGCCGGGCCCGCATCCTGACCAGGCGCCGCAGAGCCTCCACCTCTCGTCGCCCATCGCCGCCATTACCCCGCCCGCACACCACAGCGTCACCCAGCCCTCAACCATTTGACGACCGCAGCCCCCACGACCCGCCCGTCATGCCCGTGCTCGTCACGGGCATCCACGTCTGCATCGCGAGGACCGCACGCCAGCGAGCGCCACCACAATGACGGGCGCCATGCCCCGGGCAGCGACGCGACGCGTCGGGCGGGGATGCCCGTGACAGGCACGAGCATGACGGCGCCGGGCCCGCTTCCTGACCAGGCGCCGCAGAGCCTTCCCGCCCCTCGTCACCCATCGCCGCCATTACCCCCCGCCCACCACAGCGTCACCCAGTCCTCAACCATTTGACGACCGCAGCCCCCCCACGACCCGCCCGTCATGCCCGTGCTCGTCACGGGCATCCACGTCTTCATCGCGACAACCGCACGCCAGGGAGCGCCACCACAATGACGGGCGCCATGCCCCGGGCAGCGCCGCGACGCGTCGGGCGTGGATGCCCGTGACGAGCACGGGCATGACGGGCGCGACGAGAACGTGCGCGCCCGATGGGGGACGAGCGAGCGGGAACGGAGGCGCGAGGGAGCGGTGGCGTCTTTCGGCGCGCCGGGCGCGTGTGGCTGGCATGCTGACGCAGGCGTTTGCAATGCGTGCGATAAACGCGAAGGCGATCCAGACGCAAATGCGGCCAGGGAAGCCACGCTGACCATCAGGATGACCAGACACAGCGACAGCGCCTGCGACCACATCAGCCAGCGAAAGCCGTGCGCGCCAGCACGCCACGCGCATTAGGGCCGTCAGAACAGGCCTGACCGCCGCCGAACGCTACCGAGATCATAGGAGAGGAAAGCGCGTCTTGCGGGAGATGAATGGTAGCGAGGGAGGGACTCGAACCCCCGACACGCGGATTATGATTCCGCTGCTCTAACCAACTGAGCTACCCCGCCACATCGAACCAGCGTCGCCGCCGCCCGAAGACTGGGGCGGATATACGGGCCTCCTCGCCACCCTGTCAAGGCGCGGCGGCCCAGTTATCCTCACCCCGCGCCAATGGCTGCATCACGGCGTGCGGAGGAGGTCGAAACCCAGGACAACGTGGCGTCAGCGGCGCCCGCTCACCACGCCCGGCCGCCCTGTCCGCGCCTCAACCGCAGCCTCAGCCCGCCTTGCGCAGGCGCACCAGGGTGAAGAACCCCAGCGGCTTGAGCGGCCGCACCTCGGCGATGCTGAAATCACCGCGACGCTGCGCCCAGGCGGCGAGGCGCGACACCTTGAAGGCCGAGCTCCAGCCGACCTTGCTGACCAGCGGCGCCACCGCTTCCTCAACGCGCGCCTGCACCCCGCCATCGGCGCCAAAATGGTTCACCAGAATGATCTCGCCGCCGGGGCGCAGCACGCGGGCGAATTCGTCGAGGGCGCCCTCCGGATCGGGCACCAGGGTGATCATCATCTGGGCGCTGACCGCGTCAAAGGCGCCGTCGGGGAAACCGAGCCGGCAGCCATCCATCACCAGCACGCCCTTGACGTGCTCCAGCCCCTGCTCGCGCACCTTGCGCGCCGCCAGCCGCAGCATGTCCTCCGACAGATCGGTGGCGATGACGCTGCACTGGCGCGGATAATCTTCCAGCGACATGCCAGTGCCAGCGCCGACTTCCAGAATGGTGTCGCCGCAGGCGAGCCCTGCCTCAACCGCCGCCTTGCGTCCCGGCGCCGTCAGACGCCGGTAGGTCAGGTCATAAACCGGCGCCCAGCGGGCGTAGGCCTTTTTCATCGAGGACAGGTCTGGCTGGTCGAAGCCATGCTCCGACGCGCCGCCGCTCTTGCCTGAAGTCAGCGCCATTCACTCCCCCTCGTCCCAGTCGTCATTGCGCCGCCGGCAGCGCCGGCACGGCGGCCTGCCCACCCAGGCCGGCGAGCGCCTGGCGCGGCGCGCGGTCAATGACGCCGCCGCCAAGCACGCGTGCATCGCCGCCCGCCCCATCATAGATCACGCAGGCCTGGCCAGGGGCCACGCCTTCCTCGCCCACCGCCAGCTCAACTTCGGCGACGCCGTCGATGCAGCGCAGAACAGCCGGGGCCGGGGCGCGGGTCGAGCGCACCCGCACCGCCACCTCGAGGCCGTCTTCTGGCAGCGCCGTGAGCGGCTGGCCGCCAATCCACGACATGTCGCGCAATTTGATGCGCCGGGTCAGCAGCGCCTCGCGCGGCCCGACGATGACCTGGGCCTTCGCCGCATCCAGCGCCACCACATACAGCGGCTCGCCGCCTGACAGGCCGAGCCCGCGCCGCTGTCCCACGGTGAAACGGATAATGCCGTCATGGCGGCCCAGCACGCGGCCATCCACATGCACGATATCGCCAGCCACCGACGCCTCGGGCCGCAGCTTGCGGATCAGCTCGGCGTAGCCGCCATTGGGCACAAAGCAGATGTCCTGGCTGTCGCTCTTGTCGGCGACGGCGAGGCCATAGTGGCGCGCCAGCTCGCGCGTCTGCGCCTTGTTCATGCCGCCCAGCGGAAACCGCAGCATGTCGAGCTGCGGCTGGGTGGTGGCGTAAAGGAAATAGGTCTGGTCCTTGTCCGGATCCGCCGCCCGGAACAGGCCGCGATGGCCATCGGGCATCAGGCGGCTCGCCACATAATGGCCAGTGGCCAGCACATGCGCGCCAATCTCCACCGCCGTGCGCAGCAGATCAGCGAATTTGACCGTGCGGTTGCATTCGACACAGGGGATCGGCGTCTCGCCGGCCAGGTAGCTGTCGGCGAAGCGATCGATCACCGCCTCGCGAAAGCGGTCCTCATAGTCGAGCACATAATGCGGAATGCCGAGCCGGTCGGCGACGCGGCGAGCGTCGTGAATGTCCTGGCCGGCGCAGCAGGCGCCCTTGCGCTGCACGGCGGCGCCATGATCGTAGAGCTGCAAGGTGATGCCGGTGACGTCATAGCCCTGGTCCTTGAGCAGGGCCGCCACCACCGAGGAATCGACGCCCCCGGACATGGCGACGACGACGCGCGTATCGGCAGGCGCCAGCGGCAGATCGAGGCTGTTCAGCGGTGTGGCGGACATGGTTCCTGACTCTGCGCGATCCGGGCGACTGACCGTCGGGACGACGCCCGAACGGGCGCACGCCCGGTTGGTCTACTCTTCAAGACGGGCCGGGGCCAGCGACCCTGGCGACGGGACGACGCGACAGCCGCAACGCACAGCCAAAGGTCGCCTCAAGGCGCCCGCCAGGCCTCCTGCCAGGCCACCCGCCAAGCCACCCGCCAGACCGCGATCCATGGTCATGCCCATGCGAGGCCGGGATCGCCCGGCTGACGGCCGCGCCGGCTTGCCCGATGAAAATGGCGGCCGCGTGACGCTGCACGCCACGAAAGGTCAGGCGCGCCCGCCCTGCCGCAGCGTCGGCAATTGATAGCGGCTCCGGCCTTAAAACGCCACAGCCATCGCCGCCAGCGCCGGCGCGCCAGGGCATATGGCGTCACCGCAGCGCGCCGTGCGGCCCGCCAACTCTTACCGGGACGTTGCGTGCGCTTGCGCGCAACTGGCCGGCTTTGCCTCAGCTGTGTCGCTACGGCACGGACATGGGGCGTGGCGTGGGCGGCGCCAGCGCCCGCGACGCATCACGGTAAAGACGCCGTTTACTACGTTCAGAAGCGGGAAAAGCCGTTGATTTGCTTTAGGCAATTCTTAAAGCCACGCATGCCATTGTGCCTCATCGGCATGGATCATTGAGTGTATGAGCGTACCATGAGCGAAACCCACCGCCCGAGGGTCAAATACGTGATCGGGCCAGACGGCAGTCCGCTAACCATCGCAGACTTGCCGCCTCCGGACACCAGACGCTGGGTCATCCGCCGCAAGGCGGAAGTCGTGGCCGCCGTGCGCGGCGGCCTCCTGAGCCTTGAAGAGGCCTGCAACCGATATACGCTGACGGTCGAGGAATTCCTCAGCTGGCAGATGTCGATCGATCAGCATGGTCTGGCGGGACTGCGCACCACGCGCATCCAGCTCTACAGGCAATGAGCAGCCACAGCATCAGACCGGACCTCGCGTCCCGTCTGGTGCTGTCGCACATTTCAGGGCATGGCTGATCCCCAGACCTGCCCCGCAAGCGCGCCGCCCCGGCGCCGTGTCCGCCTCCAGGCCGCCGCAGGGCGGCTTTTTCTTTGGCGCCCGCCCCATGGCTGGCGGTCATCGCCCCCAGCCTCCTGCGACAATGCTGATCAGCCGGCAGGCGCCGCGCGCTTGCACAGCCACAGGCTGGTCTCCAGCGCCCCATCAGCGAGCGGCAGAAAACCTGTCGCCGCCGTCACCTCATCGGCGAGGCGAAGGTTGGCCCACTGGCTGGCGAACACCAGTTCATAGCCGCCGCCCTGCAACAGCGCGCCGACCACGCCCTGCTCATTATAGCCGCGCCAGGTCCAGCTGGCCGGATACGGCTCCGGCAGGAAAATATCGTGAATGTGGACGTAGACCCCCGCGGGCAGGCGCGGCAGCACGTCGAGAAACAGCACGTCGACATCGCTGCCAGGCATGGCGATGTGGCTGGAATCGATGAACAGGATGTCGCCAGCCTGCAAGTCCGCGAAAAGGGAACGATCGACGGTCTCGGCCAGCGCCGCCACATGGGTCACGCCGGTCTCGGCCAGCGTGGCGCGCGGCGAAGGATCAATGGCCAGCAGCCGTGACGGCGGCGCCTGCATGTCGGCGAGCGCCCGCGCCATGAAGCGCGTCGAATGGCCGGAGCCGATCTCGACGATGCGCTGCGGCCCGAGCCGCCGCACCATGGCGTATGCGACGGCGGCGTCGAGCCGCGGAAACCAGCTCTGGCCCCAGCGCAGCGAGGGCCCGGACGGCGGGATGGCGCGCAAGTCCTGTCGCAGGCGGACAATGTCGCCCAGCACCTCGCGCATGCGCGGAGCCGCCGCCGAGAAGATCGGCTCCAGCGCTGCATAGGCCGGGCGGGCGTCGGGACGGGCGTGGCGGTAAGGGATGAACCAGCCGCCCCCCGGCTTGCCGGCGAGCGCGCGCAGGCCGAGCTTCAGCCGGCGCCAGCGCTTGTCGAGATCCTGCCCGAACAGGGCGCGCAGCGGTCGCAACAATTGCCGCCCCGCCTGGGCGCGCCAGGCGGCGATCGCCGCGACGCTGGCGTCAGCGCCGCGCGCCACGTCGATACTGTCGGTCTCATGCGAAGCCGGCGGCGCGCCTTCGCCAGGTCGGTCCGGCCTGTTCAACCGGTCTTCCCGTCCGTGTCGCGACCGGCGGAGGCCAGCCGCTCCTGCATCACCTTCGACAGGCGCGAGCGCTCAAACAGCACCACCACGATCAGCGAGAAGGCCAGCGGGATCAGCAGATACAGCAGGCGGAACACCAGCAGCGCGGCGATGACGTCGGCTTTGGGCACGCCAGGCATGGCCATCAGGAACACCGCCTCGAGCACGCCAATGCCGCCGGGGGCGTTGGAGATCAGCGCGGCGCAGAATGAGGCGACGAACACCCCGAGCACGATGAAGAAGCCGGGGTTATGGGCGTCTGGCAGGGCGAAATAGATGATGCCGGCGGCGCCAATCAGCTCCAGCGGCGCGGCGAACAGCTGGCGGATGACGATCGGCATGCGCGGATAGACGATCGAGAAACTGCCGATCTGCAGCGGCCGGAATTCCTTCCACGAGCCATAAACGTAAAGCGCCACCAGCAGCAGCAGGAACACGCCGGCCCCAAAGGCCCAGCTCTGCGGCACGTCGAACAGGCGCTGGATGATATCTGGCTCGCCCACCAGCACGAGGCCGCCCAGCACCACCGCGCCAAAGCCAAAGGTGAAGGAGCACAAGGCGACAAGCACGCCGACCTCGGCGAGGCTCAGCCCCATGGCGCCATAAGCGCGCAGCCGCACCATGGCGCCGGAGAACACCGAGGCGCCAATATTGTGCGACAGGGCGTAAGTAGTGAACGACACCAGCGAGATCGCCGGCCACGGCAGATGCTTGCCAAGATGTAGCAGCGCGATGCGGTCGTACCAGGCCAGCGCGCCATAGGCGAGAATGGTGGCGGCGATCGCCCCCAGCCAGTTCTTCAGCGGAATGGCCCCGAGCGCGCCGGACACGTCGGCCAGCGACAGCCCGGACAGCTCGCGATACAGCAGCCAGCCAGAAAACACGACGGCGCAAAGGCCGATAACGGGCCAGATATAATCAGCGTATTTTTTCATCACCAAGCGGCCCGTGCGCGCGGATTGCCAGGGTGCTGCCTGTCGCAGGCGGTGCGCGTCGCCCTGGGTGTGCCCTGGCCGCGCCCGCGCCGCAAGTTGGCGATTAACCGCGCTGCCCCTGAAATAGGCGAGTTTCAGTGTGTCGCAAGGCAAAAATCGTGCGGAGGCGGACGCGGCGGCCACATCCGCTGTGACGGCGCCTGCGCAGCACGCGGGTCTGGACGCCCAGATGCGGCGAGCCCCGCGCTTGGAGCGCGGAGTTGTGGAGCGCGGGGCTATTACGACAGAATCGCATCGTGGCCGTTGCAAGGGACCACGGCGGCGAACCGCCCCGGCCTACCTGACCGCAGCCGGCTCAGCGCGCCAGAATGGTCAGCCTGATCAGGCGCCGATGCGGCTGGCGCGGGCCGGGCCGGGACGCCAGTCGTCGGCGCGTTCCCGGTCGTCCATGGCTTCGACGCCCTTCAGCTCCTCCAGCGCCTCGTCAAGCTCGGCGCGGGCGTCGTGCAGCTGGCCTTTCAGCTCGCCCGCCGAACGCAGCAAATTGTCCCGGCGTGAGCGGGAGGCTGCGGCATAGGTCGAATAGGCGAAGTGCTCCGGGTCGGTGATGCCGGTGCGGGCCTCTTCCTGTTCGATTTCCCGCTCAAGTTCGGTCGCCATGCGCTCGAACTCAGCAGCCATCATCTCAATCTGCATCACCCGACGGCGTTTGCCATCGGCCTGAAAGCGCTTGAGCCGCAGCAATGTATCCCGCGATTTCATGAGCGTTCGTGGCTCCCCGTCCAAGGCCGGCGACAACACGCCAGAACGCTCTGGCGACAGCCGTGCTGGCCTGCGCCAATATTCGTCTGGCCCGCAGGCCGGCATCCGGTCGCCTGGGGGTTGCGCCACCGGCGCCAAACCTGTGGCCACATTGCCTCGGGAAGGTTGAGCCTTCCTTACCGTTGTACACCCCTGTCCACACGGCGCCCGCAATTGGCGCCTGTTGGCAATGATTTGTTTACCATTGACCACCAGATTTGCAGATGTCGGCGACACACCGCCCTCAATGCAGAGGGGGAGTCGCCAGAATCACTTGCAACGATTCGTTAAACCAGTCCGTTAACGGCGGCGGCGGCGGGATAATCCAGCCTTCTCAACAGGATGGACACAATTCCGTCACCAATTGGGCGGCGGCTTGCCAGCCTGAATCAGATTTTGTTAACCGTTAACCGTTAGCGTTTCGAATCGGATCGACAGGGCAGTCAGCGCCGCTCATGGCGCGGTCTGCTATCGGGCGCTTATGCCTGTAACCGAGACGACGTTGGGGAGCCGAGATGCGCGTTCTGCTCATTGAAGACGACAGCGCGACTGCGCAGAGCATTGAGCTGATGCTCAAGTCCGAGAGCTTCAATGTCTATGTCACCGATCTCGGTGAGGAAGGCGTCGACCTCGGCAAGCTGTATGACTACGACATCATCCTGCTGGACCTGAACCTGCCGGACATGTCGGGCTATGAGGTGCTGCGCTCGCTGCGTGTCGCCAAGGTCAAAACGCCGATCCTGATCCTGTCCGGCCTTGCCGGCACGGAGGACAAGGTGCGCGGTCTCGGCTTCGGCGCCGACGACTATCTGACCAAGCCGTTCCACAAGGACGAGCTGATCGCCCGCATCCACGCCATCGTGCGGCGCTCGAAGGGCCACGCCCAGTCGGTGATCATCACCGGCGATCTGGTGGTCAATCTCGACGCCAAGACCGTTGAGGTCGGCGGCCAGCGCGTGCATCTGACCGGCAAGGAATATCAGATGCTCGAGCTGCTCAGCCTGCGCAAGGGCACCACGCTGACCAAGGAGATGTTCCTGAACCATCTCTACGGCGGCATGGATGAGCCGGAGCTGAAGATTATCGACGTGTTCATCTGCAAGCTGCGCAAGAAGCTGGCGAACGCCTCTTTCGGCAAAAACTACATCGAAACGGTGTGGGGTCGCGGCTATGTGCTGCGTGAGCCGGCTGGCGAGGAACGCATTTCCGCCTGAGCGAAGACACAGACGACGCGCCGCCGTGGCGGCGCTGGCATGGACGGCGCGGGAGACCGGAAGCGGCACGCTTCAGGCTCGCCGCGTTTTTCGTTTGGGGCGCAGCAGATGGCAGGGCGCGCCGCAGCGCGCCCTCACCAGATCGTCACACCGGCTGCACCGACATGGTCACCACATCGCCATCGATGGCGAAGTTGACGCCCATCTGGGCGGCGCGGGCGATCAGGCCAGTGTAATAGGGCTGGATGGCGTGGGCGTCGACGCTGCCGCTGGCTGGCGCGCCGGCGATCAGCTCCTCGGCATGGGGCGGGATGCGGGCGTTGCGGCCCTGGGCCCGCACCGTGAAGGAAGCGCCGCCATCGCCCACCTCCATGGTCAGCTGGCCGCCACGCGGAATGGCCGTGGCGGCGATCAGCAACACATTCAACATCAATTTTACGCGATTTTTCGGCAGCAGCAGCCGCGGCCCGGTCCACTCCAGCCGCGTCTTGTCGTCGGAAAAGAAATTGCGCGCCACCTGCTCGGCGTCGCCAGTGTCGATCTCCGCCCCGGCCGAGCCGGCGGCGCCAAAAGCGATGCGGCACAATTGCAGCCGGGCCGAGGCCTGGCGGGCGCTTTTGGCGATCAGCTCATGGGCGAACTCGCGCATGGAGGCGTCTTTCTCATCCTCCAGCACTTCCAGGCCGTTGACGATGGCGCCGACGGGGCTGATCACGTCATGGCACACACGGCTGCACAGCAAGGCGGCGAGATCGAGCGCATCAAGACTAACAGCGGTCATATCTATCTCCAGGCGACTGGCGGCGCCGGCGCTGAGGGGCGGAAAGGCAAAGCAGGCCACGCCCGCAAGAACCAGGCTTGTGGCGGCGGCACGGCCCGCCTGCTTACGGGCGATGCGGCGCCGGCGCAACTTCCCGCCGCCAAGGGCCCCACGGGAAAACAATAGCGCGGCGGTCACACGGAAAGCGCCTTATGATTGATGATCACAGCACATTAATGTGCGGGGCGGACGGCAGAAAGCGTCCCCAGACATCATCGAAGCGCCGGGTGGGATGCTGTGGCGCGGCGCCTGGACATTTTCCAGCTATGGCGCGCGCCGCCAGCAGGGCATTCCGCCAGCGCGCCAGCTCCCGTCGGGATCTCCTCATTTGGACCATGCGACTGACGCTCAGCGTCATGCTCTGGACGCTGGCCGAATTCGCGCACGTCCGTTGCGGGATGTGCTACAGGGCGGCGCCAGACTGGCGATCTGCACCAGGGACACTTCCATGACGTCAACAGGCAAACCGGCGGACGGCTTTATCGCGGCCAGCGCCAGAAGCGCGCAACCCGGGCCCGCCTCCGCCATGGATGCGGACGCCCGCGATGCGCTGGCGTTGAGCCTCGCAGCGATCGCCATCGACGCCGGCAGACTGGTGCGCGAGATCACCGCGCGGGGCGTCGTCGCCAGCCACAAGGCCGATGGCAGCGCCTGCACCGACGCCGATGTGGCGGCGGAGCAGCTGATCTTTTCGGCGCTCGCAGCCGCCTGGCCTGAGATTGCCCGTGTCGGCGAGGAAACCGCGCCCGCCCTGCACGGCCCGCTGCCGCGCCTGTTCTTTCTGGTCGATCCGATTGACGGCACCAGCGAATTTGTCGCCGGCGGCGATGGCTTCACGGTGAACATCGCCCTGATCGCCGACGGTGCGCCCATCGCCGGGGTGATCGTCGCCCCCGCCCAGGACCGCGTGTGGCTCGGCGGGGCCCGCGCCGTCATGGCTGAGGCCGTGTTCGCCACGCCATTTGACGCCCTCGCCTTTCGGCCATTGCAGACGCGGCGCGCGCCAGAGCATGGCCTGACGGCGCTGGCCAGCGCCCGCCATGGCGACGCCGAAACCGAACGCTGGCTGGCGACCCGCCCGGTCAGCGCCCGGCTGAACGCCTCCTCGTCCCTGAAGTTCTGCCGCATCGCCGCCGGCGAAGCCGATGTTTATCCGCGCTTTGGCCGCACCATGGAGTGGGACACCGCCGCCGGCCAGGCGGTGCTGGAGGCCGCCGGCGGCGTGGTGCTGACGCCGCAGGGGGCGCCCTTCCGCTATGGCAATAGCAATGGCGATTTCAGCAATAGCCCATTCATCGCCTGGGGAGATCCTGAAGCCGCGGCGCGCGGCTGACGCGCGGCCGACGCGCGGAGGCGCCCGGAGTTACCCCTGTCCAGAACCTCGCCATCGACGGACATATGCCTGCGTCTGCGCCAGCGCGCCTGATAGTTCAGGACGAAATATTCTCGCGCGGCAACCTTTTCTACGTAATTTGACCTGCACACTGGGCCTCGACGGACATGATTCGGCCAGGGAGCGTTGGCAGCATGCTGCATGGACGCCAGCGCCCTGCCCCGAACCGGTCCCACGGACGCGAGCGTCGCCAGGCTCTGCGTGGTCGCCCGTTTCGGGCGGCCCCGGGCGCGCGGCGCTGTCAAACCCGAGGCTAGAGTCTATGAAAGCATTTCTGAGAGTCCTGCTGGTCGCCATGACGGCGCTGCTCGCGGCGCCTGCCTTTGCCCAGGGCCCCCGGATCCAGCAGCATGAGACCTTCCGCCCGGAAGAACTGGTCGACGCCGGTCACAGCTTCTTCGGCTCGGTGTCCAAGGGCATCGCGCTGACCGTGCAGGAGGCTTTCCGTCGCTGGGGCGCCCCCAATGGCTATATTCTCGGCCAGGAAGGCTCGGGCGCCTTCATCGGCGGCCTGCGCTATGGCGAGGGCGTGCTCTACACCCGCAACGCGGGGCAGATGAAGGTGTTCTGGCAGGGGCCGACGGTGGGATTCGACATTGGCGGCGAAGGCGCCCGCACCATGATGCTGGTGTATAATCTGCCATCGACCCACGGCATTTTCACCCGCTTCCTTGGCCTCGACGGTTCGGCCTATTTCATCGGCGGCTTTGGCCTGACGGCGGCGGTGGCCGACAATATGGTGGTGGTGCCGATCCGCGCTGGCGTCGGCGCCCGGCTCGGCGTCAATATCGGCTATCTCAAATTCACCCCCACCGCGACCTGGAACCCCTTCTGAGCAATGCGAAGCGGCCTGGCGCTCCACGTCCTCCCTTCGGGCGCGGCGCCCCTCGTTGCCGATGTTTGCTTGCAAACCAGGCGGCATGCGGCCTGATGGCCCGGCGTCACCCGTCACGCCCGCCGCTGCGGCGCCTGCGACGGCGCCGCTAAACATGGCCTCGATATCGCTCTCGCTCGCGCCTCTTGGTAGCGCCATTTGATAGCGCCTGTCGCCGATCCCTTGGGAGCCCCATGCCAGGCCCTGGTCGCCGCCGCGACCATTGGCTGATGTACAGCGCCGACAGGGCGCTCTATGACGCCCGCAGAACAGGTCTGACCGCCGGGGGGCATGCTTCATGCGCCAGGGTCAACAGGCCAGTGCTTCTTGCCCAAGGCGCCTGCTGGCGTTGTCCGGTCGCTTTCAAACGGTTCGTCGCTCATGGATGAGGCCTTGATGGCAAACGACTGACGGCGCCCTCACGCTGCCGCGCATTGATCGCGCGCCCGCAATGTTGCGTTATGATCGTCACGGCTAACGGCAGGCGAGAATGCTCAGGGGGAGAGGCTGGTGGTTGAGCAGGCCATGTTCTTTGCGCTTGGATTTCTGGTGGCGGGCTTCATCGCGGTTTTGCTCACGCCAGCGCTGAACCAGCGCGCCGAGCGCCTCGCCAACCGCCGCATGCGGGCGCTGTTTCCAGTGTCGCTGGAAGAAATGGGCGCCGAGCGCGACCATTTGCGCGCCGAACACGCGGTGCGCGCCCGCAAGCTTGAGCGCAAGCAGGAGAAGCTGCAGGAAGAGAAAGCCGCCGCCCTGAGCGACGCAGGCAAGCAGCTGTCGTTCGCCAATGGCCTGAAGCGCCAGCTGGACGAGGCGAAGGAACGGCTCGCCTCAATCGAGGCCGCCCATGCCGATCTCAAGTCCGATTACGACCTGAGTTGCGCAGAACTGGCGTCGGTACAGAAGCAGCGCGACGCCGCCCGCCAGGAGGCCTCAGGGCTCAACGCTCGGCGTGAGCGGCTGGAGCGCGAACAGGCGGAGGCGACGCGGCGTATCGACCAACAGCGTGAGGCCATCGCCGAACTTGAAAACCGGCTCTCCGACGCCGAGGCGCTCAGAAAGGCCAACGAACGGCTGACGCACCAGCTTGGCGTCGAACGCGGCACCATCAGCACGTTGCAGGACGCCATCGCCGGCCACCGCGCCAATGCAGCTCGCGCCAGCGAACGCATCGCAATGCTGGAAAAGCGGCGCGATGAGGCGCGGGATATTGGCCGCGCCTCCGATCAGCTTGGATCGGAAATCCGCACATTGCGCGAGCGCCTTAATCGCTCGCAGGAGGAGAATGACGCGCTCAGGCTGCGGCTGGCGGCGGCGCTTGCCAAAGCCGGCGGGGCGCCGCAGCCGGCGCGCGACGCCAGGCAGGCCGCTGACCGCGACAGCTTCATCACCGACGCGCTTGCATTGCTGCAACAGGATCTGTTGCGCTGGGACGAGGCCGACGCCAGCGGTGAGGCGGCGCGCGCGTTGCGCGGACGCATCGTTGACCTCGCCGCCAATATCATGCGGCGATCAACAGCAGCCGAGGCCGGCCCGGCCATGGCGATGACAACGCATGTAACGTCAGCAAAAGGCGACCCGGCCACCGCAGCACGCGGCGCGGGCTGAGCCAGCGCCTCATGCCTGGCTGTGCAGATGCTGACGCATCCGCGACCCGCAAAGCTCAAGCGCCGCGCGAGCGTGAACAGACCCCGATGAGCCATGCTCATCGGGGTCTGGCATCAGTCCGCCACGATCTCATAACGCAATTGCAGCTTGTCGAGCTGGCCCGACAGTTCGGCGACGCGCGCCGGGTCGGCGCCAGCGAGACGCAGCGTCGCCAGCACGCCATGGCGCGGGTGCGGCGCAACCTCCACTGCGATGGCCGCATCGGCGCCCAACACCGCCTCGGCCATGCGACGCAGGGTGGTTTCGGCGGCGAGCAGACGCAATTGCGGCTTGAATATCTTGCCGACGGCAGTGATCGGCATTTGCGGCAGGATAAAAATCTCCGAGGGCACGGCGGCCCGCTCCGGGATCAGCCCGCGCACGAATTCGCGAATCTCCTCCGGATCAGCGTCGGCGCCAGCCTTGAGCTGCACGAAGCCCACGGGCATCTCGCCGGCGTAAGCGTCGGGCCGGCCGACAGCGGCGCCCGATTCCACCGCCGGGTGAGCATGCAGCGCCTCCTCGATCACCACCGGATCAATATTGTGGCCGCTGCGGATGATGATGTCCTTGGCGCGGCCGGTCAGCCAGACATAGCCATCCTCATCCATGCGCCCAAGGTCGCCGGTGTCGAGCCAGCGGCCGCCCTCGCTCCACGCCGGGCGCTGCTCGTTCCCGGCGGGCTGCACCCAGGCTTTGGCGTCCTGCTCCGGGTCAGTGTAGCCGCCAAACACCTGCGGGCCGCGCACCAGCACCACGCCAATCTCATTGGGGGCGCACACCCGCGCCACCTTGCCGTCAGCGATCTCGGCGACGATGACCTCCGAGAACGGCAGGCGGATGCCGATCGAACCTAGCCGGCACTCGCCAGCCCCCGGATTCATGGTGGCGAAGCCGTGGGTCTCGGTCATGCCCCAGCCTTCCATCATCGGCACGCCGAGCTTGCCGGTGACGGCGCGGGCCACTTCTGGCGCAATGCCGGAGCCGCCGCTCTGGGCGATGCGCAGGCTGCTGATGTCATGATCGCCCACCGGCACATTGAGCGCCGCGCCCCAGCTGGTCGGCACCATGCCAATGCCCGTCACCTCAAAGCGGGCGACATGGGCCCACAGATTCTGCACCACCAGCGGGTTGCGATAGCCGGCGGCGGTCATGATCACCACCGTCGCGCCCTGGGTCAGCGGCATCAGCCCGGCGCAGGTGGCGCCGCCGACATGGAATGGCGGCAGGCCATTGAGCAGCACCTGGCCCGGCGCCTGCTCCGGCATCACGCCGATGGCGTTGCTCCAGCTCTGGGCCAGCAGACCGCGCTGGGTGTGGCGCGCCAGCTTGGGGGCGCTGGTGGTGCCGCCGGTATGGAACAGTGACGCAGTGTCGTCGGGGCCGACCTGGCGCTCAAAATCGAGACCATCGCCATTGTGGCGCGCCATTTCGCTGTCGAAATGCAGCGCATCGACCCCGGCGCGGCTGGCCGGCCCGCCGATGCGCATCACCGCGGCGAGGCCAGGGATCTCGTGGCGCACCTGCTCCACCCGCTCCCACACCCCGGGCATCACCTCGGGGTCAGGGCCGATCAGCACCTTGCAGCGGGCGCTGCGCAGCAGGGCGACCAGATGCTCTTTCTCCAGCATGAAATTGATGGGATTGGCGATGCCCGCGACCTGGGCGGCGAAGATCGCCGTAAAGGTCTCGGGCCACACAGGCATCAGCAATGACACGGAATCGGTCGGGCCGACGCCAAGGGCGCGGAACATGTTGGCGGCCTGGTTCAGCTGGCGGCCAAATTCCGCATAGGTGATGTCGCGGGTCTCCTCATCGGGCCGACCTTCGCGCAACAGACGGAACGCCAGGCGTTCAGCGTTGCGGGCGCAGGCGTTTTGCAGCCGTTCGTAGACGCTGCGCTCCGGCACATGCGTCGTGAGCGGCGTGCGCTCGAGCTCTTCCACCTCGGCGAGATTGCGAAGCACCATGGGCGTCTCCCGGCATCATATTTGTTATGCGTTATTCGTTGACCGCCACAACAACAGGAGATGGGCCCGGAATCAAGCAGGCGCCACAAGCCACTGGCGCGTGGGCGCGGCGCGGCCTACTCTGCGCCGCGCTCGCGCGGCCGCGACAGACGTCGCCGGGACGTCAGCGTCAGCGCCGTCAAAAGCTCATCGTCAGGGGTTCAGGATCCGACATGCCACGCGCAACAGCAGTGACCCGTCGCGCCGCCGTCAAGGCAGAGCGCATCACCGACACCATCACCCTTGACCATCGCGCCCGGGCGCTCGGCGCCGGGACCATCGTCGCCGACAGCGGCGCCGCCATCGAGCTGGCGCTGGCCGCGCCGGCGCAGGTCAATGACGGCGACGCCCTGAAGCTGGAAGATGGCGCCCTGGTGCAGGTGCGCGCCGCCGCAGAAGCCGTGCTGGAGATCCGGGCGGAAAACCCGGCCCGCCTGCTGCGCGCCGCGCTGCTGGCGGGCGGCGCCCATGCCGAGGCGCAGGCCGAGGCCGACGTGCTGTATATCCAGGCTGATGAGGCGGTGGCGGAAGCCATCCGCGGCCTCGGCTGCTCGGTGACCGCGACGCAGCGCCCGTTCAGCCCCGAACGCCTCGCCGTGCACGATTGCTGCGGCCATGATCACGGCCACCATCACCACGCGCATGGACATGGACATGGACATGGGCATGGTCACGCACACGACCACGCGCATGATCATGCGGGGGAATGCGGCTGTGGCCATGCCCACAGTCATGGTCACAGCCATGACCATGCGCACGATCACGGGCATCATGGCCATGAGCACGCCCATGGTCACGCGGGCGAGCACGACCACGGCGCCGGCTGCGGCTGCGGCCATGATCATCACGCCCACCATGATCATGCGGACCACAAGCAGACGCATGGCCACGATCACGGCCACAAGCACGGCCATCACGGCCACGATCACTGAGGACCCTCCGGGGCGAACCGCCAGACCAGCTGCGCCGGGACCTTCGGGCTTCCCGGCGTCGTCGTGTCGGACCTCGTCACATGCGCTCGTGATGAGCCCTGCGCCTGTTGCGCAGCATTTGCACTTGATGAGCCCTGCGTCACAGGCATGATAGGCGGGCACGATCGCCGACCGCCCTGCGGCGCGGCGACGCCAAAACAATGAAGGCCGCGCGTCCGTTTGCGACAGCAGCAGGCCAATCTGGGAGCAACGACCGTGAGCCATACAAGGGCAGATCACGCCCCGCCGACAGGGCGCGCACAAAATCCGTCATTCATCGACCGGGCCCTGGCCGCCAGGCGGGCCAGGTCGGCCGTCTGCCCCTGCGGCGCCGCGTCCCGTGCGCCCGCCGTTCGCCTGACCCTCTGAGCGTCGCGACCGCTTACGCCCCTCCGCGCCCTCGCCGCGTGGCGCCCCCTGTTGTGACTGGCCTCCCCGTCGCCTGCGACGGCGCGCCAGCTGATCCGGAAAATCCATGATCTCCCGTTTGCTCATCGCCAATCGCGGCGAAATCGCCATTCGTATCGCCCGCGCCGCCAGCGAGCTTGGCGTGCACGCTGTCGCCATCTATTCCACCGATGAAGAGAACGCGCTGCATGTGCGCAAGGCCGATGAGGCGGTGGCGCTCGAAGGGCGCGGCGCCCGGGCCTATCTCGACATTGCGGCGGTGATCGCTGCAGCGAAGGCGGCCAATTGCGACGGCCTGCATCCCGGCTATGGATTTCTGTCGGAGAATGTCGGCCTCGCCCAGGCCTGCGCCGACAATAACATCACCTTCGTCGGCCCCTCGGTCAGCGGCCTCGGCCTGTTCGGCGACAAGACCGCCGCGCGCGAGCTGGCGCAAAAGGTCGGCGTGCCGGTGATCCCGGGCACCTCTGGCCCGACGACGCTGGAGGAGGTGACGGCGTTTTTCGACAGCCTCGGCGACGGCGCCGCCGTAATGATCAAGGCGGTGGCTGGCGGCGGCGGGCGCGGCATGCGCCCGGTGACGGCGCGCGAGGACCTGGCCGAGGCTTACGCCCGCTGCCAGTCGGAGGCCAAGGCGGCGTTCGGCGATGGCGCGGTCTATGTCGAGCGGCTGATGCGCAACGCCCGTCACATTGAGGTGCAGATCATCGGCGACCGCGCCGGCAATATCTCGCACCTGTATGAGCGTGAATGCACCATCCAGCGTCGCAACCAGAAGGTGATCGAGATTGCGCCGAGCCCGGCGCTGACCCCGGCCCTGCGCGAGCGCATCACCCTCGCCGCCCGTGAACTGGCGGCGGCGGCCAAATACGACAATCTCGGCACCTTTGAATTCCTGCTCGACGCCACGCCAGGGCAGGCCGAACCGTTCTTCGCCTTCATCGAGGCCAATCCGCGCCTGCAAGTCGAGCACACGGTGACCGAGGAGGTGGTGGGCGTCGACCTGGTGCAGGCGCAATTGCGCGTCGCCGGCGGCGCCAGCCTCGCCGACCTCGGGCTGCTGCAGTCGCAAATCCCGGCGCCGCGCGGCTACGCCATCCAGTTGCGCGTCAATATGGAGGCCATCGACGCCAGGGGGAATGTCAAACCCCAGGGCGGCACGCTCAGCGTGTTTGAGCCGCCCTCCGGCCCGGGCGTGCGCGTCGACACCTTTGGCTACGCCGGTTATCGCACCAGCTCGGCGTTTGACTCGCTGCTGGCCAAGCAGATCACCCACAGCAACAGCCCCGACTACACGGCGGCGGTCGCCAAGGCCTATCGCGCCGCCTGCGAGTTCCGCATCGAGGGCGTCGGCACCAACCTGCCCTTCCTCAAGGCGCTGCTGCAGAATGACGCCGTGCGCCGCAATGAGGTGACGACGAAATTCCTCGAGGACAATGTGGCGGAGCTGGCCGCCGGCGCCGCCGCCGACCGCCACCGCGAGCTGTTTTTCGCGGCGAAACAGGAGGCTGCCGCCGAGGCCGGCAAGGCCGAGGTCAAGGCGCCCGAGGGCACCCAGCCGACGAACGTGCCCATGCAGGGCACCATCGTCACCATTGATGTGGCGGTGGGCGATCTGGTGCGCGCCGGCCAGCAGGTGGCGGTGCTCGAAGCCATGAAGATGGAGCATCTGATCACCGCCGCCACTGGCGGCGTGGTGCGAGCCATCGCCGCCGCCCCAGGCGCGACCCTGATGGCCGGCGAGCCTGTGCTGCACATTGAGCCGCAGGATGTGGGCGGCGCCGACGCAGCGGCGGAGGAGGAGATCGATCTCGACTTCATCCGTCCCGACCTTGCCCATGTGCTGGAGCGCCAGGGCAATCTGCTCGACGAGAACCGCCCGCAATCAGTCGAGCGCCGCCGCAAGACCAACCAGCGCACCGCCCGTGAGAACATCGCCCAGCTGGTCGATGAGGGCACCTTCATGGAATATGGCGGCCTCGCCATCGCCGCGCAGCTGCGCCGCCGCTCGCTTGATGATCTGATCATCAACACCCCGGCGGACGGGCTGATCGTCGGCACCGCCTCGATCAATGGCAAGCATTTCGGCGAGAGCGTCGCCCGCTCCATGGTGGTGTCCTACGATTACACCGTGCTGGCCGGCACCCAGGGCAAGCGCAACCACAAGAAGCTGGATCGCGCCCTGCATCTGGCGCAGCAATGGTCGCTGCCGCTGGTGCTCTATGCCGAGGGCGGCGGCGGGCGCCCAGGCGACACCGACAGCGGCGGCCTCACCGGGCTCGACACCACCAGCTTCGTCGAATTCGCCCGCCTGTCCGGCCAGGTGCCGGTGGTCGGCGTGGTTTCCGGCTATTGCTTCGCCGGCAACGCTGCGCTGCTCGGCTGCTGCGACGTGATCATCGCCACGAAGAATTCCTCGATCGGCATGGGCGGCCCGGCGATGATCGAGGGCGGCGGTCTGGGCGTCTATCACCCGGCGGAAGTCGGCCCGGTCTCGGTCCAGGTTCCCAATGGCGTCATCGACGTGCTGGTGGAGGACGAGGTCGAGGCCACTGAAGTGGCGAAGAAATACCTGTCGTACTTCCAGGGCGAGATCAGCGAATGGGACGCCGAGGACCAGCGCCTGCTGCGCCGCGCTATCCCGGAGAACCGCCTGCGCGCCTATGAGGTGCGCGACGTCATCCAGCTGATGGCCGACAAGGGCTCGGTGCTGGAGTTGCGGCCGGAGTTCGGCGTCGGCATCGTCACCGCCTTCGTGCGGATTGAGGGCAAGCCGTTCGGGCTGATCGCCAACAATCCCAAGCACCTCGGCGGCGCCATCGACGCGCCGGCTGGCGACAAGGCGGCGCGGTTCATCCAGCTGTGCGACGCCTTCGACCTGCCGATCATCTCGCTGTGCGACACCCCTGGCTTCATGGTCGGCCCCGAGGCGGAGAAGACCGGCGTGGTGCGCCACGTCTCGCGCATGTTCCTGGCCGGGGCCAACGCCAGCGTGCCGGTGTTCACCGTGGTGCTGCGCAAGGGCTATGGCCTCGGCGCCCAGGGCATGGCGGCCGGCGGCTTTCAGGCGCCGTTCTTCACGGTGGCCTGGCCGACCGGCGAGTTCGGCGGCATGGGGCTGGAAGGTTATGTGCGGCTGGGCTTCCGCAAGGAAATGGAAGCCATCGAAGACCCGGTCGAGCGCGAGGCCTATTACCAGCGCATGGTGGCGAAGAAATATGAGGAGGGCAAAGCCACCTCAATCGCCTCGGTGCTGGAGATCGACAACGTCATCGACCCGGCGGAGACGCGCAAGTGGATCCTGCGCGGCCTCGCCTCGGCCCCGCCGCGCCAGACCCCGGCGGGCGGCAAGCGCGCCTATATCGACGCGTTCTGAGGCGTGGCCTGCGCTGCGCGCCGGCCCGGCGGCGGCAAAGCGCTGACAGGCGCCAGCGGTCGCTGCGCCGCGAAGCGTCAGCTTGTGTATAATATCGGACAGGCTCCTGGTTTCGGGAGCCTGTTTGCGTTTTGACGACATGTCGCCGCCATTCGACCTACGACTTATTGTTACGTGACCCTTCTTTTGAAGCTGGATGTACCTGGGTTCACCTTTGGTTAGGCTGATGCGGCGACAATCAGTGACCAGAGGGTGAACAAGGAGTTCTGACATGACCGGCATGCGAATCCGCGACATCATGCTGGCGGCCGGGGTCATGGCCATGGTCGTCGCGACAATCACGCTGCAACTGTCCATGGCCTCGCAGATGATCAAGCTCGACGGCGATGTGGCCGCCGCCGTGGTCGCCGCCAGCGAGTGAGCCTGCACACGACAACTGGCTGCGACGCCGCTTGGGCCGCCGCCAGCCACGACGACCGCCTCCCGCCATGCGCGCCGTTCCCCGCGCCCGCCTTCCGGCCCCCTGCCCCAGTCCCCCTGCCCCACACACCCGCCTGACCGCCTGCGCCAGATCGCATTTGCCCGACAGCGCATCCCCGCCTGACTTTGCCTCCTGACTTTGTCCGCAGACAATGCGAGAAGAACGCAGCCTCACAGTTGCGCAACCAGGGAGCATCTGGCGCATGACATCCCGCAAGGTCCGGAGCACAATTGACGTCGATGCTGCGGCGAGGCCCGGCGCGGCGCCGGACCCGAACGCGCCCATCGGCTCAACCGCCCAGACCAGCGCGCCGCCCGATCGCAATGTGCTGGTCGATCTGGTCGCCGTGGTGGTGGCGGTGAGCGCCGACGAACCGCGGGTGCTGACGCTGGAGGGCGGCGCCAGCCTGCCCGCCGGGCCCTTCGGCGGCCCGCGCTCGCTGCAGGCCGGCCTGCGCCAGTGGGTGGAGCGCCAGACCCACCACCCGCTCGGCTATGTCGAGCAGCTCTACACCTTCGCCGATCGCGACCGCCAGGGAGCTGATGGCCAGCGGGTGATGTCGATCAGCTATCTGGCGCTGACGCGGGAGCAGGCCAGCGCCAGCCCGGCGGCGGGGCTGTGGCTGAGCTGGTACGCCTGCTTCCCCTGGGAGGACTGGCGCAAGGGCCAGCCCCTGGTGCTGCGCGACATCATCGGACCTGCGCTGTTCGCCTGGGCCGACGCCGCCCCGACCGACGCCATGCGCGCCCAGCGCCGGCGCAGGGCCGCCACCACCTTTGGTCTCGATGGCGCCGCCTGGCACGACGACATGGTGCTGCAGCGCTATGAGCTGTTGCATGAGGCGCAGCTGACGCCGGAATCACGCCGCCACCTCGCCGAAAACGCCCATCCGGCGACGCCGCCCGTGCCCGGCCACGCCATGCAGGGCGATCACCGCCGCATCCTGGCAACCGGCGTCGCCCGGCTGCGCGGCAAGATTCGCTACCGGCCCGTGGTGTTCGAGCTGATGCCGGAAAAGTTTACCCTGCTCGACCTGCAAAAAGCCGTCGAGGCGCTGGCCGGGCGCACCACCCACAAGCAGAACTTTCGCCGGCTTATCGAACAGCAGGAACTCGTTGAAGAAACGAATGAAATGTCGACGGACCGCCCTGGGCGGCCGGCGCGGCTGTTCCGCTTCCGGGAGGAGGTTTTGCTCGAACGCGCCATCGCAGGGACCAAACCGGCGGGTTGACAAGTCTTATACTCAGTTTAAGCATATGTCCGAATTATACTCATTCGGAGCATATGAAATGCCTGCCGCCAGCCTCATCGCGACGCCCCCAGCGGCTGTGCCCGCCCCCGCGCCGACCGCGCCAGGCGCCGCCGCCGCGCCGTTCGATTCCGCCGCGATCTACCAGCGCGTGCGCCGGGTGATTCCGCCGGTGGAATGGGCCGGCTACGCCGATGACGTCGCCGCCATCCACGCGCTGAAGCGCGAGAAAAACGCGGTGATCCTCGCCCACAACTACCAGACGCCAGAGATCTTTCATGGCGTGGCTGACATCGTCGGCGATTCGCTGGCGCTGGCCCGCGAGGCCGCGCGCGTCGACGCCGACGTCATCGTGTTGGCGGGCGTGCACTTCATGGCCGAGACCGCCAAAATGCTGAACCCGGACAAGACGGTGCTGATCCCTGACCTTGAGGCCGGCTGCTCGCTCGCCGACAGCATCACCCCTGAGGACGTCCGGCTGATCCGCCAGAAGCATCCGGGTCTGCCGATCATCACTTACGTCAACACCTCGGCGGCGGTGAAAGCTGAATCCGACATCTGCTGCACCTCGGGCAACGCCCGCAAAATCGTCGAATCCTTCGGCCTGCCCGAAGTGATCATGATCCCGGACGAATATCTCGCCCGCAACATTGCCGCCGAAACCCATGTGAAAATCATCGCCTGGAAAGGCCATTGCGAGGTGCATGAGCGCTTCACCCCCGCCGACGTGCAGGAGATGCGGCGCAGCTGGCCGGGCGTGGTGGTGCTGGCCCATCCCGAGTGCCCGCCGGAAGTGGTGGCGGAGGCGGATTTTTCTGGCTCCACCGCCCACATGTCCGACTGGGTCGGCGCCCACAAGCCGCCGCGCGTCGTGCTGCTCACCGAGTGTTCGATGAGCGACAATGTCGCCGTCAATCATCCCGACGTCGAGTTCGTGCGGCCATGCAACCTCTGCCCGCACATGAAGCGCATCACCCTGCCGGCCATCCGCCGCTGCCTTGAGACCGGCGGCCATGAGGTGACCATTCCCGCCGATATCCTCGAACGCGCCCGCCTGCCGGTCGAGCGCATGCTGCTGGTCTGAGCCGCGATGCCCGCCTCGCTCACGCATTTGGCCGGCCTGCCCGTGATCGTCGGGGCGGGCGCGGCAGGGCTGATGACAGCGCTCAAGCTGGCGCCGCGCCCCTGCGTGCTGATCAGCGCCGCCCCGCTGGGGGCCGCCAGCTCCAGCGTGCTAGCCCAGGGCGGCCTCGCCGCCGCTGTCGGGCCTGACGACGACGTCAGCCTGCACCTCGCCGACACGCTGGCGGCGGGCGATGGCCATTGCGATCCCGACGTCGCCGCCAGCGTCATCGCCGCGGCGCCCGATGCGGTGCGCACGCTGCTGCGCCTTGGCGCCTGCTTCGACCAGCGCCCGCTCTGCGACGACGCGACAGCGGGCGTGATCACCGGGATTGCGGCGCAGTTCGCCACGCTGGCGCTCGGCCTTGAGGCGGCCCACAGCCGCCGCCGCATCCTGCATGCCCACGGCGACGCCAGCGGCGCCGAAGTGGTGCGCGTGCTGGTCAACGCCGTGCGCCGCGCCGCCCATATCACGGTGCTGGAAGGCGTGGCCGCCACGCAAATCCTCACCCGTCATGGCGAAGTCGCCGGCCTTGCGCTCGCTGCCGCCGACGGCCCCGCCGTGCTGGCCAGCCGCCAGATCGTGCTGGCCACCGGCGGCGTCGGTGGCCTTTACCAGGTGACGACCAATCCGCTGACCAGCACCGGGGTCGGCGTGGCGCTGGCGGCGCGCGCCGGCGCCGGCGTCGCTGACATGGAGTTCGTGCAGTTCCACCCCACCGCGCTGGCTGGCGAGGCCGCGGGTGCGCAGGGGCAGGCGACGCTGATCAGCGAGGCGGTGCGCGGCGAAGGCGCGTGGCTGGTCAATGACCTGGGCCAGCGCTTTATGGCGGACATCCCAGGCGCCGAGCTTGCCCCGCGCGATGTGGTGGCCCGCGCCATCTGGCGGCAGCGGGCGGCGGGGCGCGCCACCTTCCTCGACGCCCGCACCCACCCTGGCGCTGGCTTCGCCAGGCGCTTCCCGGCGATCGCCGCGCTCTGCGCCCAGGCCGGGCTCGATCCAGCCCACGACCTGCTGCCGGTGGCGCCCGCCGCGCATTACCACATGGGCGGCGTCATGGTGGATGGTCACGGTCGCAGCAGCCTGCCGGGCCTGTGGGCGTGCGGCGAGGTCGCCTGCACCGGCCTGCACGGCGCCAACCGGCTGGCCAGCAATTCGCTGATCGAGGCGCTGGTATGCGGCGGCCTTGTCGCCGATGACCTGCGCGACGCCGCGCCGCCCCCCGTCCCTCCTTACGCGGCGCCAGACCAGCCGCTGCGCGCCAGTGTGGCGACCATGCCAGCCCGCAAGCACCACTTGGCCGAGGTGCGCCAGATCATGTCCAGCAAGGTCGGGCTGGAGCGCGACGCGGCGGGCCTCGACGCCGCCATCGCCGCTCTCGCGCCCCAGGCCATGGATGCGCGCAACCCCGCCGCCGATGCGGCCCTCGTGGGCCTGCTGATCGCCACAGCGGCGCGCGCCCGTAACGAGAGCCGTGGCGCGCATTTCCGCGCCGACGCCCCGGGCAAGACGGCGCAAACGCAAAGGCGCCCGCTGCGGCTGGACGAACTGGCGCTTCAGGATGAGGCGCCAGCGCGCCGCATGATTGGCCCCGTCGCCACGCCATCGCGCGCAACGCCCGCCGCCGCCACGCGACATGCCTCGCCTGCGCCGGCGCCCGTGCTTGCACCTGCGCCCGTGCTCGTGCCTGCGCCCGCTTTGGCCCCTGCTACCCTCGCCTCCCCTGATCACCGGAAGATCGCCTGATGACCGCCTTGCCCATACCCGCGCCTGTCGTCCCGGCCCCCGCCGGTCTGCCCCAGCTCACCCCGCTGCCACGCGTCATGCTGGAGCCGCTGGTGCGCAGCGCCCTGCTGGAAGACCTCGGCCGCGCCGGCGACATCACCAGCGACGCCATTGTCCCGGCCCATGCCGAGGCGACGCTGGCGCTCAACGCCCGCGACCATGGCGTGCTGGCTGGCGTTGATCTGGCCGTGCTGGCCTTCGCCCTGGTCAACCCGGCCATCCGCGTGCACACGCATCTGCAGGATGGGGCGCGGCTGGCGCCGGGCGACGTCATCGCCACCATCTCGGGGCCGGCGCGCGGCATGCTGACCGCCGAACGCACGGCGCTGAATTTTCTCGGCCATCTCAGCGGCATCGCCAGCGTCACGCATGGCGTCGTCCAGGCCATCGCCGGGCATCACGCCCGGATTGTCTGCACCCGCAAGACCACCCCAGGCCTGCGCGCCGTGGAGAAATATGCGGTGCGGGCCGGCGGCGGCGGCAATCACCGCTTCGGCCTCGATGACGCGGTGCTGATCAAGGACAATCACATCGCCATCGCCGGCGGCGCCGCCGAAGCCATCCGGCGGGTGCGGGCCAGCGTCGGCCACATGGTCAAGGTAGAGGTGGAGGTCGATACGCTGGCGCAATTGCACGAGGTGCTGGCGCTGGGCGTCGACGCCGTGCTGCTCGACAATATGACCCCGGAGCAATTGCGCGAGGCGGTAGCGCTGGTCGACGGGCGGGCGATCACCGAGGCCTCCGGCCGCATCACCGCCAGCACGGCGCCAGCTGTCGCCGCCAGCGGCGTCGATCTGATCTCCATCGGCTGGCTGACCCACAGCGCGCCCGTGCTCGACATCGGCCTCGACTGGCGCGCCTGACGCTACGGCGGTCTGCTTGGCTGGCTGTCGGGCGCATTCAATGCTGCGCAAGGCCTGACCAGCCGCCAGCCGAACGCCCAGGTTTACGGCGGCGGCAGCCTTGCCACCCCCGCGCCCATCGTCTCTTATGATGCAGATGCACGGCTGGGACGCACACCCTCCGGCGAAATTGACACCGGAGGAAAGTCTGCATGGCCAGTGACAAGCTCGCGGCGCTCGTCGCCCAGTTCCGCAAGCGCCCGATGAAGCTGGCTGACGGCGAGAGCGCCAATCGGGTGAAATACGATCGCTTCGCCGATCTGTTCCACCCGGCGGCTGGCGTCGACATCACGCCCTGCGAACTGGGGGGCGTGCCGGGCGAACGCCATGTCGCCGGCCATGGTCCGCTGGTGCTTTATTTGCATGGCGGCGGCTATACGCTGGGTTCGCCGCGCTCGCACCGCCATGTGGCGTCCCGCCTCGCCGCCGATCTGGCCGGCGTCGTCTACGCCATCGACTACCGGCTCGCGCCCGAGGCGCCGTTTCCAGCGGCGGTGGAGGATGCGGTGGCCGCCTGGGAGGCGGTGCAGGATCTGCACCCGGACCGACGCATCGCAGTGATGGGCGATTCCGCCGGCGGTGGCCTCACCTTCGCCACGGCGCTCGCCGCGCGCGACGGTGAGCTGGCGACCCCGTGCTGCCTCGTCGCCGCCAGCCCCTGGGTCGACATGACCGCCTCCAGCTCCAGCTATGAGTTTCTGGCTGGCGTCGATCCCGTTGTGCAGCGACCCGATATCGTCTGGCATTCCTCGCGCTATCTCGATGGCGCCGATCTGCTCAACGGCCTCGCCTCACCGCTGTTCGCTGAACTGAAGAACCTGCCGCCGGTGCTGATCCAGGTGGGGGACCGCGAGGTGCTGTTCGGCGATTCCGTGCGCATGCACCAGCGCCTGATCGCCGCCGGCGTCGATACGGAGCTGGCGGTGTGGAAGGGCATGTTCCACGTCTGGCACTTCTATTGGCCGCAGCTGGAGGAAGGCGCCGCCGCCATCGCCCAGGCCGCCCGCTTCATCGAGCAGCACGCTGGCTGACGCCAGCTTCCGATGCGCCAGTCGCCGGCGCCGCCGGGGCGGTCGCCAGCGCCTGCTCCAGCCACGGCTGCATGGCGCGCGCCAGAAATTCCACCACCGGCGCCACCACCGCATTGCCAAACTGCCGGTAGGCCTGGGTGTCGGAGACTGGAATGCGCCATTGGCGCTCGCCACGCTCAAAGCCCATCAGCCGCGCGCATTCCTGCGGCGTCAGCCGCCGTGGCCGCTTGCCGGGCTGGGCGATGAGAATCTCCGACCCATCCTTGTAATAGCGCGCCGACAAGGTGCGGGCGACGTCGGTCGGACCGAACAGGCTGTAGCCAAAGCCATTGCCGCGCGCCGCATGCTTGTCGCGGTAATTCTGCAAATAGTCCCACAGGCGCGGCGTCAGCGTATATTTGTCATCGACCTGATCATGCGGCAGCAGAATGTCGCCCAGCGTGGGCTGGGTCTGCGGCAGTTCCAGCGCGTTGAGGTCGAAGCCTGTCGGCTCGCGGAAGCCGACGATAAAAATCCGCTCGCGCTTCTGCGGCACCCAATGTTCGGCGCTGATGATGCGGGTCTGCACGTGATAGCCAAGCTCATTGGCCAGCACATTCATGATGGTGGCGAAGGTGCGGCCCTTGTCATGGCTTTTCAGATTCTTGACGTTCTCCAGCACAAAGGCCACCGGACGGTGGTGGGCGATGATCTTCGCCGTATCGAAGAACAGCGTGCCCTGGGTGTCGTCAAGAAAACCATGGGGTCGGCCGAGCGCATTCTTCTTTGACACGCCGGCAATAGAGAATGGCTGGCAGGGAAAGCCGCCAAGCAGCACGTCGAAGTCAGGCACAAGCTCGGGCTCGGCCGAAAATTCCCGGACGTCGCCCGACAGCTCGTGATTGTCGCGGAAATTGATGGCGTAGGTCTTGCGCGCGTTGACATCCCATTCCGAGGTGAACACGCAATGGCCGCCAATGGCCTGAAACCCGATGCGCAGGCCCCCAATTCCAGCGAACAGATCTATAAAGCGAAAACGCGATGGCTGAGGCTCCACGTCGCGACCCGCCTCGTGCAACACCCGCAACGCCAGAGCCGAGGGCTGGGCCTCGCCGGCGACATAGCGCGCGATTGTCCGCTCCGACAGCGCAAGCAACCGCGCCGCCTCGGGCGGGGTGAGGCCAGCGCGCTCACACAATCTGTTGAATTCATTACGCGGCGGCGGTTGGCGCGACATGGGTCATCCCGACGTGTCAGATTTTGACAGACTGTCGTGATTTGACCCAGCGAACAAGCGCAACGCGGGCAAAGCCGCCGATTAATTGTGCGCGACGCGCCTTACTGGATTCGTGGCTGGCCGCCACCCCAGATTTCAAGACCGATCCAGACGATGGCCAGCAACACCAGGCTTGCGATCAGCACATAGAGCACCTGCTTGCCCCAGGAACCTGCCCGGGCCTGCTCGCCGCTCATGGTGACGCGCCCCTTGCGCTTCCAGAACACCATTTCTGTCTCCTTCGCTGCTTCAACCTCAGGCTGTCAGGACAACGCGCCGGGCCACCGGAGCGTTCCCCCCCGGACAGTGCGGCGCCCTGCTGCCCCATTGTCCCGCGCGGCGAAGGGCGACGCGTCAAGATCACGGCCCTCGCCGCCGTCCAGGACGGCTGACGCCAGAGGCACGACGCCATCAGCAGCACCCTGCGAGGAAACGGGGACTGGCTTCACCCAAAATGGGCGGGTGGGCCAAGTTATTGCCGCAACATCGATAATGTGACCCAAACTGTCGCATGTTTGACGATGTCGCCAGCGGAAGCGCCCTAGCCTCAACGCTGCCTGCGCGACTTCGCTGGCTTGCAGCTGGTCGTCGCGTGGGCGGAACCGTCGGGCGCCATCGAGGAGCGGACGTCAGATTCCGCAGTGATCCCGGCGTGATGACACGATGGGAGACGCCAAAATGAAGTGGGTATTATCCGCAGCGGCGACACTACTGGCCATCGCCAGCACCGCTCCCGCACATGCCGAAAAGAAATATGGGCCAGGGGTGACCGACAGCGACATCCGCATCGGCCAGACCTTCGCCTACAGCGGGCCGGCCTCGGCCTATAGCGTCATACCCAAGGCGCAG
>NZ_JCAWFG010000061.1:0-11411 GCF_059740505.1 Camelimonas sp. FR25 | reverse complement strand
CTAAGTGCGCCCTACAGCTGAGAACACCTGTCTAGCCACTGGTTCCGCTGCTGATCGGCCTCACGTTGACGATCTTCTCAAAGAGGTTGCGGAGCGTGATCAGCGCCATCACGCCGCTGCGGCTTTCTTCTGGGAATGACTTGCACCGCTGATAGGCCGCCGACGCCTTGTCGATCCATTCCCGGTCCACGACGCGCCCGCCTTCCGGCACAGCGCCAACCATAGCGGCGAGGCGTCCGGGCAGATCAGCGTCTGGATCGTCTCCCGTGGCCTTTGCGTAGGCGTAGAGCACTGCCGCAGGGTCTGGAGCACCCTCAACGGTGACGCCTTGCTCCGCAGCCACAATCGCGAACAGGATGGCCTCACGCACCAGCTCCTGCGCCACCTGAGCCTGATCAGCCATGATAGTTCCCCCCCTCAGATTGCGCCCGACGCTCTCCTCGCGCCTGTGCTCTCGCGCACGTACAGGAGGCCAGCGGCAGCGCTATTCCTAGATCCATGGAGCGATGTTGCTCCGGGGACTACGCAAATGACCGCTGTTAAGTCGATTGGCTCCATCATGTTCGCTACGCCGATTGGCTGGGCCACCATGGCCGCAGCCTGGATCGTTCTGACCCAGATCAGCGGTGCGTAAGCCCCACCCCAGCTGAACACCTCCCACTGGCCGCCTCCGGGCGGCTTTTTCTTTTGGAACCGAACGGTTCAGCCCGTGCTTCTCCTTGCACCCCCCACTGCCTCCGGGGGGGCCCCTCGAATGTGACAACTCTGGCCGCCTCCGGGCGGCTTTTCTTTTGGCTATGGCCTCCCTGGCCTAGAAGGGCACTTACGAGTTGCTACACAACTCAGTGCTCAGACGGCCGACCGCAGCGACCGAGCCCCAGATATGACCATCGTCGGCCCAGGTCGAAATCCTGACCGAATAGGGGGCCGGTTAGAGGATGTTCGAAAACGTACGCTAAGCGTCGTGGCCGGTCTGGTGAAGGCGGAGCGGCCTGAATCGCTCGCGGGGCTTGTCCAGCTGGACGGTTCGAAAACCGCGCTTTGAGCCGAGCTCGTCGAAACTGACGGAGTCAGATTTCGGAGACGTCGAAGGTAATGCCGTTAGTCGTTTTCGCCGAATGGACGTTATGGAACACAACCCCGGCGCATAATCACAAACCGTGATACACTCTCTAAAAGATTGCTTTTCGATGATCCAGAGAGTGGTCCGCCATGGCGTCGCAGAACCAAAATCCGCCAATGATCGACAGTCGCGCCGTGCGCAATCTGGTCGAGGCACAGGCCATCCGTAGCGCCACTGTCGTGGGGCAGGGAGGGGCATGGGCAGTCTGCGTGCGCTACGGGACCCAGGAACGCGCCATCGCCTCCACACGGGGCTCCCTGCGCACCTGGAGGCGGCTCGACAGCGCCGCAGCCTTCATCCGCCAGGAACTCGACCTCGCACACTTCCAGGTCGACGCCAGCAGTCATGACCCGGACGCGACCGGACACACCCGTCCAGACCAGGCCGAACGCCTGCGCCAGCAGCGCGAGGCCGCCGCCCATGACGCCTGGTTCCGGACCGAGGTCGAAGCCGGGCTGGCCGAGGCAGGGCGCGACGAGGTGATTGCGGCAGATGAGGCCTATGCCGCTGTCGAGGCCGCCATTGCCGCAGCCTCACGCTGATGCAGGTCGTCTATACCCGCCGGGCCCTGGAAAATCTGGGGCGCCACGCTGCCGCCATCGCTCAGGACAGTCCGCTGGCGGCCCGCGAGCAGGTCGCCCGTATCCGCAGCAGCATCGACCAGCTGGCGCGGTTTCCGGAGATGGGACGGGAAGGCCGGGTGACGGGTACGCGCGAACTGGCGGCGCCGCGGACCCCGTTCGTCGTCGTTTACCGGGCCGAGCCGGAACGGATCATCATCTTGCGCGTCCTTCACGGACGGCAGAGGTACCCGTAATGGCTCTGCGGAGCCTCGGGAGGGGCTTCATATGCCTCCACGGCCCTCACGGCCCGATTGTTGCTGTCGGGCCTTGCGGGCCTCAGCAATCCGCCTGAGCAACTGCTCTGCCCCTTCGCGCACCAGGGCCAGCCACAGCTCGATGAAGGAACTCAGCGAAAGCAGCCCCAGGGTTTCCATCACGGAGTTGAACTCGACGCCCTGCCTCTTCGCCTCCGCCGCAACAGAACGGGCCGTTTCAAGCTGCTTGATGGGATAGGCCAGAACCAGCCCAGCGCCGGTACGGCGTGTTTCCTGGACCGCTTCGGTACGCAGGTGAGCGTCGGCTCCCTGCGTTGCAAAATAGACGAACCGCCCGATTTTATCCGGGTTCGGGACGGACAGAAGTTCCGGGACCTCATGCAAAATGCAGTTCAGCGCGAGTGCTTCACGCGGGCTTCCTGTCAGCACGTGAACAATCTGACTGGCGGCTTCGAAGCCTGTCCGGTGCGACATACGCCAGATTCCGGGCGCACCAACCCGGAAAAGGTTCCCCGGATCGCTGATCCCGTCAAGAAGATAACCCACGGGTTCAAGGTCTGCGTTCCTGCCGGCGCTTGCAAACAGGGGGAAGGCGGCATGCAGTTGCTTGCCGAAACGAGCAGCGCCCAGGAGCCCAAGCTCGAACATGGATTCCGGCTGTAGCTGTTGAGCCTTCAGGTTATCCGCGACCGTACTGCGGTCAGCGACATCATTTGACAGGTGCAATACGGCTGACGGTTTTTCCCTTGCCTCCTGAGCGTGCCGGATAAGACCGGGCTCTATGTCGGCACGGAGCTGTGCCAGCAGGATTTTCGGTTCTACGAATCTCGCCAGCCAGTTGACCGCATCATTGAATTCCACTCCCAGAACCGCCTTCACCAGATCAATGGCGTTTCGGCCTTTCCGTTCTGTCTCCGGGAACCCGAAATGGTCGGGTTTTTGCAGGTCTGCCCCCGTAACGAGGTGGCCCGCAGGTCCCATCCAGTTGCTGTCATTGCCCTGCCTGATACGGACATAGCCGAGTAAAGGCAGGATGTCTGGCAAAGGAATGTGCCGCACGCGGTCAGCCAGGTCCTTGCGGGCCTGTTTCTCCCTGTCGCGGGCCGCGTCACGGTCTGCTTCAGCTGCAATGCGCAGCTTGCGCTCCTGCTCCAGAAGCTCACGCCCCTGATCCAGGTGCGACTGAAGGATGCCGATCCGGTGCTGGGCCTTCTGTAGCTCGTCGCGCACTACCCGGCTGTCTGCTGCCTGCGCCAGAAGGTGCTCCACGGCCTCTGTGGTCTGACCCAAGGTTAGGGCCATCCTGTCCCGCAGGCCAAGTTCCGGGGGCTCTTGCGCTGCATTCACGAGCCCGTAGTAGCGCTTTACCGACTGGTGGGTGGCCGTAGAGCCTTCGATGCCGCGCCTGATGCCCAGATGCTTCAGCGCGTCGGCATACTGGGTCTGGAAGCGCCGCAACTCACCACGCCCGAACTGGGTTTTGGCGTCGAGGCGCCCGGTTTCCGGGTTCAGCGGGACAATGGCTACCTGGATATGGGGCGTTGCCTCATCAAGATGCAGGACGGCTGAGGCGAGCCGGTCACCGAATTCCTTCTTCAGCCATCCCATTGTGGCCTTCACCCACGCATCGGTGCGCTTCGGATCATATGCACCGTGCCGTTCCGGATGTTCCGGCCTGAAATAGGCTGGCGAGGCTGACAGGACGCCCTCCATACAGAGCACTGCGTCCTTGCGCCGCTTTTGGGGCAGCCGTCGCTTGACCTCTTCAACCGGATCCTCACCGACCAGAAACCGGACCGCTCCTTCGGGTGCCTTTGGGTCCGCATTGGGAGTGTCGCGCGACCGGGTCCAGTGGCTGGCCATTTGGGCCAGATCCTCTATCTCCTTGACCTTCTCAAAGCGCAGGATCGCGAAGCTCACGGTGCCCTCCAACGTCTATAGACCTTTTGGAGTGTGTCGGAGGTTTCACAGAAAGTATATACTTAATGACATGGGGGGGGGTGAGGCGCGGAGCGCGGTGCCTTTCCCGATAAAAGGTATACTCACTAGACTTTGCTCCGCAAAGTCTGCTCGTCCAGCCTAGGACAGGTCACTTGAAAAGAAAAGAGGCACAGATTGCTCCGCGCCTCCTCTCGTCATGCTTCATCTAGATCAGAACCGGATCTCTGCCTTGCCGCGGAACTGCTGGTCCGAGTTGTTCGAGCCATACTGGCCCGTATAAGACAGGCCGAGTTTCATTGCCGAACTGACAGCCCAGTCAAGGCCTGCGCCGACGACTACGGCCGATCGATCAACAGGAACGCTTTCGATCGCAAACGGCGCTGATGCAAAACCTGAGCGGAAAGCGTTCAACGCCATCGGATTGACGTCGCCGAACGCGCCGCGCCAGCCCAGGGTGCCATTAACCGAAACCGTACCTGCCGACCCGTTCCCCATCAGACGACCATCCAACCGGATGCCGGCGGTGACCACGCCGATGTCGTCAGTACGATCATAGCCAACCAGCGCTGCAGGCCCGCCATTCTCGATGAAGCCATCGTTGTTGATGCGGATCGCAGCAGCATTAAGGAAAGGCGACACGCCGAACTGGTTGCCGAGAGCGACGCGGTATGATGCCTCAGCAAATGCCTGGAAGGTGCCCGTATCATACTTGGTCGATACGTAGTCCGCGAACCCCGCAAAAGCGACGCCACGATTAATCGAATTACGCGATCCGGCATAAAGCAGGCCGGCAGACAGCTGCATTGGACCGAAGTTCGTTCCAGCATACAGCGAGCCAAACACCGTCGATGAAGATGCGCGCGACAGGCGTTCATCCATATCGAAATGGCTGTTCATATAACCGCCGGCAACACCGACAGTGATGTCATTGAAGCGGGTGTCTGCACCGATTACAAAACCACCGGTACGGCGGTCGACAGAAGCCAGGCCAGAGCCGCGCTTGCTTTCACCCCAGTTGCCGAAGCCCTGACCCCAGAAGGTAGCCCCAAGGCCAGTCGCGGTATCAGCCGCAACGGTTTGAGTTCCAGAGCCGTAGCTACCGTGAGCGCTCCGCAAGCGGTCCAGAATGGCTTCCCGTGCGATATTTGCTTCGGTCAGGGCGTTTGTGGTTACTGCCGCATGGATTTCACCCGACAGCATGTTGAAACCGGTGCGCGCCTGCTCCCGCGTTCCAAACAGGATCGCGTCATAAACAGGGTTGCCATAGCCAAGTCGTTCAGCAGCATTCGCCGTAACAAGCTCGTTACGTGTCAGGGCAACAGCGCCAAAAGCTTGGTCATTGCGGTCAAGCCGCAGTCCGACCTGGTTCGCACCGTAGCTGAGCGTTGGCGTCAGGTAGGCGTAATTGCTCGAGACGGATGCAAAACGCCCCGTGACGCCGCCGTCAGCTGTCAGAATGGTGTAATTAGTGCGGCGATCGTACTGGCCTGCTTCCGCGAGAACCTGTACCTCGCCACCGCCCAGAACTGCGGCGCCCGTTGCTGCGATCCGGTCGCTTGCGCCGCTTGCGTTGACCTCGACCTGATAGATCGATCCGGCTGAAAACGCCACATTTCCAGCAACATTCAGCGTGCCGATCGAGTTGCCAGGGGCAACCACACCCTGGGCGACAACGCCGCCAACAGTGCCAGAGCCACCGAGGGTTGCTCCCTGGCTGACCACGACCGTGGAATTGGCAAGCGCGCCATTCACCCGCAGCGAGCCAGCCTGCAGCAGGGTCTGGCCGGAATACGTATTGGCGTCGCCAACGATCTCAAATGCACCGCCGCCCGTCAGGCCGAGGTTGCCCGTGCCGGTAATCGCCCCGTCCCAGACCGCAGCCCCACTTTCAACGAATGTAACGAGACCGGAGTTGTCGATAGCATTGCTGGCACCGAACGCCCCAATGGAGCCGCGCAGTTCGCCCTGAGAAACGATCACCTGGCCAGTGAAACCAGGGTTCAGGGCACCGAGCGTCACCGACCCGGCACCGTCCTTGGTGAGGTTGCCAGAGCCTGCGATCTGGGCATTCAGCTGGCCGCTCACAAGATTGTACCCCGAGGCCGCGCTCAGAACGCCGTTGTTGATCGTGCCGCCCTGCAGCGTTACCTGTCCGGCATTCTGGGTGACTCCACCTAGATCGAGGGTGCCGCCCGTGACCTGAAGATCACTACCATCAGCAAACTTTCCGCTGTCGGAAAGCACGAGCGAGCCGGCTTCGACTGCCGTGCCGCCGGTGTAGGTCTGCGCTTGGGTCAGCGTCAGAACGCCGGCGCCAACTTTACGGAGTGAGGCAGCCCCGGACACGACGCCGTCGAACTGCGTCGAGGCATTGTTGGAGCCAACGCTGAGCGCGCCATCGGAGTTGACGCTGCCGCTGCCGGCCAGGCCACCGAGTTGCTGGGCAAAAGTGCCATTGCTCAGGCTGGCTGTTGCGGCAAGGTTCAGGGTGGAGTTGGCCGACAGCTGGTTGGCTGCAGTCGTCGTCAGCGCGACGTTGTCGCCAAGGGCCGTCTGGCCATGCCATGCCAGCGTGCCAGCCAGCGTTACGTCGCCATTGTTGAACGCCACGCCGCCGAGGCCGTCGCTGGCGCCGCCAAGAATGATCGCCTGACCAGCCATATCAATTGCGCCGTTGCTTGCACCGGCGGTGACGCCGCCAGACAGGTCAACGACATGTGTCAGTTTGAGGGCACCGCCGTCGAGCGTCAGACGACCGCCTGGCACGCCGAGCGCTGTCGCTGAACCGGTCTCTAGGACGCCGCCAAGCACCGAAACGTTGCCGACAAAGGAGTTGGCGCCAGATACGACAAGCAGCCCGTCGCCGACCTTGTTGAAGCCAGCAGTCCCGCTCAAGACGCCAGAATAGGTCACCGTGTAACCGTTGCTGTCGAACGTCGCGCCGTCGCCACTGAGCGTGGCATTGTGTGCGATGCCCAGATCAGAGGTGGCCCGGACCATGCCGCCAGAGAAATTGACGGTGCTGGCAATGGCACCCGTGGCAGGCGTGATGGCGTTCGCGCCGCCAAGCTCCAGGACCCCCCCCGTCTGGGTGAACGTACCCGTTCCCTTGCCGAAATTGATCGTGCCCCCGACAGAGAGCGTGCCACCATTCAGAACGACCCGGCCAGTTGAGGCCGCCTGGTTTTCCGTAATGAGCATATTTCCGGACAGCAGGGCCTCTCCACCATTGATCGTGAAGGTTCCGTCCGCAGTCCCCATAAAATGGGGTCCCTTTGAGGCCGCGACACCTAGATCAGTGGCAGTACCATTGACCCCCCCAACCTCGAAACGGCCGTCGTTCAACGTGTAGGAGCCCGTGGAATTGCCGAGGGCGATCGAGACATTAGCGCCTGCTACATAGACGCTCGAATCAGCGCCGTTCTGGACGAGGGTGCCAGAGCCGCCGCCCGAAGCCTCGCGGCCGATATTAAAATAATCCTCATTGAAATCGCCGACGACACGGATTGAGGCCGCATCGTTGACAGTCACAGTACCCTGGGCCCCACCGCCTTCACCAACGCGGAACAGAACAAGATCACTTTCCATGACCAGGGATGACGTCCCGCCCATCGTCAGTGAGCCGACACCGCCACTAAGGCCGATCTCAATATTGCCGCCATTTGCCGCATCATAGGTGATAGCACCACCAGTCATGTTGACTGCGCCGGTCACGCCAGCACCAGAGCCAATACGCAACCCGCCATAGCCACCACCAGCGTCAGCCCCATCTCCGAAGTTGATGGCACCTGAGTTGATTGTGAGCGTACCAGAGCCGCCGCCCGCGTTTGACGCTCCGCCACCCACGTAAATGCGGCTTGCGCCTACGGACGGCAGCCCAACATTAATGACCCCGCCATCAAGCGTCACAGCGCCTGTCGCGCCATTTTTGCCGATCTCGATCACGCTGTTGGAGCCAGTTGTGCGACTGACATTCAGCGTCGTATTTTCTGCGAGTCCCAGTTGGCCGGCGTTGCCGGACCCATTCCCGACAACAAGGACTGACGGGTTAAGATTAATGGCCAGAGATGTGTTAGAACCTGGCGAGGATATTGACGTATTAATTAGAAGATCAGCTATAATCCCTGTATATGACAGGGTGCTGTTTCCCGATCCTGAGTTGACTATTTCGGAAAATGCGGCTTCGAAAGCTGTCGGGTCCGTTACGGTTTCGCTGGATGCAGCAGCAATGTGCGGTGCCATGATAATGGCGACACCGAGCGCGCTAGCAGACAGTCGACCGGATGCATTCCGGGACAAGAGCGTTTTTTTGTCGATGCAAATCGCCTCGGATGCAATCTTCCTCAACTTGACACGGCGCTTACGTGCCGAATGCTGGTGCGCGGCACCTTGATGGTTAAAAAAGTTGCTCATACCCCCCCCGTCCGATGGAATAAGGTGCCTCGAGCGCACCTAAGGCATCATAATCCATTCGGATTATTCATGGCTGAATTGTCGCGTCAACGTCAAATAAGGCGAAGATCCAATCCATGGTATGGTGTATTGGTTTTGCGTATTAATTTATTATATCTATATGCGTTACAGAACAAGATCGACAAAATTACCATGGGTTAGTTTTTTTAAATCTAAAATAATCCAAGTTTAAAATGATCTTGAATCGAATTAACTGCAATAAATTATTGCAATAATATTTACGAGTTACTTGTTTATATGCGACTATAAACTTTAAAATTGAAAATCTCGAACAAGGGGGTCTTGCGCTGCAGCGGAGGCTTCGGCAGATCCCGCGAGGCACCGATTGGCCGCCGTGTTTCGCTTGATTGTCGCCTTTGTGCCGTCAGGAGAGGCTATTGCGTTCATGCGGACGCACTTCTCGACCGACGAGCAACTCTCGGCCATCGCCGACTGTGCGCAACCAAGCGCAATCCCAACGGCCAGAACCCAGCGTATCATGCTCGCCCTCTACCCTTGGGCGCGCAGCATACTGTTACGCTTGCGCCCCGAACAGCCGCACCAGCCAGCCCCGGCGCTCCGTTGTCGGCGATGCCGTTGCGGTGAGCAGGCGCTGCGCCTGCTGTGCCTGTTCCTGCCAGGCGTCGCGCTGTTCCTTCAATTCCGCAATGCGCTCGGCCTGCAAGGCGACTTCGCGCTCTAAGGTGGCCATCCGCGCCGTTACAGCCGGGTCGGCCACCGTCACTACCGTTTCATTTGCCGGCACGGCTTGTTCCATCGTACCGTTGCCGCTCCGTAACGGCCTAGCACGGGGGTAGGCCCTGAACAGTTCTGCCGGGTCGATAGAGAACGTGCCGTCGTCGTTCCGCGACGCAGACAGCTTCCCGCTTTTGATTGCGCGGTGAATACTGGTCTTCGACGTGCCGACCTCTTTGGCCGCCTGTCCCATTGTAAACACGACGCGGTACTCCTGTTGCGGTGCGCCGTAACGATGCGCCCGGAACGGTTAACGGCAGGAAAATGGGCGCGTTTGGTTGGGAGAGCCTGATACGGAAGCTGGGGGATCAAACGGCCCGGAGCGGTCCGGAATGCATCGCGGAGTTGGAGCACGCGATTGCCTTGGCCGCATACATCGTCCTGAATCATGGCGACTTCTATGCCCCATGCTTTGACCTGCTGGAAAAGGAGATCTCTGCCGCAGTACGGTCCCTACGTGGGAGGGGGCCAAGTCGGCCCGAGAAGGCCCAGGAGGGGGGGGCAAAGTCGCCCCTTCACCGAGGCTTGCCGAGGCTCTTGCAGAAGCCGGAAAAGGCCGTCGCCACGTCCTTGTCGTCGAGCTTGCGGCCCTTTCCCAGCCACCACGCCCGGAAACGACCAGAATGACCGACTAACCACAGAGGCAGAGGGTTTACGATCACAGGTGGGGGAGCTTCAGAGCGAAGTGGTGGGCCATAAGACGAACCATGAGAGAGCGGAGCGGGAGATCGCAGGACTCCAAGAGCAGCTAGCAGCTTGGAAGGCCAACGCTGAGTGGATGGCCCAGCCTTGGATAGTCCGGCTGATCAAATCGTTCCGTAAGTGAATGCTTCACTCCTCTGGGCGAGCAGGCTCTGAGGTAGAGCCTAGAGTGACGTCCCGCCCACAGCCCCCCTTCGGCGGTGACCCTGCGCCTGCTTGGGGGCTACTCCGGGTCGCCGGGGCCTATCGGCCCGGGGCCATGGACGGCCCGTCCCTTAGATCATTAGAAGGGGCAAAATTAAACCGACGCAGATTCAACGGCTTACCAGGGGGGGGTAGGCAGTAGCTGATTGGCTACCCCCAGGCAGTAGCTGACTGGCTACCCCTAGCCATTCTGCTGTTGAAAATTGCCATCCGATTGGCAGAAACCGCCATTGCCTAGGCCTTCGGCATTGGTGATAATCGCCAGTGATTTGGCAAAAAACACCACCGGATTGGCTAGGGGTAGACAGTGAAACAGCAGTTGCCGGTAAAGCCCGCTCCCACCGGGAATTGGGTCCAAACAGAGCGAGAAGCGCATGAGGCTTGGGCCCAGCTGATCGCAAGAGCACCCAAGGCAGCTGCTGTCATGCACCTCCTCACGGCCCGCGTAGGCGAGAACAATGCGGTTGTGATCTCCCACAGGACATTGGCTGGCCTGCTGGGCGTTAAAAGCCTCACCACCGTGAAAGCCGCTCTAGCCACACTCGCTGATGATCGGTGGATTGAAATCCGTCAGATCGGGGACCGGGGAACGGTCAACGCCTATGTTCTCAATGATCGCGTGGTGTGGTCCGGGAAGCGGGACAACATCCGCCACAGCCTATTCAGTGCAACGGTGGTGGTGTCCTCTGATGAGCAGCCTGACGCTGACCAGCTGGGCTACCAAACCCCTCTGCGCCGTCTACCCAGGATAGGTGAAATGCAGATGCCCCATGGCGTAGGCCTGCCGCCTGAAAGCCAGCCATCGTTTGATGGGTTTGAGCCCGCACTGCCCGCTACAGGCGATGAGTAGTCATCACTACCTCTTGGGGCCCTTATAGTCCTTCAGAAAGATCATAACATGGTTTACGCCATTAAGAACGGTATTGTTTGGGTTCTTTGAGCAATAGTCGCGCACAAGCCCAACCAATCCCATTGGTGGCATATCCTTAAGCAGGTCGTATTTCCGATTTGATTGGACATACAACATGAATGCATAGCCGCTCATGTACCCTTGAATATAACCAATAACCAGATCATTATTATAGAACTCTGTAATAAACCTAGAACACATCATGTTAGGGCCGATAAAGGTGGCTGAGGCGTTTGCTTTTGGTGCGCTAATGGTCAGCATTAGTGGAACGAGTGCACCCAACAGCGCACGGGATATATGACGCTTCAAGATTTGCTCCGTGGCTGCGTGCAAACACAATTTGCGCTGGCACTTAGGACCGATCACTAGAAATGATCTCTCGCCCACCTTGAGCTGACAAGCAGTATTAGGATGATCTGGTGGTGGTCTCGGGTTTCGCAGAAACCCATAAGTGTCTGATCAGAAATTAAGTTGAGTGGTATCAG
>NZ_JCAWFG010000060.1:0-2998 GCF_059740505.1 Camelimonas sp. FR25 | reverse complement strand
TATATACAGACCGACCTGCTAGCAATCGGCGACAACGGCGGCTCCGGCACGCTCAACCTGACCAGCGACAGCAGTTTCAACGCAGCAACCTCCCTGGGAGGCGTGTTCGTCGTGGGCAACGGCCTCGGCAGCACGGGCGTCGCCAATATCATTTCGACGGGAAAGAACCCGGAGCTGGGCGCCAATTACCTCCAGACCCGAAACAGCTTTGTCGGCGCCTCCGGCGGCTCTGGCGTCGTCAATATCGACGGCGGCTCATGGTCGATCTGGGAAGGCGGCGGCTCGGAGCCGGCGCCCTTCGCCGAATATGGTCTGCATGTCGGTTCTGGCGCCGGAAGCACGGGCGTCGTCAACGTCCTGGCTGGCGGCAAGCTGAACATCGCGCCCATATCCGCGTTCCAGACCGGCGACGCGCTGTTTATCGGGGAGGCGGGCGGTTCAGGCGTCATCAATGTTGAGGGCGAAGGCCCGTTCACCCGGAGTGCGCTTGGGGCCATGAGCGGGATGGTCGTCGGCACAGGCGCCGGCAGCGTCGGCGCGCTCAATGTACTGGCTGGCGGCAAAGCGTTCTCTTCTGCGGGCGCCTACCCATCCGAACTCACCGCGCTGATCGGAACCACCATCGGTGTAGACGGCGGAACCGGCAGCGTGCTGGTTTCCGGCGCTGGCAGCCAGTTTTTTGCCGCCGGCGCCATGCCGCAGTACTACGAGGGAGGCGGAGCCGACGCCTACGCCTACGCCTACGCCACCGTTGGCGATATACATCTTGGCGTCAACGGCTCTGGCACGCTGACGATCGCTGACGGCGGCGAGGTGGTCGCCGGCGCCATGGTGTTCGTCCCGAGCGGCACTGGCTTTTATAACGCAGGGACGATCGAGGTGCTGGAGGCCAATGGCGTGCTGTATGTCGCCAATGGCGCATCAGCCACCGGCGTCGTCAGCTTTGGCGGCGCGCCCGGCGCGGCGCCCGCTGCCCCAGGCGCGCTCCGCGCTGCCGGCATCGTGTTTGGCGGCGGCGCGGGGACGGTCGCCTTCAACCACACGTCCGATAATTTCGCCTTCAACACCCCCCTCAGCGGCGCGGGTGAGATCGCCAATTACGCTGGCGTCACCTGGATCAATACTGATAATCGCACCGGATTCACCCGGACTGTGCAGGTATATGATCCCGAGACTTACAGCGTCGTCACGGAAACACAGACGTTTTCTGAAGGCTTCTCGGGCCGCACGTCGCTGTATGGCGGCGCGCTCGGCCTCGGCAATGACGGCGCCATCGGCAGCTCCAGCGTCACCGCCTATGCCAACAGCAGCCTGCTGTACGGCGCTGGCGCCGGCTCTGGGGTGAGCATCGCCAATCCTGTCAGTGTGGAGGCGGGCGTCACACTCGGGCTCGACGTGGCGAGCAGCCTCGCCGCAATCCAGTCTGGCGCCATCGGCGGCGCCGGCAGCATCAACAAGACCGGCGCCGGCGTGCTGACCCTGCAGGCTGACAACAGCCTGTCTGGCGACGTGCTGATTTCGGACGGGGTGCTGGCGCTGGCCGGCGCCGGCGAAGTCTCCGCCGCGGCGCGCGTCGTGGCCAATTCGGTGTTCGACATTACCGCCGCCGCGGACGGCGCGCTGATCCGCAGCCTGGCAGGCTCCGGTTCGGTGACGCTGGGCGACCAGACACTCGGCATTTATGGAGCCAATGATCTGTTCGCCGGCATCATTTCCGGCGCTGGCGGCGTCAATCTTACGGGCGGCGTCCAGACCTTGAGCGGCCCCAACAGCTATGCCGGCGACACCAGCATCGGCGCGGGCGCAACGCTCCGCGCCGCCGCAACCGACACCTTCAGCCCACAGTCCAGCCATCAGGTTCTGGGCGGCGGCCTGCTTGATCTCGGCGGCTTCAACCAGACCGTCGCCGCGCTCGGCAATGCCGGCGCCGTCATGTTCAATGGCGCGCCCGGCGTCGTGCTCAGTGTCACCGGCGACTACGTTGGCGCCGGCGGCGCCCTGCACTTCAACACCGTGCTCGGCGGATCGGATTCACTGACCGACCGGCTGGTGATCGGCGGCGGCGCCACGGGCGACAGCGGCGTGTTCGTCACCAATATCGGCGGCCCAGGGGCGCTGACGACTGGCAATGGCATCCAGCTGGTGTCGGTGGCTGGCGCGTCGAACGGCCAGTTCGCGCTGGCGCAGCGCGTTGCGTCCGGCGCCTATGAATACACCCTGCATCAGGGCGGGCCAGCTGCAGCGGATGGCGCCTGGTACCTGCGCTCGACCTATACCGGCCCTGATCCGGCGCCTGGCCCGGAGCCGGGGCCAGCGCCGGGCCCGCAGCTGCCCAACTACCGCGCCGAGGTGCCGCTGGCCACCAGCGCCCCGGTGCTGGCCAGCCAATTCGCCACCATGATGCTCGGCACTTACCATGACCGCTCGGGCGGCCAGGGCATGACCGCGCCAGGCGCCCGCGGCGCAGGTTGGGCGCGTCTGTTCGGCGCCCTTGGCGACAAGGGTGACCGGGCGCGGACGCCAGGCGCGCAGCTGGGCGATTTCGTCAACCATGGCGCCCCCATGTCAACCAGCATCGGCGGCTTCCAGGCAGGCCTCGACCTGTGGCGGCTGAATGGCTCCGATGGCTCGAGCACGACCTTCGGCCTGTTCGTCGGCGGCGGCCGCGCCACCGGCGATGTCGGCGGCATCTACGGCGGCGACGCTGGCCGCCTGGCTGGTAATTTCTACGGCGTCGGCGCTTACGCCACCCATGTGGGGGCTGGCGGCTGGTATCTCGATGCGGTCGGCCAGGCGACCTGGTCGAATGACTACCGCGGCACGTCCGTGCACGGCGTGGGCTACAATCTGTCGAACACGGTGGTCACCGCCTCGCTTGAGGGCGGCTATCCGCTGGCCATCGGCGGCGGCTGGAACGCCGAACCCCAGGCGCAGATCATCTACCAGAACATCTCCACCGGGAATGTCTTCGACCGCTACGGCTCGGCGCATTTCTCAG
>NZ_JCAWFG010000059.1:0-7686 GCF_059740505.1 Camelimonas sp. FR25 | reverse complement strand
GCGAGCGACTTTTTCAACGGCCTGCTAGGCCGTCGTGGGGAGTGGGTCGGTTCCCTCGCTCAAGATGGCGAGGTACCGCCGGTAACTGAACACACGCCCCCGTTTGCGCCCGGTGACCTCCTCAACGATGCTGATCCGTTCCAGATCTGCGAGCACCGCATTCACGGTCGGTGGCGAAAGTCCGGTTTGTTGGACGAGTTGGTTGGGCGTAAGGAACGGATTCTGCTGAAAAAGATCGTAGACACGCAGGGCAGAGCCTGCCCGGTCGCTCTGAGCCGTAATCCGCTCGCGGTCTTCCTTGAAAAGATCTACAATACGGGTAGCAGCCTCGAAGGCCTGATTGGCCGTATCCGCAACGCCGGTGAGGAAGAAATCGAGCCAGGCTTCCCATGCCCCGTGCTCGCGCACCTCCTGAAGCAGACGATAATAATCAGCGCGATGCGTTTTCAGATAAAGGCTCAGATAGAGCAGCGGCTTGCGCAGCACACCGTTGACGCAAAGGTATAGCGTCACCAACAAGCGACCTATCCTGCCGTTTCCATCCAGGAACGGGTGGATGGTTTCGAACTGGACGTGCAGCAGGCCGGCCTTGATCAGGGCGGGCAGACGCGAGCCGTCCTCGTGCATGAAGCGCTCGAGTGCGTCGAGACAGGCATCCATCTCGGTCGGAGGTGGCGGCACGAACAGTGCGTTTCCTGGACGTGAACCACCGATCCAGTTCTGAGACCGCCGAAACTCGCCGGGATTTTTCGTGCCGCCGCGACCGCTTTGCAGCAGTCGCTCATGCATCTCGCGGATCAGACGTAGTGACAGCGGCAGGTTTTCCAGACGCTCCAGGCCATACATCATCGCATCTACGTAATTTGACACCTCACGTATGTCGTCGATCGGCTGGCCGGCCTGCGCCTCCGTTTCGAAGCGGAGCAGGTCCGAAAGAGTCGATTGCGTGCCCTCGATCTGGGAGGACAAGATGGCCTCCTTCCTCACATACATATAAAGAAACAGTTCCTGGCGTGGCAGCAGCATGGTGATGCCGTCCAGACGCCCCAAAGCGCGTTCGGCCAGACTTAACCGCTCCAGCAGGGCCAGCACGTCAATGGCCGGTTCCGGAGGCAGTGAGGGCGGTACGAAGGCGCGCACGATCTCCCCCGCGACGGGGGTTTCGACAAAGCGGCCCAGACGGAGGTTGGTTGTTGATTCGGACATGCCACATGATGCGATTGCGGCCTTATTTAAACAATTGGCGTTTTCCTTAAATAGCAGACAAGCTAAAATAAGCGCTCTTAAATAGGGGTTGGCGCCGCAAGGAAAATGATGGGCTTGTCTCAAACCGTGGCGGTAGTGGCAGAAATCCCTGCGCCGCCCCTGTTTTCAGGCTTCGTTAACCTTTTGAAATCCGAAACAGGGTGCAAGCAGGTCATTCTGGCGACCGACGCACCCCTCGCCGGCGAAGCCGAAGCCTTTGCGCCGCCACAGCAGCGCCTCGAAACCCGCGATCGTGCGCCGCGCCGTCGTGGTACTGCGCAGACGCCCCACTTTCGGCATAATCTGTTTGAGCCGGAAATGGTCGCTTTCAATCACCTGTTGCAGGTGTTTGGAGATGCGATGGGTGACGTCAGCATCGGGAAGACCCTGGACGATGCCATCCTTGATAGCGGCGGGATAGACGCTGGCTCTCAGCAAGGGCGTTCAGGATCATGGCGTCGCTCTCCGGAGCCACTCCATGGCCCCACCAGAACCAATGCAGCGTCAACGCCAGAAAGTTTGCGACAGGCCCCGTTTGCTATGGTCTGCTTCTTCGCAAACCGTGAATAGGCCGCCGTCAGACACATTGTAGAGCGTCGCCAGGTCGCAGCGCGTTCCACGAGCAGGAACGGGATCGTTCAACCCTAGCGCATTACGACGGCAGGCGCAGGAAAATGCAGGCGCGCCGCCAGCCGAAAACGGGAACAGTTCATTTTCAACGGCGCCGTCGAGCGCCTCAATGAACGGCTTCAGGATGAGCGTGATCGGTCGCCCGCCCCTTGCGAGGCCGATGGCGTCGCCTTCCCCGCCTCCAGTTCTCTGACGAAGCGCCCCCCGACACCTGTCAGGCCTGCCAGCTGTTCCTGTGTCAACCGTTGCGCCTTCCTCTCCGTGCGAACGAGAGGACCGAGGCTCTGACACCCTGATATTGCCTGCATTCAAATCACCCCAAACGGGGCCATCTGCTGTAGAACCGGTCTGCAATCCAGAAGCCGAACCGATCGGCCCGAAATATCGCCGTGCGCGTGACAAAACGGCCCGATGGGGGCAAATTTGCTTGCGGCTAACTGCGCCGTTCATCTCCTCGGGCGCCGGATCGCGATTGGGCAGCTTCCGGAAGGCGACTCAGACCGGCAACCTTGCAGAAGCCCGAACACCGCCACCTGTGCGCCTCTGGCCTCACCATGCTGCAAGCGGACTTCCAGACAGGCGGCCGTGGTATGATCGGGGATTATGCGCTGGAGCACTCGCCCTGTTCCGCGGAAGGTGCTGCAGTTTCCGCGTCGGCAGACCGACTGGGCATGAAATCTCCGGACCCGACATACGCGCCGTTTGATCATCGGCAGGCGTCGCCATGCCCACTGCCCTCTGTGCCAGCAAGGCCATGATCATGTCGCACGGATCATAGGCTTCGGCGCAGGCACGCTTGCTAAGGCTCCTGAGGTAGCCGCCCGGGTTACAGATGGTCTCTTGACGCTCGAGGATGTGTGCAAGGCTGGCTGCGGCTGCTTCCGGGCCCATGGCGTTGCAGGCCTCAATCCATGCGTCCCTGCTGACTCCCAGCATCTGGCTGGCGAGCGTCGCGGCTATGAACAGTTCACGCCATGTCTGTATGTCCTGCCCTTTCGCATAGGAGACAATCTGCGGGCAGGCCTGGAGCACCATGTCGAGAGGCGGCAGGCTGGCCGATCGGCGAGGTTCATCCACCTCAGGTGATCCAGCCTGCGCCTTCAAATCCTGAGAAATTCTTTCTGAATTTTCTTTATAAGATTCTGTGTTGTGACTCTCTTTGTGGCGCTCATCCTGACGGTCACTGCCGCTCATTTTCGCTGCATTCGTGTTATTTTCCAGCGACTTGATCACAAGGTCACGTAACGCGGTCATGGCGGCGAGCGCCGCGCGCAGTTCGTCGATGGCGGGCTTGCGCGACAGCTTGCCGACGATGGTCTGGAAGCGGTCAAGCAGGTCACGCCAGTTACCTTCCCCGCCCTGTTCGATGGCGGCGACAATGAGTTTTCGCGCGTCGCGGCGGCAGAGGCTGAAAGCCTCGCGGGTTTGGCTGAGCATCTCCGCTTCCTGCCTGACGCTCCGGGCCATGGCGGCAAGTTCTTGCGCCCGCACGATCAGCGGTGTGAGGGCGAAGCCGAAGGCGCGCTGGATCTCTCCTGCCGCGTTGCGGCGAACATAGCGCTTGCCATTGGGGCTGTCGTTGCGATCGATAAGGCCTGCCTCGACCAGTGCGGTGATGGCGCGGCGCAGGGTGGCGCCGCTAATCCCGTGGGCCCGCGCTGATATCTGCTCATTGGACGGAAATACGATAGGCGAAGGGCCAGTAATTTCCTGCTCCGGATAGAAGCTGAGCAACGCGTTGAGGACGGCGAGCGCGCGGTCGCGCAGGCCGAGCATATTGCTGGCGCTGCAGACGTCGCGGTACACCTGCCATTTGTTGACGGGAGCTGGCCCCGCCGCGGCGCGCTGGGCGTTGGCGAGCCTGAGTTTTACCTGGCCAAGATCGACCGTTCGCCGTCCATGCGGCGTTAATGTCTGTGCGCAGAGCATCGGGCACCTCCGGAGAGGCAAAAGACAACTGATCACCAACCCGGTGCTCAAAACACTTGACAGTGATTCGTGGAAATGGGATTCTCTAGTTGTCACACATGAGAAGGGCTTCCACGACGGCAACGTTTTGGGGGCCTTTTTCTTTTGCTCTCCTGTTTCCTGTTTTGTGATGGGCTAAAAGTCGCCCCAAAACCCTGTCACCTGACAAGGTTTTGGGGCGACTTTTTTCATTTCTCGGCGTTCCGCGCCAAATATCTTGACACCAAACTCGGCAGTTCGGCCTGCAAAAACCTAGAAAAATTAACAGTGTGCGCAGGTTGGATGGCAAGCTTAACAGCGCCGCCGTCAAACTCGATTTTGCCGATCGATTTCCCACCGGTATCGGCCAAGTCCAGCCTCGCTACAGCAGGACGATTCGGGGCGTCGGCTGTTTCTGCTAGCACCACAGCAAAACGCCGGTCAGAAGGGAGCGCCAAAACCTTGTCAGTTGACAAGGTCTTTCGCACCTGTTCGACGAGGACTGGATTCGAGTCCAGTGCGGTCGCGAGCTTAAGCCACCTTGGCCGTCCGACTTTTGGAGCGCGCCCTATGGCCTCTATGACGTCAATGGGGACTGCTCGCGTCACCCCGCGGAGGCGCGTCATCTCTGCGTCATCGATGGATAGTGCAGCTTTTATGTCGCGTGGTTTGACCCCTGCGCTATCCATTCGTGCAGCAAAAAGTGCACGCTCTATCCACGTAAGGTCCTGTCTGGACGAGTTTTCCAGACCTTGCGCAATAACCAGCTCCGCATCCGTCATATCAATGACCAACGCGCGGACCTTCTGTCCCAGCTCCGAGACGGCCCTTAGTCGACGGTGGCCAAACACCACCTGATATCGTCCATCCATAGTGGGGTGCCGGCGCACTTGGATAGGCACCTGCTGCCCGTCCGTAGCGATGGACGCTTTGAAAATTTCGAACTTCGCATCGTCATCGTCGGGCAGACGATCAGGAAAAGGCGATGGATCGATCAGTGCAGGGTCCATCTCCATGCCAACACCTGCATCTACCAGTGCACGTAGTCGATCCCGCTCATCACGCAGCTCGGCTAGGGTGCGCTGCGTAGCGCCAATGACGCCAGCGCCGACCCGCGCCACCGGCGCAACAGCATCTCCAACATCCGTTGCAGGTGGAGAGAAGCTGCCGAACGATTGCAGTATGGAACGCGATTTCTTCATGATTTCCGACCCCAAGCGGCGCGGACCAAATCAAGTATTTGGGCATTGACGGCATCGATAGACTCTCTCGCCCGCTTGGCCGTAGCTGCGCCCACGTTGCCTGCCTCCAGCTCATACAATGTGCGCTTGGCGAGGCCCGCGGTCTCGATAGCCGCACTCTCTACTGCAGTCGCAGCCAGCACGTCGCCTTCAAAAAGGTGACGCAACATGGTCACCACATGGAGTTGCGATTGGTCCATCGGATCGTGTCTGGTAATTAGGTACCGTAGGAAATCTTGCTGTAGGGTGGCGCCGGCATCGCGGATGACTGAGATCAGATCCCCCATCATCAACAAAAATTGGCACATCGACATAACATCCAACATGGCTGGATGCACTGTCACTACAAGGCCTGTGGCAGCATATATGGCGCCGAGCGTGAGGAATCCGAGGGAAGGGGGCGTGTCCAAGATAATGATATCGTAATCGTCTTCCACATCCGCCAAAGCAATGCGGAGCCGTTCAAAGAAAATGCTATCCCCAGACTGCCCTTTTGCTAGGAATCTTGGCGTTTCATGCTCGTATTCCATGACTTCAATATTTCCAGGGATCAAATCAATGCCGCTGAAATACGTTGGTCTGATAATATCTCGAATAGGCTTCCGTCGGTCATCGTAACGTAACGTCGCATAGACCGTTTCATTTTCGCCGACGTCCATCTCTGGCTGGGCGCCGAACATGGCCGACAGCGAGGCCTGCGGATCTAGATCGATAGCCAGCACGCGATAGCCATGCAGGGCCAGATAGTGCGCTAGATGTGCACTGGACGTAGTTTTTGCCGAGCCACCCTTAAAGTTCGCAATGGCCAGTATCTGCAGATGCTCATTTTCGCGCCGATGAGGTAGATACCGCAAGGCATCGGATGGACGCTGTGCCGCAAATATTTGACGGAGTTCGTTAATTTGGGAGAGAGTATACGCGCGGTGGTTGTTGTCTAGGCGGGTCGGGATGGGTCCCTTGCCTTCTGCCGACATGAGCTTGAGCGTAGACTCAGGTATACTAGTGAGCCGGCTGACCTCATTGATGGAGAATGTACGGAGCGTTTTTTGCGCGTCTGGGGGATGCATCTGCTCGCGTCGCGCCTGCAAATGCTCGGAGAGCATCCCGGCGTGGCGGATGATTTTGTCCGCCGGATCCTCTGGCGGCGTCGTAAGGTAGGGTGGGGCGCTCGGTGACATGTCGGATCGCATCCTGTTTGGCGGGCAACGTTCGATTTATCGGCAGTCACCCGTTAAAGATACGTCACGATTCGAGTGTGGCGTCCAGTTTTTTAAGGTTAACAGAGTGTTAATTGGCTGTTGGCGAATTCAAGCGCGTTCGCAGACGAAGCCAGAATCGTCGCCGTTGTGGATGTAGAAGTGCCCGATGAGGCGGCCGGCGGTACCGATGGCGGCCCAACCGCGACCGCAAGCGGGACCATTCTCGTCTTGTCCTTCCCACGAGAACTCCGCGCAGGCGGATCCGTCACGGGCGCCGTAGCGGACATCAAGGAGGCCCTTTAGTGCAGCAAATCCTGTCCGTCGTCAGAACATTTGGCGCAGATCGCGGCGTAAATTAGCGGAGTGCGGGCCTCGTCTGGGGTTTGATATTAGGCGGCGAGCGCGCGGTGCTGCAAGCGCCGATATTCGATGGTCTGTCGCTTGATCCTTGCACGTTGTTTGATGATGGCAGGAGCCCTGCCGAAGTAGGCGTCGGCCGGTGTTACGTTGGCCAGGCTCTCGTGGTATCGCTGGTGGTTGTAATGCTCGACGAAGGCCTCGATCTGGGCCTCGAGGTCGCCGGGAAGGAAGTAGTTTTCGAGCAGGACGCGGTTCTTCAGGGTGTGGCGCCAGCGCTCGATCTTGCCCTGGGTTTGCGGATGGCACGGTGCGCCGCGCACATGGCTCATCTTGTTGGCCTCGATATATTCGGCCAGTTCGCCGGCGATGTAGCTCGGCCCGTTGTCGCTGAGCAGCCGCGGCTTGTGCAGCACCGTGGCGTTGTCACAGCCGGAAGCCGCCAGGGCGAGATCCAGCGTGTCGGTGACGTCCTCGGCACGCATGTTGGTGCACAGCTTCCAGGCGATGATGTAACGCGAGAAGTCGTCTAGCACGGTCGACAGATACATCCAGCCCCAGCCGATGATCTTGAAGTAGGTGAAGTCGGTCTGCCACATTTCGTTCGGCCGCGTGGTCTTGGTGTGGAACGTATCGGCCGCTTTGACCACGACATAGGCCGGGCTGGTGATCAGGTCATGGGCCTTGAGCAGCCGGTAGACCGTCGATTCCGACACGAAGTAGCGGTGCTCGTCGGTGAACCTCACGGACAACTCGCGGGGGCTCAGCTCGGGTTGGTCCAGCGCCAGCTCGATGATCTGGTCGTGGATTTGGCCGGGATTCGGTTCCATACTCGGCCCGGCGCCGAGGGGCGATCCTCCAGCGCTTCCGGTCCGCCTTCGAGGTAGCGGTCGTACCAGCGGTAGAAGGTCCGACGGGCGATGCCAAGCTTGTCCAGCGTGCGCTTCGCCGGCAGGTGCGACTGCTCGACGATCCTGATGATCTCGAGCTTCTCGGAGGCGGGATACGCCAGCCCGTTCCTGGATGCGTTCCCCCATCTCGGCGGCGGCGTCCTTGCCGAAGGCGAG
>NZ_JCAWFG010000058.1:0-1194 GCF_059740505.1 Camelimonas sp. FR25 | reverse complement strand
AGTGTCATGGCCCAGTCCTCACCGAGAGTTTCGGCAAGGTCATCGAATTCGATGTCGCCGGCATCCAGCACGGGGCCGAGGTGACAGTTGAACACCTCTTCAAAGCACTCACGCCACTCTTCGCGCTCCAGGAACCTGATCAGCCCTTTGAGATCATGACCGGATGGCATCGTCGTCTCCCTGTTCTTACGATCTGGCGCTTGCGCCGAATGCGTGGGGTTCCTGTATCGGGCCAACTGCGGCAGCCGCCGGCTGTGGCCTCGGCCTTCCGGGGCGACCTGGCGAACGCCCGGGCGGCCCGGTTACAGAGGTGGTCCACCCGACCCCGGCATTCGCATATCCCATCAGGATGACGGGTGGCAGATCAGGCGCATGAAACGGCATGACCTGTTCCAGCTATCGGGCTTGCTGCGGCACTCTCAACGAATTCCGGGGAAGGCCCCAGAAGGGCAAGCGCTGCATCCTGACGTTGTCTGGCGGGCACTCATGGCGGTCGTGGGCGAAGTGGCCGCAGTGAATGGCCGGTCCGGGCGAGGCGCCGGGAAGACCCGTGCGGACAGATCAGCGCCTGCCTTTTTCAAGGGCCCGCCACTCCCATGGGGGCAGGCAGTCGTAGCCCCACATGCCCGTCGCTGAAGCGCGGGCTGTCATTTCGGCAGCCACATAGTCGTGCGAATAGCGACGGTAGGCGAGGGCCATCCCTGCCTCCACCATGGCCGCGCCCAGATCCTTGCCCTGAACGCTGCATCTGGCGATTTTCCGATAGTAACGATCAGCTCCAGTCACATGGCATGTGACGGCTGAGCTTGCCGTGAGGTGAGCGAGATGGAAAGCGGCCATGCGCCCCCATGGCATGTCGCGCCTGTCCGCATCCCAGCAGACCTGACCGCTTTCGGGAGCATCAATGCCATGGAGGCGGAACCGGACGCCGTGAATCTCAATCGTATCGCCATCTATCACCGAGGCGCGGCCAGCCACGGTTTCGGCGCAGACTGGCGCTGAAATCACGCACCAGGTGAGGAGGGCGATTGGCAGTCTCATGGCATGACCTGTACGGGCGAGACGGCAGTGTGATCGCGGCGATCGCGAGCGGCCCGGCCTTGCCCATTTCCGCATTCATTGGGAGCATGCCGTTCGCAGCTCACAGGCCCTGGCAGCGCGTTGGCGCGCTGCGCGCCTGCCAGGGCCCCGCCG
>NZ_JCAWFG010000057.1:0-19900 GCF_059740505.1 Camelimonas sp. FR25 | reverse complement strand
ACCGGACCTGATGGCGCCAGCATCTGACCGGCGAACGCCAGGCAATGGAAATCCTGCCAGTCGATACTGCCGCCTTTTCCCCATGCTGGCATATCTGGGGGGACAGCCATGGCCAGGGCGTCCACCGTAGCCATAATTCGCTTGTAGGTGACGAGGGTCTCAGGCCTTGAGAAGTGCTGGCCAGCCAACGCCGCGCGATGCCAGGCGACCAGCTCCGCTGCTGTGCTCTGCATGCTCGGGCCGTCGCCAGGCAGGGAGCGGGCGCCCGATCCGGGCGGGGCAGAGGCCATGGCCTGCAGCCCTCGCCAGCCCGGATCGACACCCGCGTCGCCGCCACCCAACCAATTGAACAGCGCCCTGGTCGAATCCGGGATACGCGTTCGCTTGAGACCGGCTGATTTTATGAGTTGCCGAACTGCGGACGGCGTCACCGCGGCCAAGGCCACATCTGTAGCTGTATTGTCGCTATGGGAGATCATCGCCTCCAGCACGCTCACATACGGGGCGCGGCCTGTGAGGTTCAGGAACACCGGGCTCGACAGGGACCTGACGGCGTCGTCAATGATCGCCGCGCTCTGGCGCGACAGCTTGCCTGCTTCCCCCTGGCGGAGGAACGCGGCGAGAATCAAGGTTTTCACAGCGCTGCCAACGAACAGCGACGCATCCGGGTCATGCGCTGCCCGCCACAAGGGCGCCGTGTCGACGGCCCTCCCCTGTCGCTGCGCGTCGGCAAGGATGACGCAACTGGCGCGGACATCCTGGCCAGGCTGCAGGGCAGCAAAGGCGCGCACTGCGGCGGCAACTGGTTCGGGCGCGCCTGAAGGTCGCTGGGCGGCCCGATTGTTTTGCCGCCGTCCTGTTGCAGGCTGCGCGATCGCGCCCCCTGCAGCGACCGCAGCCATCGAGGCAAGCAACACGGTGCGGCGATCCATGCGAGGGTCCCTCAGTGGCCAGGGAAACTGGAGGGGGGCCAGCCGCGTCGACTGGCGAAGTCGCAGTCCGGCAGATGATATGCGACGGGCGACGGCTCGTAACGACGAATCCAGGACTGGCTACGATGATCCTCGCACGGCCGGTGAAGTGCAAGGGCAGGCATTCGCGCTGCCTGCGTCGGGCGTGGCGGGGCGCAGCATCGCGGCCGCTCACACCTGGTCAGGCACGCCCCCTGCGCACCTGTCTTCACAGGCGTTTCATGCTCGCGATTCCGCGCGCGTTAGCGCAGTCCGCCCTTGCCTGACGGGCTAGCGCCAGCGGGCCGAACGGAGCTCGTCATCTCCGACGGCATTGGCGTAGCGCAGGCGCTGCTAGCGCCAGAACGCGCCGAGAATAGTTGCGTCATGGCCGCCTCTTCGCCTGCTTGCCAGCGGACCGCGTCGACCAGGCAGGCTGCGGCTTCAGGGGCCGGCGCCTGGTCCGCATCCAGGCAAATCCAGCCGCTCAACCTTACCGCCGGCTCACTCTGACCGCGCCGGAAGGTCACGCAATTGCGCGCTCCGGCAACGCCCTCAAAGCGCGCCAGCGCAATATCAAGTGCGCCAATGGCGCTCTCCACTGGTGGGAGCGGCACAAACCGGACGACCGACATACCGTGCTCACCAGCCCGGCGCGCCACGTCAACGAAATAGCTGCCGCCGGGTTGAGGCTCGGTTCCCGGACGATAGAGGGACAGTCGCAGCAGAGGGCCCGGCTCACCGGCTTCGCCGATCGTCAGGGCGTCATCCCTGCCGCCGCCGCTAATGTGCCGTACTCCCTCGAGAGCACCTGGACGGGCCATCAGCGGTCGCAAAGCCAGCGCGCCAGGGACCTGGGGCAGGGGCTCAAGACGAAAGGCGGGCGCATCACTGTTGACCGCAACCCAGCCGCTGTCTGGCCCAGCGTCATCGGGCGCCTCGGCGTTAAGCTTCGTGTCGGCAGGGGCGCCCGAACGGATGGTTGAGGAATTGGCGGCCTGACCGGCAGCGGTGTCGGAGTCATCGATGGGAACACTCGCCGGATCTGGCAGAACGAGGGCTCCAAATCCGCCGAGCAGAAGGAGCGACAGCAGCGCAACGCTGCCCCACGCCCTGACACCCCCGCGACGCATCGCGATAACCGGGGCGTCCGCAGTGATCTGGCGTCGGCTGTGAGGCTGTTTCCCAACACGGTTCATCAGTACGAAACCCCTGGGCGCGGTTCATCCGCGCCTCCTGCTTCACGGAGAGCTCTGGCGCCCCGCCACGGTGAGCGAGCTACGATATTGATCAACCTGACGCGCGTTATTCAGCGACACGCGAATTGCACAGGCTGTCAGCAACGCAGCATTGCGCCCCCAGTAGTTAACGCCAGCTTCATGCGTGGGCGGTCGCCCCGGCCGACGGTGAGCACGACGCGGGTCGAGCGCGCGCTCCCCCACCGCAACATTGACAATGACGCCTGTGTTGTGCTTGTGGATGCGGCAGCGCGACAGGCGCGATGATCGGGACGTACAGAATGCTTCCGGCCAGGACCGCAGACAATCTGGCGAAGGGCGTCACACTGACTATGGCGACGCCAACTACCGCTCTCCGTATAAAAACGGCGAAACCCTGAATCGCGCCCTCCCCGCGTCCTCCGACGGGTGAGGATGACGGCGAATGCAACCGCTCTGGCGGTTCGGAGGGTTTGACGCGGTTCTGTCTGCAGCCGGCCACCCACACCCTATGCAAACAGATCTGTTTATGGCGAGGCGCCAATCGACGCCACTCAGGCGTCGCGCGGACATGCCTCACCACACCCAGCGCCTGCCAGGTACGGGAGCCCGATCTCTTCAGCTTGAAGATCGTCGGCCTCGCAACTTTATCTGGTTGCATGTTTTTTTTGCGTATCGCGACAGCCGGCCATACGCATCATGCATCAGAGGGCGCGACGCCCCGGACTGTCGATTGCTGTGTGGCGCTGCGCCATCGCAGTACGGCCGGCGTCGGTACGAACATTATTGCGCACGGGCGTTTTCATTCCCGGACGCCATCGTGAATGAAAACGCTCAGTAGGCGGAAAGGAACACACCATGGGTTACAAGGTCGCCATCGCTGGCGCCACGGGCAACGTGGGCCGCGAGATGCTCCAGATCCTGGCCGACAGGGCCTTCCCGGCGGATGAGGTCGTACCACTGGCGTCGCGCCGCAGCATCGGCCAGGAGGTCTCTTATGGAGATCGCACCCTGAAGGTAAAGGATCTGTCCACGTACGATTTTTCCGATGTCGACATCTGCCTGATGTCGGCCGGCGGCGACGTGTCCAAGGAATGGTCGCCGAAGCTGGGCGCCCAGGGCGTTGTCGTCATCGACAATTCCTCCGCCTTCCGCATGGACCCGGACGTGCCGCTGGTTGTGCCGGAGGTGAACGGCGACGCGGTGCGGGGCTTCACCAAGAAGAACATCATCGCCAACCCGAACTGCTCGACGGCCCAGCTGGTGGTGGCGTTGAAGCCGCTGCATGACCGGGCGGTGATCAAGCGCGTTGTTGTGTCGACCTATCAGTCGGTGTCTGGCGCCGGCAAGGATGGCATGGATGAGCTGTTCGACCAGACGCGCTCGATCTTCACAGCTGGCGAGCTGAAGACGACCAAGTTCCCGAAGCGCATCGCTTTCAATCTCATCCCGCATATCGACGTCTTCATGGAAGACGGCTTTACCAAGGAAGAGTGGAAGATGGTCGTCGAGACCAAGAAGATCCTTGACCCGAAGATCAAGTTGACGGCCACCGCCGTGCGCGTGCCGGTGTTCATTTCCCATTCGGAATCGGTGAATATCGAGTTTGAGCAGCCGCTGTCGGCCGACGAGGCGCGCGAAATCCTGCGCAATGCGCCAGGGTGCATGGTGATCGACAAGCATGAGCCGGGCGGCTACATCACCCCGCACGAAGCGGCCGGCGAAGACGCTACGTTTATTTCGCGCATCCGCGAGGACATCACCGTCGAGAACGGCCTCGCCATGTGGGTCGTCTCAGACAATCTGCGCAAGGGCGCAGCGCTGAACGCGGTGCAGATCGCCGAGGCGCTGATCAACCGCAAGCTGCTGACGCCGAAGAAGCAGGCCGCCTGACTGTCAGCGGCCAGAACCTCTACATGCCGTTCAGGAGTTCACTCGCGGACGGCTGAAATACCCCTGGTGTGAGCCGGGGGTATTTCATTCACGGGGTCATGCTGCCACGGCCCGACCACGCGCAGACCGCAGTCGAACTGGCAGGGCCCTATGGATTGGTCCTGCCCTTCTACCCGCAGCGCCAGATCAATCCTTCGGCCAACGTTCCGTTCAGCTGCGAAATGACTGGGCCTCAGTATTGCGCAGGTAAATACAGCGCGCCGCTGAAGCCAACCCTGAGGTCCAAGGCGCCGTCGCCCGGGCGCTGGCTATGAATGCGCCCGAAGCATCGGCGCGGGCGTATGGTCGAGGCCAAGGTCGTCTCTGGCGCTGGCGCCTGAAGCTGGCATGGCGCATTTGCATGGATGCTGGATAAACGGGACCTGAGAAGCAGGGCGCCTCCAGATGGCCTCACTCGACTATCTTGTAATCCTGGCCCGCCACGATGGGCTCAGCGGCTCCGAGGCCATTAAAAATCCTGAACCGCGCCAAAGGATCGTCAACTCCGGACATGCGCGCCGCCATGCTGTCCTGTGTTTCACCTACCCTTGCGCGAATGATGCGCACGCGTAACGGCTCGACCGCGCGCGCATCCTCTGGGGACAGCTTGCGGATGCTCCGCAGCATCGCCTCAAATTGCGCGCGCTGGCTGTCGTCAACCTGCCGCATGGCATAGATCAGGCGGAAGATGCGGTCGTCTATCCGAATGGCGGCGAGCAGGTAGGATAATTCCTTGCCCTGACCTTCCGCGACCATGACCGGCAAGGGCGTGTCTGGCAGGGGGCGCATGTTGAACGTTGACACCCCGTCGACCCAGCCGGAGGCCAGGAATTCCTCCAGACTGACGTCAGCCGCATCGGGCGTATGATCAAAGCGAAAGGCGCCGGGCCCCCCTCTTGCAATCCCGATCACGGCGTCTGCCGAGGCCTCCAGCGTGAACTGCGGGGGTGCGTCGAATGCAACGCCGAGACGGGGACTGGCGTATGTAGAGCCACGAACCACGCCGGCGGAGGGCGCGTCGCCGAACAGCATGCCGTTTAGCGCCGCGGCGTAGGCGCCATCAACGCCACTGACCGCCTCACGCGCGCCAGTTTCGCGGGCTATGGCGATCGCCGCAGAGACGCGCTCACGCGTGGACGGATGAGTGGACAAAAATTCTGTTCCCGCCGCGACGCCTGCGCTGCGCAGGCGAGCTTGCTGGTCGAGCGCCATCAGGAAGCGGGCGGCGGCAAACGGATCGTAGCCGGCGCGAGCGATCACGTTGACGCCGATACGGTCAGCTTCCAGTTCCTGATCGCGCGAGAACCGCGCGAGCGTCACGCGCCCTTCAGATCGGGCGATGCGGGAAGCGGCGGGATCATTGAGCACGTCAGTTGCGACCCGGGTCACCAGTGCTGACTTCTGCGCGAGTTCAGCACGCGCCCTGGCATGGTCGAGGGTGACATGGGCGATCTCGTGGGCGAGCACCGCAGCCACCTCCGCCTCGTCGCGCGCCAATGCGAGCAAACCTCGGGTCACATAGACCTTGCCATTCGGCAGTGCGAACGCGTTAATCGTCGGCGAGTTTAGGATGATAATCTCATGAGCATCAGCAGGTCGACCAGTTACCCGCGCCATACGCTCCAAAACGCGTTGAAGCAGGCTGTCCATAGGTTGCCAGCGGTATCGGCCCCCGAATGAAGCCGCCAGCCGGTGTTGCTCGCGGTCAACCGCTCTTTCCAGACCCGAGACCCGCGGCGCGCTTTCGGGGACGCGCAGCTTGGCAAGCAGGTCGTGGTCCGTCGCCGCGCAGCCGGCAAGCGACAGCGCTGGCGCCAGCAACGCCATACGTCCCAACCAGCCTGCCCGGGAACGGGTCCGAAAACGCCTAAGCCTGCTCGCCAACACCGGTTCCCGATCGTGCTTCCACCAATGCCGGCGACCACACCATGCCGCTCGCCATACCTGATACCTGTGTCGCGGCGCCCTGGAATCTGAAACCCCTTCACCGCGCTGCGTCAAACATAGCCGAAAATCCCTCTGGCGCCGAGCGCGCCGCGCCATTTCACGATATCGTCAGCGGCAATGGCGCGGGCGAGAGCTGCCCATCGGCTTTTCAGGGAAAAAAGCCTGCCAAGGCGTGACGCGCCGCGCCGGCCGCGCTATATCGTCCAGAACCACCTCGCCACCGGCCAGCGCCGGGCGCGTCAGTGCGTTCCGGCCAGTCGTAAGCGCCCACCTCCCGGTAGCTCAGCAGGATAGAGCAACGGTTTCCTAAACCGTAGGTCAGGGGTTCGAATCCCTTCCGGGAGGCCACTCGCTGCTGGATCTGAGGCACGTCAAGGCGCGCCATGTCGATGTGGCCACCCAAGTTTCCCAGTGACATCATTGAGGTCGCGGACGGCAGGCGGCGGCAGTATGCGAGCCATGCACCTTATCGCATTGCTGCTGAGCTTGGCGCCTTGCGTCAAGGCTATGTTATTGCGCCCGACGCAGCGAGGTTTGCGGGGTCACGAGCGGCGTGCTAGCGACCTCGCACCATGAGCATTGATCGACGCAGCGCCAAAGGCCTTGACCTTAGTGGCGACACCATCGCCACCATACGCCGGTTGTGGACCAGCCAGATGAAGGCGCACTGGCGCACGCTGGCCGTGGTGCTGGCCTGCATTGCGCTAGTGGCCGGCGCAACCGGCCTGTACCCGGTGCTGATCAAGCACGCGTTTGACGCCTTCACCGCAAAGGACACGCAAGCGATCCTTTACGCGCCGCTGTTCGTGATCGCCGTGACATCCGTGCGTGGATTTTCGCTGCTGGCCCAGACGATTCTCACCAACCGCGTGGTCACCCAGGTCGAAGCCGATATGCAGACGGAGCTCTATGGGCATCTTATTGACGCCGACCTTGCCCAGCTTGGCGAGGAGAGCCCTGCGGCGCTGACACAGCGCTTTACGACGGATTTCGCATTCATCAAGGAGGCGCTCACCCGCATCTCGACGGTGTTTTTGCGGGATGTGGCCCAGATCATCGCCCTTGTCGTCGCCATGTTGTGGATCGATCCGGTGCTGACGATAGCCGCCGCGCTTGTCGTCCCCTTCGCCGCCATCCCGATCGGCAACATTGGCAAAAAGCTCAGGCGTGTCGCAAACTCGACGCAGGAACAGACCGGCGCCATGGCAGGACTGATCTCGGAGAGCCTCACTGGCGCGCGCGTAGCCAAGACCTTCCGCCTTGAGGGCTATCTGAAGCATCGGGCATGGCAAGCCTTTGACGAGGTTCGCAAGCTCAAGATGAAAGCTGCCAACGCACGCGGCCGGCTCGACCCGTTGCTCGAAGTCGGCGGCGGCATAGCGGTGGCCGGCGTGCTGGTGCTGATCGGATTACGCATTTCGAGTGGCGAAAGCACGGTTGGCGAGTTCACGGGCTTTGTCACGGCGCTCCTGCTGGCTGCCCAGCCCATGCGCTCTATCGGAAATCTGAACGCCATTGTTCAGGAGGCCATGGCCGCGCTGAAGCGTTACTACGCGGTCATCGATCGCAAACCGACGATTGTTGACCGCAGCGACGCCAGGCCGCTTGTCGTAAAGCAGGGTGACATCGTCTTCGACAACGTCAGCTTCAGCTATGGGGGCGATACCGCGGCGCTTTCCAGCGTGTCGCTACGCGCCCCTGCTGGCGCGGTGACAGCTCTGGTCGGCCGCTCTGGCTCAGGCAAATCCAGCCTGCTGGCGCTGGTCCCGCGGCTCTACGACGTAACGTCAGGTATGGTGCGCATCGATGGTATGGACGTGAGGGACGCCACGCTCGACTCCTTACGCAACCAGATCGGCGTGGTCAGCCAGGACGTCCTGCTATTTGACGATACGGTCAGGGCGAACATTGCGTTCGGGCGCCCGGGCGCCAGTGATGCGGATATCCAGGCGGCTGCAGCCGCCGCTGCGGCAGATGGATTCATCAGCAAGCTTCCGCAAGGTTATGACACCATGGTCGGCCATGGCGGCGCGCGTCTGTCAGGCGGCGAGCGTCAGCGAATTTCACTGGCGCGCGCCATCCTCAAGGATGCGCCCATCCTGCTGCTCGACGAAGCAACCAGTGCGCTCGACGCCGAGAGTGAGCAGATCGTCCAGACAGCTCTGGCGAAGTTGATGCGTGGTCGCACCACGCTGGTCATCGCCCATCGTCTCGCGACCGTACGTGAGGCCGACCAGATCGTCGTTATGGACCACGGTCGTATCGTCGAGGTTGGCGGTCATGGCGCATTGATCGAGGCGGGAGGCGTATACGCCCGGCTCAGCCGTATGCAATTGCTGGATGACGGTTCAGTTGCCTGAGGCAGGTCTCTGAAAGTGGCGTGGGCAGCGCCTGCAATCACTCGCGGCGGATGAGACGGTCCACAACGATGTCCGACAAAAGTCCGGGCCGAAAATTCCGTTTCACTGCTTCAGGGTCGTAGATTGTGTCGACCCAGGTGAGGAAGTCGATTCCTTTGGCCTCGCCTTCCTTCAGGTACGCATCGAAAAACGCGTCGAGCACACCTGTGCGCGCGAAACGGAAATGCCCAAAGCGCCACGACAGTTGGCGCATGGCCTCCCGAACCGGCCGGTTCTCGTGCAAGATCAGATACAGCGCCGACATCATTCCGGCGCGGTCGGCGCCGGACTTGCAATGCACCAGGACAGGATAGTTGAGTTCCTTGAAGAACCGGCGCGCCTCGTGGATGGTGTCGCGCGACGGAGTCTCGCGTGACCGGACGACAAATTCGATCAGCTTTACGTCATTGCGCTCGCAGGCCTCGCGCTCAAGTGGCCAGGATCCGTGCTCACGACCGCCCCGCAAGTTGACAATGGTCCGCAGCCCCTGACGGGCCATCCGGTCGATCTGGGTCGGCGTCGGCTGGGCTGCACGCCAGAACTCAGGCGTTACCCGAAACAGATTGAGATAGGCCACGCGGAACACGCCATGATCGGCCAAAAGCATATGCGTCCACGCACGCAGGCGATCCCGGCGCCCCGCCAGTGGCCGGTCCCATCGTGCGATGCGCGCCATACGTCGTGCGTATCGCTCTTCATCTGGCCTGCGCCAAAACGCCATGTGCCTTCCCAGCCCGCAATCTGGTCGTCCCTGTTACGACCTGTCCACCTGGAACCGGGCCATGCCCGGTCCGGCGATCAACCAGCGGGCATAGCCGCCCGTTGGCAATCCGCCTCAAGCCGCGCTTGTGTAGCAGAATGGGCCGGCGAACCAAAGCAGCGTCCTACGCCACGAAGGGCTGCAGATTGAGATTGGATGCATTTACCATAATTGAATCAGTATATTATCACACAACTGCCTCACGCGTTCGTCAATATTGCAGAGCTTGCGAGATGGGCGCGCTCTTCTTAGGCTTTGAGAATGCGTGAGCTCGTCACCAGTATTCGACGTGCGCGGCCTTCTGATGCCGAGGGCCTCTGTCTCGTGCATGACGCCGCCTGGCGGGAAGCCTATCGCGGCATCATCCCGGGCGCCATCCTTGAGCGCATGATCAGCCGACGCGGGCCAGACTGGTGGCGTGACCAGACTGTGCGCGGGGCAAGGGCAATCAGACGTAAGGTGCTCGTGCTGGAGATCGGACAGCGGGTTGGCGGATATGTGATCTATGGGCCGAACCGTAACATGTCCCTGCCGCAGCGGGGCGAAATCGACGCGCTTTATGTTGACCCGGTGTGCCACGGTCTCGGTCTCGGCGGACGGATTTTCCGCGCTGCCCGGCGTGACCTCTCGACGCAAGGCATGTCGCCAACCATCGTCTGGTGTCTCGATTCAAATGAGCGCGGCTGCGCCTTCTACAGCGCCATTGGCGGCACTCCGCACGCGCGATCCAGTCTGTCGATCGGCGGCGTAGCGTTTTCACGCACTGGTTTCATCTTTATCTAGTGTATGAGGCGACAGGATGCGTTGCTGCGCCCCGGCGCATGCCAGCGCGGAGGGTCTAGGGCGAAATGCTGCGGTGACAGGCGACTTGTGATTGCGCCGGTTCGGACCTAAACAGACGCCGTTCAGGACCCGGACGGGTCATGTCTCCTTTTCTCTGGAATCTAGCGGAAATCAGCATATGCGCCTTGACGCGATCCCGATCGGCAAAAACCCGCCTCACGACATCAATGTCATCATTGAAGTGCCGCTCGGCGGTGAGCCCATCAAGTATGAGATGGACAAGGAGGCCGCGATCCTGAAGGTCGACCGCTTCCTGTACACCCCCATGCGCTATCCGGGCAATTATGGCTTCGTGCCTCACACCCTGTCGGAGGATGGTGATCCGATCGACGTGCTGGTCGCCAACACCCGCCCGATCCTGCCGGGCGCCATGATGAGCTGCCGCCCGATCGGCGTGCTCAAGATGGAAGACGATGGCGGCGGCGACGAGAAGATCATCGCTGTGCCGGTCACCAAGCTGACCCGCCGATACGAAAACGTCGAAAATTACACCGACCTGCCCGAGATCACCTGGAAGCAGATCGAGCACTTTTTCCTTCATTACAAGGATCTGGAGCCCGGCAAGTGGGTGAAGCTCGCCGGCTGGGGCGATGCTGACGAAGCGCGCAAGTTCATCGTCGAAGCGATCGATCGGGCGAACAAGCTCAAGGGCGAGTGAGCTCTTGCTTCACCTGAAATGCGAAAGTGCGCCTCCAGGGGCCGCGATGGCTACTCACCAACCCCGCCAATTTTGGCGGGGTTTCGCTTTAAGCGATGGAGAGTTGAGCAGCACCGCCCACGCCTCACGCTTGGGTATAACCCCAAGCATCAGGCTGGCTAACTAGCTGTAGGCGCCAATCCCGTCAGGCCTCTGCTGCCCCAAATGGGCAGCAAAATCAGGCACAGGCCGGGGCCTGACAGTCTGTGCAATGCCACGTTGGCCTCAGTCACAACGCGGAGGCATACGACCGATGCCGTCGATGCCATCTACCGCAGGCTCGAACGCCCCAGTCTCCGGATTGCGCACGCGCAATACGCCGTCGGCGACGCCGAAATAGGCGCCATGCAGGGCGAGCTGACCGCGTTCGGCGAGGATGCGCACACACGGGAAGGTCATCAGATTCTTCAGCGATAGCTCGATGGCGGCCAGCTCAAGCCGGGCGACGTAGTCCGCTGCGGTGCGCGCCTGCGGGCCGAGCGCATCCGCCGCCGGCTGGATCTGTGACATCCATTTGCCAATGAAATCGCCCGGCGACAGCGGCTCGGCATCATTGGCGAACGCCTTGATGCCGCCGCACATCTGGTGGCCCAGCACCACGATGTGCTTCACCTTGAGCGCCTGGACGGAGAACTCGAGCGCCGCGGACGTGCCGTGAAAATCGCCACCCGTTTCGAACGGCGGAACCAGATTGGCGACGTTGCGAACCACGAACAGCTCGCCCGGGCTGGCGTCAAAAATAACCTCCGGCGACACACGGCTGTCGCAGCAGCTGATAATCAGCACTTCCGGGCTTTGCCCGCGCTCTGCGAGCACTTCGTAACGACTGCGTTCGCCCGGAAAACGGTCCTTGAGAAAGGCCTTGTAGCCTTCGCGCAGGCGTGACGGGAATTCGCTCGGGACAGCTTCTCTGGCCATATGCTTTCCTTGCGGTTTGCGTCCAGGCCGCAGGCAGGCAATCGCCGGATGCGCGAGATGTCGCGCGGGGCGTGGCCGGTGCGCCTTTGGGACGGATCGCCGCCCCGTTTGCGCCTCAGGACCCATGGGCGCAACCATTTTATGCACCAGCCGAAATTGTAAAATCTGCTGTGGCGCCAGCTTCACAGAGCCTCCAGGCTTGCGAAATTGTTCAAAACCGGCACAACCGGTAACGAGCAGGACATGTTCCGCATAACAGCCGAAGATCACAAATCCAGGAGCTCCTGATGACCGCCATCCGGCCTCGCCGCAGCGTCCTTTACATGCCGGGCTCCAACGCCCGCGCGCTGGAAAAGGCAAAGACCCTTGCCGCTGACGCCCTGATTCTTGACCTCGAGGACGCGGTGGCGCCGGACGCCAAGCTGACGGCCCGTGAGCAGGTGTGCGCCGCCGTGAAGGCTGGAGGCTATGGGCCGCGAGAGGTGATCATTCGCGCCAATGGTCTTGATACGCCGTGGGGCCGCGACGACATCATCGCCGCCGCCGCCGCCAACCCCGATGGCATCCTCATCCCGAAGGTGTCGAGCCCCGAAGCCTTGCAGGACGTTGGCAAACTTTTGGCCGACGCGCCGGAGCACATCCGCGTCTGGGCGATGGTGGAGACGCCTGCGGCGATCCTCGACATCGCCCGCATCGCCGCCGCGGCGCGTGATCGCAGCACGCGCCTTGCCTGCTTTGTCATGGGCACCAACGACCTCGCCAAGGAGACCCGCGCCCGCTTTGTCCCTGGCCGGGCGCCTATGCTGGCCTGGCTGTCTCTGGCGCTGACCGCCGCGCGCGCTGAAGGCCTCGACATTCTGGATGGCGTTTACAACAACATTTCGGACATGGACGGCTTCCGCGCCGAGTGCGAACAGGCCCGCGACTTTGGTTTCGACGGCAAGACGCTGATCCATCCCACGCAGGTCGAGCCAGCCAACGACATTTTCGCTCCGCCCGCCGCCGAGGTTGAGTGGGCGCGCAAGATTATCGCCGCCTTCCAGCAACCCGAGAACGCCGGCAAGGGCGTGCTTTCGGTAGATGGCAAGATGGTCGAAATCCTGCACGCAGAGATCGGCAAGCACGTCGTCGCTGTCGCGGACGCCATCGCAGCCCGACAGGGCTGACCCACCAGGGCTCCCCTGCCAATGCGCCAGTTCTCCGACCGTGTTCGGGGGACGGCGTTCCTGGCAGTCGCCTCATTGCGCAAGCGGGTGCGAAGCGCCACATAGGGAATGCTGACGGGCGGCGACGCCAGCCTCAGCCCCTCGCACGTCGTTTGTGATCGCCCGCCGCGGATAATTCCGCCGCCCCATCCGGCCACTCCGGACCACACCCACAGGACGCGCGCCGGCACGCCGGCGCTCCGCCGCCGATGAGCAGACGCACCCTCCCCGCCAATGAACGGTCTCGCGGCGTCACTGCCATTCTGGGCCCAACCAATACCGGCAAGACCCATCTGGCCATTGAACGGCTGATCGCTCATGGCGAAGGCATGATCGGCCTGCCGCTGCGCCTTTTGGCGCGCGAGGTCTATCAGCGGGTGGTCGAGAAGGTCGGCGCATCACATGTGGCGCTGATTACCGGTGAAGAGAAGATCAAGCCGGCCCGCCCGCGCTACTGGATCTGCACCATCGAGGCGATGCCGCGCGACATTAGCGTCGCCTTTTGCGCGATCGACGAAATCCAGCTGGCCGCTGATTTCGGTCGCGGCCATGTCTTTACCGATCGACTGCTGAACATGCGCGGTCGCGAGGAGACGCTGGTCATTGGCTCGCTGACCATGAAGCCGCTGATCGAGCAATTGCTGCCTGGCGCCCAGATTGTCACACGGCCACGCCTGTCAACGCTCATGTTCGCTGGCGGCAAGAAGATCACCCGCTTGCCGCCCCGTTCGGCCATTGTCGCCTTCTCCGTTGATGAGGTTTATGCGGTCGCCGAACTGATCCGTCGGCAAAAAGGCGGCGCGGCCGTGGTGCTGGGCGCACTTTCGCCGCGCACCCGCAACGCCCAGGTCGCCATGTTCCAGTCAGGCGAGGTGGACTATCTGGTCGCCACCGACGCGATCGGCATGGGGCTCAACCTCGACCTGCACCATGTCGCCTTCGCCAGCGACCGCAAGTTTGACGGCTTTGGCTTTCGCCGCCTGAACCCGGCGGAGTTTGGCCAGATCGCCGGACGAGCCGGGCGCTACATGCGCGACGGAACATTCGGGACGACTGGACGATGTCCGGCGTTCGAGCCGGAACTGGCGAGGGCGATCGAAGAGCATACGTTTGACCCGGTGCGGGTTCTGCAATGGCGCAACACCGAGCTCAATTTTCGCTCGGTGCGCGGCCTGCTGGTTTCGCTTGGCGCCATTCCCAGAGAAGTGGGGCTGACCCGCGCCCAGATCGCCGACGACATGGCGGTGCTGGAGGCCCTCGCCGGCGATGTCTCAGTAACCGGGCTGGCCCGCCACCCCACCGCCATCGCCCGGCTTTGGGATGTCTGTCAGACGCCCGACTACAGAAAAGTTTCCCCCCACGCACATGCAGAGCTTGTCAGCACAATATTTCGTGCTCTGATGCGGGATGGAAAGCTTGATGAAAATTGGTTTGCCCGGCAAATAGCCGTGGTTGACCGCACTGATGGGGACATCGACGCCCTGTCGGCGCGCATCGCCCAGGTACGTACCTGGACATACGTCGCCAACCGCCCCGACTGGCTGGGCGATCCTGAGCATTGGCAGGAGCGCGCCCGTCAGGTAGAGGACAGACTTTCGGATGCATTACACGAGCGGCTGGCAAGCCGCTTCGTGGACCGGCGCACAAGCGTGCTGATGCGGCGCCTCAGAGAGAACGCGCATATGGAAGCAGTAGTCACGCCCACGGGCGAAGTCAGCGTCGAACAGCAGCACGTGGGCAATCTCCGCGGCCTCGTATTCGTTCCTGACCCGCAGGCGGATGGTTCGGAAGCCCGCGCGTTGCGCGCTGCGGCCCAGAAATCTCTCGGCCCCGAGCTCACCGCCCGTGCGGAACGCATCGCAATGGCTGTGGACGAAGCGTTTGTGCTGTCGAATGACGGCTCATTGCGTTGGCTCGGCGACACCGTTGCGAAACTGGCGCCTGGCGACAAGCTGCTCGAGCCTCGTGTCATCCTCCTCGCCGACGAGATGCTCGTGGGTGAAGCGCGTGACAAGGCCCAGGCGCGCGTTGATCTTTGGCTCAAGACCCATGTCGCCAAGCTTCTTGGCGCCCTGACCACGCTTGAGGAGGCCGCCGACATCGACGGACTGGCGCGCGGCGTCGCCTTCCAGGTCGTTGAGGCGCTTGGCGTGTTGGAACGGTCACGGGTCGCGCAGGACGTCAAGTCGCTCGATCAGAACGGACGCGCGCAACTGCGCAAATACGGCCTGCGTTTCGGCGCCTATCACATCTACGCCCCAGCCTTGCTGAAGCCCGCGCCGCGCGCGCTCGCCGTCCAGCTGTGGGCGCTCAAGCATGCCGACCAGAGCGAGGCCGCCGCACGGGGCCTTGATGAGTTGCCGCATCTGGCTGCATCTGGCCGCACCTCCATCGTGGTCGACCCGAGCATCAGCCGCGACCTGTACCGGGCTGCTGGTTTCCGGGTGTGCGGCGCGCGCGCCGTGCGCGTGGACATTCTTGAACGGCTTGCCGATCTGATACGACCGGCGGTGACTTACCGGCCTGGCGTCACGCCCGGAGAACCACCGCCCGGCGCGGCCGACGGCGACGGCTTCGTGGTGACCGTGGCCATGACCTCACTCGTCGGCTGTGCCGGCGATGATTTCGCATCGATCCTGCGCTCGCTGAACTATGCCTCCGAGCAGCGCGAGGGCCCAGCCATCACCGTCCCGCTGGCCCCACGCGCCGTGACCGCTCCAGCCGAAGCAGCGGCAGACGACGCCAGCTCTGCGGACGCGGGCGGCAATACCGCGGCTACGGACGAAACGGCGCCAGCTGGCGACGCCGTCGTCGCCGAGGCGGCGAGCACGAACCAGCTGGACACGCCTGCGGCGGTTGAGGTCGAAGCGGATGCCCCCGTCGCCATCGAGCAGGAAGTAGCGCCGACGCTTGTCGACGCAGATGCTCCCGACGCTGGCGTCGCGGATGCGGAAGCTTCTGCCGAAGCAGAAGGCGCCGAACCCGATGGACCGACGCTCATCGATATCTGGCGTCCGCAGCGTCATAGTCAGCCACGCCATGGCCGACGCGACGGCCCTGGCCGGGGTCGCGGTCCTCGCCAGGACAACCAGCGTCCTGAAGGCGGGCGCGGCGGAACGCGCGCAGGTGGTGACGACCGTCAGAACCGTGGAGCTGGCAGGGCCGGCGACGACAAGCGGAAAGGCGGCTTCCGGGGCGGATTTACGCCGGGCCAGGATGCTGGACGTGGCGAAGGCCCCCGTCACCCCCGTCCGCGTCAGGATACGCGGCATGACGCCCGACAGGACCAGCGCGGCGACCACAAGCCAGCGCGCAGAGAGAAACAGCCAGACCCCGATTCACCTTTCGCCAAATTGCTGGCGCTCAAGGAGCGCATGCAGAACGGCGATAAATCCTGAAGTAGAGCGGCGCCCCGACGATGGGGCGCCGTTCTCGTCTGGGAGCGTGACGCCCCTCTCCCTCACACCAACGCTTGACAGGCATGACTGACCCCGCTGAGCGCATGCGCGTGGACAAATGGCTTTGGTTTGCCCGTATGGCGCGCACCAGACCCCTGGCGGTGCAGCTCGTGGTCGGGGGCAAGGTGCGGCTCAACGGAGCGCGCATCGAATCCCCAGGCAAAGGCATAAAGACCGGAGACGTTCTCACCCTCACCCTCCCCGGGGGGGTGCGCGTAATACGGGTCACCGGCCTCCCGGCGCGCAGGGGCCCTGCCCAGGAGGCCGCGATGCAATGGGAAGACATGGTCAAGCCATCTGACTGATACATGACGGATAATTGTGATGCCGTCTGGCTCACTTTCGATGTTGAGAATGCGGCGTGGCCAGACTATCTGAAGGGCCCAAGGCTTATTCCGGAACGCGACGAGCATGACCCGTCGGGTTCCGGTCAAGCCGGAGCGGCGCTTGAGCTTCGCAGGTCGCGGATGCGTCAGCATCTTCCCGACCTGGTGTCAGACACCCGTCAGCGCGGCTGACCTGCGGTGTTTTCCGGAACGGCCGGACAAGTGCTGCATCCTGCACCCGATTGGCTGCAGACCATCAATCCGCGCCCCGCGTGACAGGTGGGGAACGTAAGTGTGCTACTGGCGATCAAGCGCTGGGGCTATACGAGGTCACGATGACATACGTCGTCACTGAGAACTGCATCAAGTGCAAGTACACCGACTGCGTGGAAGTGTGCCCCGTTGACTGCTTCTATGAGGGTGAGAACTTTCTCGTTATCAATCCTGACGAGTGCATCGACTGCGGCGTGTGCGAACCTGAATGCCCCGCCGAAGCGATCAAGCCGGACACTGAGCCAGGCCTCGAGGACTGGCTTAAGCTGAATACCGATTTGTCTGCATCCTGGCCAAATATTACGCGCAAGCGCGACGCTCCGCCTGACGCAAAGGAATGGGATGGCAAGCCCGGCAAGCTGGAACTGTTGTCGACCGCGCCCGGTGAGGGCGACTGATCTAAATCAGGCGTGGTCAGACCACATGGCCTGATTGATGCGACGTGGTTTCTATTCGCGCCAATAAGGCCAGATCTGTTTCCAGATGGACGGATCGGGCGCTTTCCCAGGTTGTGATCAGGCCAGCACCCGGACCTGTCTACCTCGCCACGCCACGATTTGGCATGACACGCAGTCTCGCGGCTGCTGGCCCACCAAACAGACCGCATGTTGAAGGGTGATGCCCTGGCGGCCCGAACTGCTGCTGGCCTGCGTTCCTGGACCGCAACCACCTTCCACTGCCGCGCGGGCCCGTGCAGAATGGCCGGCCCGGCCGCCGGATGAGCGCGCGAATGTTCTGCGTTTGCAGCTGAATTCCTGAGCGATAAGCGCACACGCGCGGTCCGTGCGGCATGTCATGCAACATCCGCTCCACCTGGCGCGAATCGACCGCATCAGCAGCGATTCGGGCGAACGCTTTGATTCTGCGCAAATTTGTGATAATGAATGTGTCTGAGCGATGCCTGAGCACGCATGTGGTCGGGCACGCGAACCTGTTCGCTGAAAATGCTCTGCTTGCGACGACAGTGCCGCTGCCCTCGCGAGCAGGTTGTTTTGCGACCATCTGCAGGTGCGGGGCCCAACGCCCAGCACGATAATGGCGATCGTCCGCCCGACGTCGACGAGCACGTCCCTATTGGAGCGTGATCAGGAGGCTTTCCGAATCATGACTGCAAAGAAAACAGCTAACAAGCTTGGTTTCAAGACTGGCGAGGCCATTGTCTACCCGTCGCACGGGGTTGGCCACATCCTGGCCATTGAGGAGCAGGAGGTCGCCGGGTTCAAGCTGGAGCTGTTTGTCATCAGCTTTGACAAGGACAAGATGACCCTGCGCGTGCCGACATCCAAGGCGGCGAGCGTAGGCATGCGCAAGCTTGCTGACACCGATATTGTCTCCAAGGCGTTGGTGACTCTCACGGGTCGCGCACGCGTCAAGCGCACCATGTGGTCGCGCCGTGCCCAGGAATACGAGGCGAAGATTAATTCTGGCGACCTGGTCAGCATCGCCGAAGTCGTCCGCGATCTACACCGTTCCGACGCCCAGCCGGAGCAATCATATAGCGAGCGTCAGTTGTATGAGGCGGCCCTCGAGCGGGTCATCTCCGAACTTGCCGCTGTGAACAAGATCACCGACACCGAGGCCCGCAAGCTGGTGGATGAGTCGCTTGCCAAGAGCCCGCGCGCCGTGAAGGCAGAGGCCGGCGCTGAAGATGGCGTGCAGGAAGAAGCCGCGTAAGCCTCTTGATTGGCGTGTACACGTCGGGGGGCCGGCCAGTCCGGCCCCTTTCGTGTCTTTGACCTGCCCGTGTCCGTGCTTCGACCGTGAGCGGGCAACTGACCGATAAGCCCAAAGCCTCGGGCGCAGATACCGCAGGGTTTAGCGCGGCGACGTGCACCTCGAGTTTCGGCCCGTGCTGAATTGCTTGCCCTGCCAGCGCGCGATTTCTGGGTTTTCGTAATAACGGCCAAAGCGTGCGGGCGGCTGCATGAGGGCTGGAACGACAGTGGCACGCTCTCTCACCCAATTGGCGATCAATCTGGCTTACGGGCGTCGCGGACTGCGCGGACTCACGCAGGGGCCCGCCACAATTTCGACAGATCTCACAGGTCCCAGGGAGCGATAAGTTTGAGCGGCCTGTCAATGGCCGCCAACACCCGCGCGAGGTCGTCGCCACGCCTGAGGACACGCCCTGAAGCGTCGGAGACGCTCCATTTTCCTTGCCGTCTTTCCAGCCTGGGCTGCTTCTCAATGCGGTACAGGGGAGCTTCAGACGCCCGCCGATAGACTGAAAAAATGGCCCGGTCGCGGTGGAAATCCATCGCGTAGTCGCGCCACTCCCCCTGCGCCACCCTGCGTCCATAGAGATTGAGCAATACACTGAGTTCGAGCCGGTCAAACGAAGTCTGCTGGGGCTGATCCCCCACGCGACCGGCCGCAGCACCTGAACCCCGGACGTTGTCCAGCTGGACCACACTTGCCACCAGTACAAATTGCGCAACTCGCTTGGCGCCAGGGGGATCGTCTGTCATGTGCTCCCGTCTTGAACGCTCGCGTTCCTTGGCCCTTCGGCGACCTCCACTCCGGCGTCAGGTGGTAACCAGACGTCAGCCGTGGATCTGAGTGTACCCATGCCTGGCCTGGTTGCCACGCCACTCACCGGAGGGCCGAGCACTCCGCACGCATGGGCAGCGACCCAAGACCATCTGAGCGCAGTTCGGGCAAAAGGTAAATGACTGAAACGCGATCACCGCGCGGCGCGAGCCGCCGTGTGTGTGCATTATCGCTGCGCGCGCACCATGAACCTACCGTTAGGAAATGCAGCGTTGGTACACAATAAATCGATCATCGCCCAAAGCAACAATAACGCATAGATACTATATCATACCATAATCAAGCAAATTTTACTGACAACCCTCGATTTAGCCATCGATATGTCTTGTAGATGCCGCAAAGAAAGGCAAAAACTATTCCTGTCGCTCCGGCGATCCGGTCGGCGCTTCCGGGTTTATCAGCCCCCCAGCCCCACCGGGGCGCCG
>NZ_JCAWFG010000006.1:0-9176 GCF_059740505.1 Camelimonas sp. FR25 | reverse complement strand
CCGACCAGATTACCCGATCAGCCTTCCACATTCAAACAGCAAAACCAGATCACCCCGACAACCCGCCGGGTCAATCCGCCTGTCCTGCTGGAGATGGGCAGTGGGGCGAACCGTTCATGTCCGCCGCCGATGAGTGGCTTATAGGGGACAGGCCGCTCGGATGTCAACGGCGGGGGTCATACGTTTGTCGTAAAATCCCCCGCCTTGTGGATGGATTCGCCCGGCGTTCCGACATGGCGTTGAGTTCGTTTGGCTTTGCGCTCGCATCATTGTGAGCGCGCCCCAAAAAGTGGGCAGGGAGTTGCCTGCTCCCCTGGCGGGGCACTGGCGTAGCGGGAGGCGCGGCAGCCATCTGCCGGCCCCAAAGCGCCTGCCTTGCGCTGGCGCAGGCGCCGCCTCACCATGGTGCAATGACAGACATTGTCGACGCCCCGACACGTAGCCGAATGATGCGCGGCATCAGGGGCAGCAATACGCGGCCGGAACTGCTGTTACGTAAGGCGCTGCACGCCCGGGGGCTGCGCTACCGCTTGCATGACCGCAACCTGCCCGGCACGCCCGACCTGGTATTTCCGCGCTTTCGCGCTGTCGTGTTTGTGCATGGCTGTTTCTGGCACGGCCATGGCTGTCACATGTTTCGTTGGCCAGCCCAGAGGGCGGATTTCTGGCGCGACAAGATCGGTCGCAACCAGGATGTCGACGCCCGCGCGGTCAGGGCGCTCACCGCAACCGGCTGGCGCATCGGCGAAGTGTGGGAATGCGCCTTGCGAGGTCGCCTGCGCATGCAGCCAGACGTCCTCGCCGCGATCGTGGATGACTGGTTGCATGGCGCCGGCTCGCATCTGGAGATTCCAGACGAGATCGCTGAGGAGCTATGAGCAGCGTGGAGACGCCATGCCCAGGCACACTGGCCTGGCGCACTGGCCCGGCGCACTGGCTTTGGCGCGCTGGCTTTGGCGCCCACGGATGTGTCCGTCGCCACAGTCATTCCAGGAACGGGTCAAGGCCCGATCAGCAGCGGTCCGGCCACTGTGCCCGCAGGCGCACGGATACGGTTGCCTTACGTTAGGGCATGTCGCCAGCTTTATCAGGTGGATGACTCACGCGGCGCCATGCGCATGTGCTGTTCGTGGGCGCGGTCCGTTTCCGCCCTGTAGCGGCGCGGCTATCATGGCGGCCAGCCGGTTCTGCGGCCCATGCCCGCGATGCGCCTGTCGCTCGAGGGCGGTGGATTGGGCTCGTCGCGGCGCCGTCCATGCGACGGCACGGTAGCGACTGTGCATACACGGCAAAAGGAGAGCAAACGATGACCCAGGCGCAGCAGGACGTCCAGCACGCGGAGAACGCAGCAGCCCGGGAAGCCGGGGCGGCATTGGCGCGAAAAGCCGGCATTCAGCTGCGTGATCCATCGCTGCTCACCGACCGGGCCCTGGTAGCGGGCGAATGGGTTGCGGCGTCTATGGCAGACGCCATGCCCGTGGTGAACCCTGTCAACGGCGAACTGATCGCCGAGGTCCCCAATCTGGGGGCAGAACAGGCGCGGCGCGCTATCGCCGCCGCCCATATCGCCCAGCAGGAATGGGCCAGGCGGCCAGCCCGTGAGCGCGCGCGGATTTTGCGGGCCTGGTACGATCTGGTGATCGCCAATGCCGACGACCTTGCCCTGATCCTGACCAGGGAGCAGGGCAAGCCATTGGCCGAGGCGCGCGGTGAGATCGTCTCGAACGCCGCCTATCTCGAATGGTTTGGTGAGGAGGCCAAACGGGCCTACGGCGATATCGTGCCTGCCGCCGCTCCGGACCAGCGCATTATCGTGCTCAAACAGCCAGTTGGCGTGTGCGCCGCCATTACGCCGTGGAACTTTCCAAATGGCATGATCACCCGCAAGGTTGGACCGGCGCTTGCCGCGGGTTGCGCCATGGTTCTGAAGCCCGCGCAGCAGACGCCGCTATCGGCGCTTGCCCTTGCCGTGCTCGCCCTGCGCGCTGGCGTTCCGGCGGCGCTGTTTTCGGTGATCACTGGCGACGCTGAGCCGCTCGGACTGGAATTTTGCCACAACCCTTTGGTGGCCAAGATCTCATTCACCGGCTCGACCCGCGTGGGCCGATGGCTGCTGCGCGAGTGCAGCGACAGCGTCAAGCGGCTGTCGCTGGAACTGGGCGGCAATGCGCCGTTCATCGTGTTCGATGACGCCGACCTCGACGCCGCTGTGAGCGGGGCGATGGATTCCAAATTTCGCAATGCGGGCCAGACCTGCGTCTGCGCCAACCGCATCTATGTCCAGGCCGGGGTGGTCGAGGCGTTCGCGGCAAGGCTGGCGGAGCGGGCAGCACAATTGCGGCTTGGCGATGGGCTTGATCCCCAGACCGAACAGGGGCCGCTGATCAATGAGGCGGCGGTGGAAAAGGTCGAGGACCATATCGCCGATGCGCTCGGCAAGGGCGCGCGGCTGGTGACCGGCGGCAAACGTTCGGCCCTGGGCGCGACCTTCTTTGAGCCGACCGTGATCACAGGCGTCACCCAGGCGATGAAGGTGACGAAGGAAGAGACCTTTGCGCCGCTGGCTCCCATTGTCTCGTTCACCGAAGAGGCTGAGGTGATCGCCATGGCCAATGACAGCGAGTTCGGCCTCGCGGCCTATTTTTACTCGCGCGACATGGCGCGCATCTGGCGCGTCGCCGAGGCGCTGCAAAGCGGCATGGTGGGGGTGAACGCCGTGGCGCTGGCCAATGAAATGGCGCCGTTTGGCGGCGTCAAGCAGTCTGGCCTCGGCCGGGAGGGTTCCCGCTATGGCCTGGAAGAATATATGGAAATCAAATACATGCTGCTGGGCGGCGTGAGCGACTGACCGCATAGCGGCTGACATGGGGCAGGCTAGTGGCGAGCTTGCGTGGCGCTGGCTCTGCCAATGGGCCGTGAGGATGGCGGGTGGCCTGCTCCTTTGCCCTGTTGCGCCGGCGTGGCTCACGCTCGTGCCCGCGCCTTTCCCGTGGCTTGCCCGCTTTACCCTCCTCGCCGAAGGGCATGACTCATTGGAAGATGCCGAGGCCAGCGCACGGCTTGAGCTTGTCAGGTCGCAGATGCGTCGGCAGCTTCGCGCATTGGTATTATTTTCCAGTGGTGAGCTGGGTGCGGGGAAGCGCCCCTGGCTGCAGCGTCGCCACCTCGCCCGCACGAATGCCGGCCGAAAAGTCGGCGTCGTCTGGCAGGCTCTGGGCGAGCGCGCTGATTTTGGCGCGTCGCTTGACTTCGTCCAGCGGCAGCTGGGTGGTGATGAAGCCATGATCGTAGAGATAATCCGGCAGATAGCCTGAGAACAGGATGCGCCAGTCGAGCGTGGCGCCTGGGACCAGCGTGCGGGCCAGCCGGTAAACCACCGTGGTGCAATTGGCCCAGATGGTTTCGTACCAGGCGGGCTTGATCGCCAGCTCATTGCCGTAATTGAGATAGGACGTCAGCAAGGCGCGGCGGAAGCGGTCATCGGCATCCACCGGGAACAGCGACACCTGCTCCTTGCGATAATTGGTGCGCAATTTGACGATGTCGCGCTCATCCGCAGCGATGAGCACCATTTCGAATTCCTTGAAGAACCCACCGATCGACGAGAACTCCTCTCCCCGCTGCCGGCGAATTTCGGCGGAGAACACCAGACGCTCGCCATCGGCGAAACCGAAGCTGACAAGGGTGTGGGCGATGGCCGGGCTATCCCAGACGGAGGTGAACACGTCGAGATTGCGCAGGTCGGAGAAGCGGTAGTGGCGGGTCTCCCAGCGGGGTTCGCCCTCATGCTCGGTGCGCCAGGCGAAATTTCGCACGTTTTTCACGGTGATGTCGTCGCCCTGCACCTCGGCGACGACGCCGTGGGCGACGTCCGCCGCCCAGTCACGGTCGTTGGATGGGCGTATGCTGCCCCACCACAGGGCCAACGCCACGAAGATGGCCAGCCAGCTCGCCATCGCCACCAGCCTGCGTCGGGTGAACCACAGCGCCAGCACCACCAACATGGCCGCAAGCAGCGCGATGATCGTCGCCCACGTCCACGGCGCCGGGATCTGATAGCCCAGGGCCATGCCGCCCAATCCGGCCAGGATCAGCGCCGCGAGGCAAAATACGAGATGTGCGATAGCCCTGATGATCACTTATGCCCCTGACCCAACCGATCCCCACGACGATGCGCGGCGAATGGGCCAACCATAGTGTGGTTTGGTCCTGGGCGAAATCATCTGGACAAATGCAGTTGAGTCCGATCGCCGCTGACGCCAGCAAGTCAGGTGGGATCTGCTTCCGGCCGGGACATTGGGCGATTGTGCCTGGCGCCGGGCTGAAGCGCGCCAGCTTGCGGCCGAGGATCGCGGGACGAATGGCAAGCAGACGCCGCGCGTCAATGGGCTTGCCCCCTGGCGGCGACGGGCGATATCTGGCGGCAATTGCAGCTCTTCCGATCCGCCCTGCGGAGGTTCCGTTTGCCCGGAGCCGGATGCTGGCAGGCGCCTTGACTGCTGTGGGCATATCCGGACCTTCTGGCGTAACCGGCCAAAGGCTTCAGCTCAGCGCCATTTAAGCGCCAGAGTGCGCAGATCGCGTGATGCGCCCCAACGGACGGGAGCGACACACATCGTGACAACAGGGGAAACGCCATGATCAAGCTCACTTTTTGCCTCGTGCGCCTGCCGCATCTGTCGCGGGCCGAATTTCAGCGTTATTGGCGCGAGCATCATGCGCCGCTGGTTCGCTCCCACGCCGGGTCTCTGCGCCTGCGCCGCTACGTGCAAAGCCACACGCTGCCCGAAGACGCCGCGCCCTGGCTGACCGCAGCGCGGGGCGGCCCAGATGGCTTTGATGGCGTCGCCGAACTGTGGTGGGACAGCATGGCCGATTTTACGCATCGTTCGCCTGAAGCTGCAGCGGCGGGAGCAGCGCTGCTGGCCGATGAGAAGACGTTCATCGATCTGGCGCGGTCGCCCCTGTTTATCACCGAGGAGTTTGAGGTGGTGAACGACAGCCGCTGACCGCGCCGTGTTGCACGGGGCAGACGCGAGGGTCGCCGCTTTTGGTGACCGGGACGGGGCAAATAAGGGCGAACTGACAACCGGCCCCGATCTGGACGCAGGTCCGCGTAGCGACGGGCCGCCAGCGCTCGCCCTTCCCTGCTCCCGCAACCCAAACATATCCTCTCAGCCTGACCCTGGTCGCAAGCCGTACTATCTGCGGGGCGCGTCAATTGCAGTGGTCGCGCCCGGCGTCAGTCGTTGAAGGAAGGCGCTCGCCACCTGCAGGATGGCGGGCGGATCCTTGCAACAGTGCGATCGTTGGGAGAATGCGGTAGCGGCCATTCTCTGCCTACGCTTTCAAGCCGCGCGCACCTGGAGAGACTTCCCATCAAACGGCCTTGTCAGATCGATCAGGATTCGCCCCTGATGGAGTGGGGAGCATGCGCCTGCCCTGAAACAAAGGACCAGACTCTGGCAGGCCGAAATACATGACGAGGCGATATTACACAAGCCGCCTGGAAGATTAAAAAATATCAATAAAGATGAATGGCGCCAAATTACGGACATATATACTTTTCCGACATTCGATCATCATTTAAACTTTTTTTCAAAGGGTGCTCGCGCCGGTAATCGACCGGTGAAAGGATCGCGCCATGCTCAGGACACCAGCCCTGCGTCGGCCACAACACCTGATGCGCAGCTTGCTTCTGATACTGCCTGCCATGAGCGGATGCGCCGCAGATGCCGGCGGCGCCCGGTCGGTGAGGTCAACGGTAGCGGCGCTCGAGACATCGCCCCGCCTTGGGGCGGGCGACCAGTTGCGCATCGTCGTCTATGGCGAAGACCGGATTAGTGGGCCGGTGATGGTTGGCCAGGATGGCGTCATCGCCTTGCCGCTGGCCGGCCAGATCCGGGTTGTAGACCTCACCCCGGCTGAGGCTGAGAAGGCGATCGCCGCCCGTCTGAAGGGACCGCTAGTCAGCCCGCGGGTGACGGTCACGGTGACTGCGTGGCGACCAATTTACGTGACAGGTGAGGTTGAGCGGGCCGGCGAATATCCATGGCGGCCGGGCCTCAACCTGATGAGCGCCGTCGCCATGGCCGGCGGCGCCACCCGACGCGCCAGCACCAGAGAAATATTGGTGCAGCGCCAGGGCAAGGGGCCCCTCGTCCCTCACTCCTTCTCTCCGGAAACGCACGTGTCGCCGGGCGACTTACTGAAAATGCCAGAACGCCTGTTCTGAGCGAAACGCCGCGACGCCTGTTACGCCATCGCCGGGGGCGCGACGCCATTCAGCGGCGGCTGAACTGGACGCAAAACAGTTAGCAAAACAGCCATTATCGCCAAATATTCCGCGCACGGTGCAAATAGTCGAAAAGCATAGCGTCGGTATATTTACTTTATTTTGACATGTCGATCCGCCAGCTGGCAAGTGTTATTTACACAAGAATCAGATTGACTCAAACACTTCAATGCTGATTATTAAACATCACCTAAACATCCCGAGCATGCCTGACTTCAGGATTATGGCAGATGCCACATGGCCACGCCCACCCCCGGCTGCCGTGCGCCTTGCTGCGCGATATCAGTAGCCCATCGTCGAGAAAGTCGCGGCGGACACTGGCGCGGCAGGCGGGGCTGATGCTGTCGCCCTTATATGTTGTGACCATGGACAATTCGCTGGCCCGGGCTGACGACAGTGTGTGGACGCCTTCACCAGACCATGCGAGCGCCGGCTCCGCGCTTACGGCTTTCTTGCCCTGGGGATCGCTGGCTGGTATGGACACCGTCGCCTTCCGACCTGCAGCGCCCCGCGCTGCTGCGCAGCGAACCTCCAGCGAAGCACTCGCCACACAACCACTCAAGGCGCAGTGGGCGGACCAGGCCCCGCGTCGCCCACTCGGGCGCGGCCCAACGCCGACGATCGCGTGGCGCAATTGGGACATGTTCGCCAGCGTCACCGTGAGCGGCGCCGGCCTCACCGGCAGCCGTGAGCGCCGCCCGGCCACACGGTCATCCACGAGCGCGACGGTGACGCCGGCTATCCGGCTCCAGCACCTGAACAGATCATCAACATTCGCAGCATATGGCGAGGTGAGCGCCTCCGGGTCGGGCAAAGGAGCAAGGCGCGGTCCGGGATATCTCGCCGCGATCGACTGGCGGCAGGATTTTCCTGACCAGTTGCAGTTCCGGGCGAGCGCCTTCAAGGGCAGGCGCGCCGCCACGTGGCATCTGTCCGGCATGGCTCGCCGGACAGACATGGCGATAGATGAGCTCTTTGGGCCCTGCCCCATCTCGGGAGGCAGTTGCGACTTCTCTGGAGGGGCGCTGCACGCAGCCGCAAGGCAAGGCGACATCCGGCTGGAGGCCCGCGCGACGGCATTGGCCATGCGCTGGGGCGACGGGGACCTGGGAATGGCCACTGGAATGGCCACGGGGATGGCCACGGGAATGGCCAAGTCAAGCGCAGCCTTTGTCAACGCTGGCCTCCGCGCCAGCTGGGAGCGATCGCATCGCTTCGCCCCGTTTCTGAAGGGCGCGGTGCAATGGCGACGCATTGACGGGAGCCGCCAGGGCGTGCGGCGACTGGTTGGCGGCGTCCGGGCGCCTGCGATCGGGCTGTTCAGCGGAGCTGTGTTCGCGGGTGTCGAGACCCCAACACGCGGACCTCTCCTGCCAGCCCTTGGGGGGGAACTGGTGTGGAGCCCACGCCGCAACCTGGAACTGGGCCTCAGGGGCGAAACTGGCTCTGCGGCGAAGTCATCTGCAGGGACGCTGTTTGCATTACCAGCTGATGCTGGGCGCCACGACCAGGCCAGGCGCCGCTTGCAGGGCGGCCTGTTTGTGCACTGGTCGCCAGGCCCGACCTGGCGTGTCGATCTGGGCGCCAATTGGGTGAGTGAGCGCTGGCTCGAGCGGCCTGCAACTGTCGCCGCCAGCCCTGAAACATTGGTTGTCAGAGCGGCGCCAGGCTCGCGGCGGGAACGGGCGCGATCGGCCAGCGGCCGCCTCACATGGGCGTTCTCTGATGGCTGGGAGGCGCAACTGAATGTGGCCGCCGCCTATACGTCCCGCACTGGCAGGCGCTCAAAGCGGGACATCGTCGCTGCGATAAGTTTGCGCAAGGATGTCGGCCGATGACCTCTGTGGCGACGTCCCCCGCCCAGGATCGGACCGAGCCTGTGCGTGCACCAGGGCGACGCGTCAGCACAGGCGGGGCGACATTTCAGGACCTGCGACTTTTTCGGACCCCTCCGGGGTTTCGGGGACGCTCACCTGTCATCGTCGCCCTGTGGCGCGTCACCCAAGGCAGCCTGTTCGCCTGGTCGCCCCCCCCGCTGCACGGGTGGCGCAGAGGCCTGTTACGGCTGTTTGGCGCATATGTGGGCCGGGACGTGCGTATCCTGCCTTCTGCGCGCATCGCTTATCCCTGGAAGCTGCACATCGGCGACTACGCGTGGATTGGCATAGACGCGGTCATTTACAATCTGTCGCCCGTGCACATTGGCGCCCATGCGGTGATCTCGCAGCGCAACTATATTTGCGCCGCCGGCCATGCCGTCGACAGGGCGGATTTTGCCTATGTGACGGGGCCCGTGATCATTGGCGACCAGGCGTGGGTCGCCATGGACGCGCTTGTCGCCCCAGGCGTGACCATCGGCGCAGGCGCGGTGCTCGGCGCGCGCTCATCGGCCTTCAGGGATATCGCCGCCGGCATGATTGCTACCGGCAGCCCCGCGCGTGCGCGCCGACGAAGGCCGGCGGGCGCCTGAGTGGGATCCTGCCAGGCCCACTTGCCGGCTGCGACGCGTTGCGCATGGAGCCCAAGGCAAACCGCAGCACACATTCAAGCATGAGTCAGTCATGGCCTGGAGGGGGAGCCCGACACCATGAGGCCTGACGCGAGTTCCGCCGCGCTACCTGTGCGCCATATGGTCATCGGCCCCATGCCGCCGCCTGCACATGGCTACGCCCTTGCCATCCTGGGGCTTGTGCACATGATGCAGGAGTCTGGGGTGGAGCCGCGGGTGGTTGATCTGGCCGCTCCTGGTCGCTTCATCCTCTACCATGCGGGTCGCCTGAAACGCGTACTCGCCGCGGCATGGGCCCTGACGCTTGAAAGGCGACCGCGTGGGGAGGCGGTTCGGGTGCACCTGGGCTGCGACGGCGGCTATGGCTTGCTT
>NZ_JCAWFG010000056.1:0-543 GCF_059740505.1 Camelimonas sp. FR25 | reverse complement strand
CAGGTTGAGATCGTGAAAGACCCCACGCGGGAAGGCGAGGGTGTTGTTAGGCGACGAATTTCCGCTCAGGTGACTGATCAGGTCAAATTCAGCTGGGTAGGGGGAAAATGTACTGGTGGCCCGTACGGCTTTTCTGCCGTTCACCTCAACAATATCGGTGTCCTGGCGGGCCGATACGGAGCGCAGGACGGCGCCAGGGCTGGATTCGGCCAGCTCGCGGAACGTCGACACCCAATGGGCAAACGGCAGATCGTCGTCATCATGGATGGCGATGTACTGGCCACGGGCCGCCGCAAACCCGGCGTTGAGTGGGCGGCTGCGGTTGCCTTCATACTCCCGCAGCAAACGGATCTGGCGACGGAGCCACTCCGGGCAGTCTTCAATCGTCTGTTCAATGATAATTTGCTGTGCGACGGAAACTTTGTGCGCGACGATCAGTAATTCAAAGTCGCGGTCCTCCTGCCCCGCCAGTGCGGTAAGCAGCTCCACCAGGCAATGTGGCCGTTTTCCTTGCGTCCGCGTAACGATCGACAGGAACGGGCG
>NZ_JCAWFG010000055.1:0-71412 GCF_059740505.1 Camelimonas sp. FR25 | reverse complement strand
AGTGCTTCTCAAACAGGGAGGCCGCGACAATCCGATGACCCAGCTTATCGCTCAGAAAACCCACCAGCCCGTTCCCGATCAATATGGCGTCAATCTGTTCAGCGACGACCCGGAACTTGCGGCTCTGCTGACACTGTATTTGCCAGATGACTTGCGGCGGCATCTGCTGCCGCATCTGGAGAGCCTCGGCGGTCTTGCGGGCGGGGCGCTTGAAACCCTGGCGCTGACCGCCGACCAGAACCCGCCGGTGTTGCAGCATCGCACCCGCAGCGGCGGCGACGCCCAGCACATCGTCAAGCATCCGAGCTATGTCGAGCTGGAGCGGGTGGCGTTCTCGCAATATGGGCTGGCGGCCATGTCGCATCGTGGCGGCGTGCTTGGCTGGGACACACCGATGCCGGCTGCGGCCAAATATGCGCTGACCTATCTGCTGGTGCAGGCGGAGTTTGGCCTGTGTTGCCCGCTGTCGATGACCGATTCCCTGACGCGCACCCTGCGCAAATATGGCGATCCGCAACTCATCGAAAAGTATCTCGCCCAGCTGACCACCCAGGATTTCGATGATCTGCGCCAGGGCGCGATGTTCATGACCGAGCAGGAGGCTGGCTCCGACGTCGGCGCCACCAGTGTGCGGGCCGTGGCCGATGGCGACGCTTACCGCCTGTATGGCGACAAATGGTTCTGCTCCAACCCGGACGCCGGCTTCGCCATGGTGCTGGCGCGGCTCGATGGCGCGCAAGCCGGGTTGAAGGGGGTGTCGCTGTTCCTTCTGCCGCGCATCCTCGATGACGGCTCGGCCAACGCCTATCGCATCATCCGGCTTAAGGACAAACTCGGCACCCGCTCGATGGCCAGCGGCGAGGTGCGGCTGGAAGGGGCGCGGGCCTATCTGGTCGGCGAGCTTGGGCGCGGCTTCACGCAGATGGCCGACATGATCAATAATTCGCGGCTGTCGAACGGCGTGCGCTCCGCTGGTCTGATGCGCCGCGCCTATAGCTCCGCCCTGTTCATCGCCCGCAATCGCCAGGCGTTCGGCAAAAGGCTGATCGAGCTGCCGCTGATGCGCAGGCAATTGCTGAAATTGCTGCTGCCGACCGAGCAGGCCAGGACCATGGTGTTCCAGACCGCCGACGCCCTGCGCCGCTCCGATGCGGGTGAGGCGGGCTGCTACGCCCTGGCCCGCATCATGACGCCGCTGATCAAGTTTCGCGCCTGTCGTGACGCCCGCACGGTGACCGCTGACGCCATGGAGGTGCGCGGCGGCTGCGGCTACATCGAGGAATGGAGCGACGCCCGGCTGGTGCGCGACGCCCATCTCGGTTCGATCTGGGAAGGCACGAGCAATATCGTCGCCCTGGACGTCATCCGGGCGATCCGCCGCGAGAATTCGCTGGAGGCGCTCGAACAGCATGTGCGCGGGCTGCTTGATGAGACGCCGATGCAACCCCAGGCCCGCGCCGTGTTTGACGCCACGCTTGCGCGCGTCACCACCGCAGCCAATCGCGTCGCCCAGGCCAATAGCGCCTCCGATCACGGCGCCCGCCAGGTGGCGTCGGCGCTGTATCACCTGACCACCGCCAGCGCCATGGCGTGGGAGGCGGGGAGGCTCGGCGCGCCACGCCGCATGCAGATCGCGCAACTGACCCTGCGCCACCGGCTGGCCCCGCGCGATCCGCTCGAAATCGACGCCGCCGAGCCAGCGTGGCTGCCTGGTTTGCTCGACGAGGCGCACGACGCCGCCGAGGTTGCTGCGGTGAATGTGCTGTGAGCGCCGCCCTGTCGCTGTCGGGACGCTGCGGCGGCGTCCGCCCATCGTTGCGGAGGATGCTGACATGACTGCAACCAGCCGCTCTGGCGCCCTTGCGGGACTGCGGGTTGTCGACGCCTCGCGCGTGCTTGGCGGCCCGCTGTGCGGGCAGATCCTCGGCGATCACGGCGCCGATGTGCTCAAGATCGAGCCGCCCCAGGGCGATGAAACCCGCGCCTGGGGCCCACCTTTCAATCAGGATGGCGTCGCCTCTTATTACCTCGGCCTCAACCGCAACAAGCGGCTGTTGCGGCTCGACCTTGCCCATGAAGAGGGCCGCGCCCGCCTGCTCGAGCTGCTGGCCGATGCAGATGTGCTGATCGAGAATTTCAAGACCGGCACGCTGGAGAAATGGGGCATCGGCCATGCGGCGCTGGCGGCGCGTTTTCCCCGGCTGATCCATTGCCGGGTCACCGGCTTCGGCGCCGATGGGCCGCTTGGCGGCCTGCCGGGCTATGACGCGGCGGTGCAGGCGCTGACCGGCCTGATGAGCATCAATGGCGAACCCGATGGCGCGGCGCTGCGCGTCGGCCTGCCGGTCGTCGACATGACCACCGGGCTCAATGCAGCGCTGGGCGTGATGCTGGCGCTTCATGCCCGCGCCGCCAGCGGCCGGGGCCAGTTTGTTGAGGCGGCGCTGTATGATTCCGGCCTGTCGCTGCTGCACCCGCACGCCGCCAACTGGTTCCTCGACGGCAAGCCGCCGCAGCGCACCGGCAACGCCCACCCCAATATTTATCCCTATGATTGCCTGCAGACGGGCACAGAGCCGGTGTTCTTCGCCATCGGCAATGACCGGCAGTTCGGCATTCTGTGCCAGCAGCTTGCGGCCCCGGAGCTGGCCAGCGACGCGCGGTTCGCCACCGCTGGCGCCCGCTCGGTCAATCGCGCTGCGTTGAAGGCGGCGCTAGAAGCGTTGCTGGCCGACAAGGATGGACCAGTATTCGCCGACGCCCTGGTGCGCGCTGGCGGCCCTGCGCGGCCGTGCTGCCGGCGCCTGCTGCGTTGCAGCACCCCCACACCGCCCATCGCCAGATGCTGGTTGAGGTGGACGGCTATCGAGGCCTTGCCTCGCCGATCAAGCTGTCGGCGACGCCGCCGGATTATCCCATCGCGCCGCTGACCGAGGGCGACAGTTTCCTGCCGCGGCATGATGCGGAGTGAGCGAGGGGCGGGTGTGGGCCAAGGCTTGGGGCAGGGCTTGGAGAAAGGGTTGGGCCAAGGGTTGGGCCAAGGGTTAGGGCAAGGGTTAGGGTAAGACGTGGATGCCCGTGACGAGCACGGGCATGACGGCTGGGGGGCTGATTGAGTCAGAGCCTCGGTCAGGTGAGAACCCGCCGGTAAGCGCCCGGCGGTGAGGAGCGGTGGCTGCGGGCCCGGCTGCCGTACGGCACGGCGGCGGGAGACGATGCCGTCAACGCGGCGTGGCGCACCTTTCAGGCCGCAGGGCCCGCTGCGTCACGCGCATACATTGCGCCATCGGGCGAGCCCTCCGATAGATTGTCGCCTGGGTCGGCGTCGGGCGCGATGTGGCGCACGAACATTTCGCGGGCCGGATGGTCGGCCCCTGCTGGCCAGATACAGGAAAACGCCGTGACGGCGTTGCTGTCTGCGATGGGGCGGAAGGTGACGCCGGCCATGCCGGAGCGTTGCAACGCGGCGGGAAGGATCGACACGCCAGCGCCCTGGGCGACCAGCGCCACCACTGACAGCCAGTGCCGCAACTCATGGCGCACGCGCGGGTGGAAGCCGGCGGCGGCGCACATGTCGATGATGCTGGCGTGATATTCCGGTGAGACGCGGCGCGAGAACAGCACGAAAGGCTGCGCGCGCAGCATGGCCATGGTCACCTGCGGCTGCCCCGTCAGCTCATGATCAAGCGGCAGGCAGCAAACGAACGGCTCCGAAAACAGCCGGACGATGGTGATAGTGTCCGGCACGCGCCGGGCGAGAATAATCCCCAGCTCCAGCTCGTTACGTTGCACCGCCTCAATCTGCTCACTGGAGTTGAGCTCGTTGAGCACGACCTCGATGCGCGGGTGCGCGGCCTGAAAGCGCCGCAGCCAGTCTGGCAGGCCGCGATACAGCAGCGAGCCGACGAAGCCGACGCGCAGCCGCCCGGCGGCGCCGGCGCCAATCTCCCGCGCCAGCACGCAGGCTTCATCGGCGCGCAGCAAGACCTCCCGGGCATGGTCGCGAAACACCGCGCCCGCCGCCGTAAGGCGCACGCCGCGCGAGTCACGCTCCAGCAAACGGGCGCCGACGGCGAGCTCGAGTTGCTGGATGCTGACAGATAACGGCGGCTGGGTGATGGCGAGACGGCTGGCGGCGCGGCCAAAGTGCAATTCCTCAGCGACGACAACGAAATTGCGCAAATGCCGGAGTTCAAACTTCATGGGCGACGCCTGTCGATGACGCCGCAACCGCGCCTGACCCAGACATCGCGCGAGGGGTGGCGCAAAGCTGCGGTCCGAAACTGCGGATCGTCATCCGGTAAGTGCGCCCCCTGACCCCGCTGGACCGTAACCTGGTCGAGGACGCAAGGCGAGGCCAAAGCCAAAAGGTGGCCCAGGCGAAGCGGCGCGCATGTTCCGGCATGCGGGTCATGGGCGTCTGCATGGGTGTTGCGCGCTTCCACGATGTACTTAAGGCGCATGACGTGTCCGTCATGCGCCTTGCTGGAACTGCAGCTTTGGACAAGTGCGCCGTCAGGCGGCGGCGGCCTGCAGGCTGTTCAGTTGCTCCTCGTCGAGCCGCTCGGCGGTGGAGCTCTGGCTGGCGATGTAGCCGGTCTTGTGCAGCAGGATCATCACGCAGGTGAGCGAGGTCAGCGCATAGCCGCCGGAGACCAAAGCTACCGGGATGATGCTGCCGGTTTTGTTGAGCAGAAATTGCAGCAACATGGGCGTGGCGCCGCCGACCGTCAGGGCGCCAAGCTGATTGGCCAGCGACAGGCCGGAATAGCGCACCCGCGCCGGGAAAGCCCGGGCCATCACCCCGCCGATGGCGCCATAAAACATGCCGTGCGGAATGGTGGCGAGGCACATGGTGATCAACGCCGCCCAGTAGTTCATGCTGTAGATGCCGTAGAACATCAGCGGCACCAGCAGCATTTCCGGCAGCGCAATCAACAGCATCGCCTTGCGCATGTCGATGCGATTGACCAGCACGGCCCCAAACGGCTGGGTCAGGCATTGCACCAGGGCGGCCATGGCGATCATGCCGAGGAAAGCGCTGGTGTCGAAGCCGAGGCTCTTCGTCGCCCAGGACAGTGCGAAACTGGTCTTGACGTAAGTGACATAGACAATCGGCAGCGTGCCGGCGCACAGCAGGATCAGCTTCCAGTGATCGCGGATGGCGTCGCGCACCGGCATGCAGTCGGATTTCTTGTTGTCGGCGATGAGTTTCTTGACGGGCTCGGAATCATGGATGCGCAGCCGGATCACCATGCCGATGACGATCAGCACTGACGACAGCAGGAAGGGAATGCGCCAGCCGCCATCGAGCAGGAAGGTCGGCGACGGCGCGTGGCTGAGGGCGAAGAACACGCCGATCGCCAGCAAATTTCCAGCGGGGGCGCCTTGCTGGGCGAAGGCCGAATACAGCACGCCCTTGCCCTTCGGCGCGTTTTCGCTGGCGATCAGCACGGCGCCGCCCCACTCGCCGCCGACGGCGACGCCCTGGATGAAACGCAACGTCACCAGCGCCAGCGGCGACCACATTCCCATGCTTTCATAGGTCGGCAACAGGCCCATGCAGGTAGTGGCGACGCCCATCATCATTAGCGTGGCGACCAGGGTGGTCTTGCGGCCGATCCTGTCGCCGAGATGGCCAAAGATCACCCCGCCAATCGGCCTTGCTATGAAGCCGATCCAGAAGGTCAGAAAAGCCAGGAGCGTCGCCTGGCCCGGATCCATGTCGGGCGGGAAGAACAATTTGCCAAACACCAGCGACGCGGCGAGGCCGTAAATATAAAAATCGTACCATTCAATGGTGGTGCCGACGAAGGACGCGACGCCTGCGCGCCGCGCGTGACGCGCGACGGCTGCGTCACTGATCTGGTTATTATCCATCCTGGCCAAACCTCTCCCGGGCATGACGCGTCAGCGAGCGCGCGGCCATGGCCACGCCCCTCTCCGCGCGCGTTGTTGTTTGTCGTGTGATGCGCCGCCACCAGACCGCTTCCGGCTTCCGGCGATGGGCGTGGCGCCAGGATGCGAAGATGCTGACGCATCCGCATCCTGAAATGCTCAGGCGCCGCACGGGCTTAACCAGAACCCGATGGGTCATGCTCATCGGGTTCTGGTATGACGGCGCCAGCTGCGCCATGCGGCTGCGTCAGACCACGCCGCCACCGGAGCGGCGCGCGGCGCCGGGGCGTTGCGCCGCCATGTGGACGCCTTGCGCCGGATGGCGTGCGCGCCGCATGGCTCACTGGCGATGATTGCGGCGCACATCTGATGTCGGCGCGCCGTTACTTTGTGTCGGACGCAATTCAGCACTGGTTTTTGCCTGAATCCCGTCGGCGATGCGCTGCATGTGTTGTGAAACGCGCCACCGTCTCCTGCTCCCATACTGGGTGGCGTGCTGCATCATCCGCGGCGCGCGCCCAGCACGCCAATTCGAATTTTGAATGGAGTCATAGGGCGGCCCTTGACGGCCAACGGCCTGTCCACCGCCAGCCGGCTTGCGCTGGGCGCTACGTCAGACCACGGGCGGCTCGACAGACGGTGAACGGCGACGGTCGCAAACGTCGTCATAGCTACGCTTAAGATGGTTAATCAACACACCCCTCACCAGTGCTTACGTCCTGACGCGGCGTTTATTTGCGGCATTACGGCATATTTTTCCATTGATGGCGCGGCTATTGGCGCTGACTGCGCATTGAAAACGAATCTTTCGTCCTTACGTTGCGCATAGATCGAGTCCAGCCGCCTGAAACTTAATTATGTCGCGGCGTAATTACCTTACGTAAGGTAGCGGATAGGTGCAAAATTCGCCAAATACTGTAATTTTGCCGTTCTAATCCATGCGGCATGGTGCTATTTCACGGCTGAGTCCACGGTTGTAGAGGGGGGATGGGGCATGAACCGATATCCAGGCCATGGCGCGCGTCAGCCGGCGTTTGCGCGATCGCGTAACAGGGCGGCGCTGCTTGCGTCCGTCGCAGTCATTTCGCTCGGCTATGCGGCGGCGGCCCATGCCGAACCGTCCGGTCCGACCTCGCCGATTGTCGCCGATGGCGTGGCGCTCGGCTCCTATGCTGACGCCGCCATCAACGCCGGCCTCGGCGGCACGGCGGTCACGGCGACCAATAATGGTTCGGTGACCATCACCAGCGGCACGCTGTCGACGCAGAGCAGTACCAGCAATCGTGGCTGGGGCGTTCTGGCCGGCAACGGCGGCGAGGTGACCCTTACCGCCAATGTCACCACCTCGGGCGCACGCGGCCATGCAGTTCAGGCCGGCTTCAACGGCACCAGCAGCGCCACCTATGACGGCTCGTCCGCCGGCGTCATCACCGTGACCGGCGGCTCCATCGCCACCAATGGCGATTACGCCACCGGCCTGCACGCCCTCGACGGCGGCACCATCAACGCAACCGGGGTGACCATCACCACGGCTGGCCCGAACAGCCCGACGGTCCATGCCGAGAGCAACAGCACCATCTCGCTGACTGGCGCCACGCTGTCGGTGACCGGCGGCAATAGCGTCGGCGTGCTGGCCAACAACGACCGCGCCGGCGCTACCGGCGGCCACGTCAATCTCACCAATACCAACATCACCACGACGCTCGATTACGGCTATGGCGTCTTCGCCAATGCGGGTGGTTCCGTCGACATCACCGGCGGCCTGATCAAGACCTCTGGCGGCTGGGGCTGGGGCGCCGTCGCCAAGGGCGAGGGCACGCTGATCACCGTCGACAATGCTGGCATCAGCACCACGGGCGCACGCGCGTATGGCCTGCACGCCTTCAACGACGCCATCATCCGGGGCTCGGCCAATATCACCACCACGGCCGACCGCGCGCACGCGGTGCAGGCAGGCGCCAATGGCACCAACAGCGACCCTTATCCGACTGGCTCGCGCGGCGTCATTGAGCTGACCGGCGGCACGATCGCCACGGCTGGCTATTACGCAACGGCCCTGCACATCGTGGACGCTGGCCACATCGCAGCCAGCAACATCACCATCACCAACACCGGCGCCTCCGGCCACGGCGCCCATGTGGAGAGCGCCAGCACGGTGGCGATCACCGATAGCGTGATCAATGTCGCAGGCGCCAACGCCCATGGCATCCACGCCAATAACGACAAGGCCGGCGCCACCGGCGGCATCGCCACTTTGGTCAACACCACGATCAACGTCACCGGCGCCAACGGCTTCGGCGTTGATCTGTCGGCGGGCGCAACCGCCAGCATCACCGGCGGCCTGATCAGCACCACCCAGAGCTGGTCCTATGGCGTGTCGTCGCGCGGAACCGGCACCAGCGCGACCCTGGTCAGCGCCGGCGTCGCCACCAGCGGCGAACGTGCCTTCGGCCTGCTGGCCCACACCGGCGGCGCCATTTCTGGCTCGGCCAATGTCGCGACCCAGGGCGATCGCGCCCATGCGGTTCAGGCGGGCGCCAATGGCACCTCCGGCGCGACCTATCCGACAGGCTCGGCTGGCACGGTCGCCCTGACGGACAGCAATCTGACCACCGCCGGCTATTATGCGGTGGGCCTGCATTCCGTCGACGCGTCGACCATCACCGGGGCCCGCGTCAACATCACCACGACCGGCGCAGCCGGCTTCGGCGTGCACGCCGAAAGCGAGAGCAGCGTCAGCCTGCAGGATTCGTCGATCATCACCAGCGGCGCCAGCGCCCATGGCGTGGTCGCCAACAATGACCGCGCCGGCGCAACGGGCGGCGTCGCCACGCTGACCAATGTCAACGTGACCGTGTCGGGCGCTGACGCCAGCGCTGCGGTCGCGGCCGCCGGCGGCGCGCTCAATATCGATCGCGGCGTTTACGCTGCGACCGGCGCCCAGGGCTCGGGCATCCTCGTGGTTGACGGCGGCCAGCTGAACGTCCGTGGCGCCCAGATCGCCTCGACCCAGGCGGCGGGCTTGCAGCTCATGGGCTCCTCGACGGTGACGCTGGACAATGTCACCATCGCTGGCGGCACGGCCGCCATTGGCGCAGCGTTCACCGGCGCCAACCAGAACGTCTCCGTGACCGTTGAGGACGGCTCGCGTCTGTCGAGCACCTCGGGCGTGCTGCTCAACGTCAATCGTGACGCAGCCGACGCGGGTTCGGGCGTGGTGCAGCTGACCCTGGCGGACGGTTCGGCGTCAGTGGGCGACATCAACGATCTTGGCGCCAAAACCACCGGCTATACGGACGTGTTGATCGAGGCCAACGCCAGCTGGACCGGCGTCACCCGGGGCGTGCGCAATTTCGCCTCGCAGCAGGGCGGCGACCTGAATTTTGACGCTGGCTCGGTGATTGGCGGCGACCTCAATCTCACAGGCACGTCGGCGCAGTTTGGCCCCGGCGTGCAAATTGGCGGCAACGTCAATATTGGCCCGGGCTCCCGGACCACCGGCGGCACGATCAGCAATCCTGTCGTCGTGTTTGGCGATACGCGTGTCGACGCAGGCGGCGTCATGGGCGGCAACTGGCGGCTCACCAGCCTGTTCAACCTCGGCGCCATCAGCCCAGGTAACTCCATCGGCGTCGTCACCGTCGCCGGCGACGTTTCGCTTGGCGCAACCTCGGTCTATCACGCTGAGATCAACGCCGCCGGCGAGGCGGATCTGATCGCCGCCACCGGCAAGGCCCAGCTGGGCGGCAGCCTCCAGGTCTCGGCCTATCCGGCCAATGGCGGCTATCTGATCGCCACGCCTTACACCGTGCTGACGGCCGCGGGCGGCTTTGACGGCACCACCTTCGACGGTGGCGTGGTATGGACTGGCTCGCCGTTGTCGCCGTTCCTGTCGCCTTATGTCAGCTACGACGCGACGTCGGTGTTCGTCACCATCGGCCGCAGCGACGTGACGCTGGCTTCGACCGCCGGCACGCCGAATGAGTTCGCCGTCGCCGCCGCGCTCGACCGGGCGCCTTTGAGCTCGGCGCTGGTGCAGGCGGTGACCCGCCAGACCACTGCGCTCAATGCCCGTCAGGCGTTCAACGCCTTGTCTGGGGAGCTGTATTCCTCGGTGTCCGGCGCGCTGGTTGAAGACAGCGACGTGGTGCGCGATGCGGTCAACAGCCGTCTGCGTCAGGCCTTCGGCAATGGCGTCAACGCCGCACAGTCGGCCCAGACCCAGAACGTCTCGGGTCTGAACGCCACCATCTGGGGGCAGGGCTTCGGCGGCTGGGGCCACGCGAGCTCGCCGACGACCGCCAAGGTCGACCGTTCGTCGGCTGGCTTCATCGCCGGTGTTGACGCGGCGATCGCTGACGTCTGGCGGGTTGGCGTCGCGGGCGGCTATGGCCGCACCTCGATCGACGTCGACCAGCGCATCTCCTCGGCCCACGCCGACACCTACCATCTGGCGTTGTATGGCGGCGCGCGCTTCGGCGCCATCGGCCTGCGCTTCGGCGGCGCCCATGCGTGGAACGACATCTCGGCCAACCGCGGCGTGACCTTCGCCGGCTTCGCCGACGCAACGCGCAGCTCGTACCGCACCGGCGTCTCGCAGGTGTTCGGTGAGGTGGGCTACACCGCCCAGTTCGACCGCACCACGGTCGAGCCGTTCTTTAGCGTCGCGTGGGTTGGCATGGACACGGCCCGCTTTGCCGAAGCTGGCGGTCTTGCGGCCCTAAACGCCCGCACGGCGTCGCTGAACACCACCTTCACCACGCTGGGCGCCCGCGTCTCGCACAGCTTCGCGCTGGCCAACGGCGCCGATCTGACCGCCCGCGGCGCCATCGGCTGGAAGCACGCGCTCGGCGACGTCACCCCGCGCAGCGTCATGGCGCTTGCCGGCACGAACACGCTGTTCTCCGTGGAAGGCGCGCCGATCGCCCGCAACAGCCTGATGCTGGAAGCTGGTCTCGACGTGACGCTGATGCCAAACGTCAGCCTCGGCGTCGCATGGGTCGGCCAGATCGCCGACCGCGCCCAGGATCACAGCCTGAAGGGCAGCTTCAACGCCCGCTTCTGAGCCGGACGACAACAGACAGTCATCGCAAGGGGCGCCCATCGGCGCCCCTTTTGCGTATGCGGCGTCAGCCGCGAACCTGGTCGTCGCTGGAGCGTGTGCGCCTCTCGCTGGGCGGCGCAATCCCGGCTGGCGGCGCGCTTGCATCGTGTGGACCAGATGGCGAAAGCTCTGGCGCGTCAGACCAGCGCCGGCACCGGCTGACGTCCATAAAGGCATGCGCATGCTGGGTGTATTACCGGACCCCGAACATGACTCATCGAGGTCCGGTTTAGTCCGTGCGCCCCCTGACTATTTCAGGATGCGGATGCATCAGCATCTTCGGATCCTGGTAAAAAAGCTGTATCGACCAAGCCTTCGTTAGTGAAATGCGCCCTGGGTTGGTCTTCCATTACCTAAAAATGATAATGTTAAGCATTCCACAGACGTATTGATTGGCTCAATGCGCCGCCAGTCCTGTCCCTTTGCTGGATGGGAGGCAAGCGCGAGGTGAGCCATTCTCGTGGCGTTACCTGCCCGCTCTGGGGCTGAATGTGTCGCGCCGCCTCGCGTGGTCGTTCCTGTTGCCTGTGCGTGCGCGGATGACGCCGCGACGCCGTGGCGCGCGCCGAGGCTGCGCGGATGATTGCTTCGCCCTGCCGCAGCGAACGCGCGGCGCACTGTCATAGCAGCGAGCGCAAAGCCCGGGCAGCGCGCTGGCGGCTGCAACCCCAGTCGGTGCCCGAGGAGGGCGCGCTATGGCCAGGACGTTAGCAGACGACACAGCGTGCGCTGCGCTGGCGCCGCCGGTTGAGGGGGACCCGCATCGGCAGCGCTGGGCTGATGTGGGCGTCATATCTGCGATCAGCCTTGCAGGCGCCAGTATCTCTGTGGCGTTGCAAGGATTCCTGTTCGGCGATTCCAATAATATTTTCCACCTCGCATATCTGTTCAACGCCTATGATCAGCCCCAGTTTGCGAACGATGTCTTCACCCAGTCGCTCAGGAACTTCGTGTCTTCATTGTGGTGGCTGATCAAACCAGTGATCAGCGAGCACAATGTCGCCGCCTGGTTCGTGATCCTGCACATATTGTCGCGCGCACTGACCTTTGCCGGCCTGCTTGGCTGCGCGCAATTGCTGGGCGTCAACACCACGCGACAGCGCCTGATCTTTGCCGGCGCGCTGTGTCTGGCGTCACCCATGCGGGGCGTCTCCGCCGCTGGGGCAGGCGGACTGTTCATTGATCACTTCACCCATTCTGAAGTTGTCAATGGCCTCACCCTGTTCGTGCTGTTCCTGTGCGTGACCAGGCGCTTCGCCGGGGCGTTCGCTGTCAATGGGGCTGCGTTTTCGATCAACATCTTTATGGGCGTGTGGAATTTGATCCCGATGGGTTTTCTGCTCGCCTGGCGCTGGCGCGCGGAGCCTTTTGGCAGGCGGCGTCTGGCGCTGCAGGCGGCGACTGGCGCGTTGCTGTTCACAGGACTGGCGACGCCAACGCTTTTGTGGATCGTGCATGCGCACCAGGGGCAGCCCGCCTGGGAGCCTTTTAGCTATGTGAACTACCTGCGCGCATTCCCGGCGCCGCATTTCATCATCGACATCATCCGTAACGTAAACAAGGTGTATCTGGCGGTCATCGTCGCCTTGGCCTGGATATCTTTAGGGTATTTTGGCGCGGCAGGGCGTGGGTTTCGGATCGCGCTGGCCGGATACGCCTGCGTCTATGGCGTTGGCCTGCTCGCGCCTTATCTGATCGACAACCGTTTCATCCTCAACCTGCATCTGTTGCGGGTGAGCTATGCCGCACATTTGCTCGCTGCACTTGGCGTTCTCGCCGTACTGACCCGCTGGCTGACCAGCGCAGTCACGGTGGAGCGCTGGGTGCTTGGCCCTCTGCTGGCCGTTGCATTTTGCACCAGCCATTGGGTGACGCCGGCGGCGGCGCTGGTGCTGCTGTTGGGCGGCCCCAGGATGCGGACCACTTTCGAACGGGCTATCGGCGCGCGACTGGGAGCGGTGGCGCGCGCCGCGATCGTGACGGTTTGCGCCGCCAGCGTGCTCGGCTTCACAGCGGTGCGTGCACAAGCCAGTCTGGGCGCGGTGGCCCGACGCAATGGCGTCGTGGAAGAGTGGCGCCAGATCGGGAAGTGGGCGCGACGGCATACGCCTGTCAGCAGCGTCTTTTTATTACCCTATGACGATTTTGGCGACGTTTCTGTCCCGTTTGAAGCCTTGGCTCAACGGCAACGATGGGTGTGCGCGCGCTGCGGCGCCGCAGCCATGTGGGCGCCCTGGTACTACGCCACCTGGCGCGTCCGCGCCATGCAGAGCGCCCGGCTCGTGACGCCTGAGGCGACGTTCGCTTATGCCCGTGAGAACCGCATCGACTTTGTGGTTTTGCCGCGCGGCGACGTGGCCCGGGAGCGTGTGCCCGTGATGCAAACCCGAGGGCTCGCTGTCTTCGCGACCGATGCGCTGCTCACCGATCAGCCGCGCCAGAACGGCGCCGGCGCCGCGCCTTCACAGGGGCCGCAGCGACACCAGGGGGGAAGGCGCCTTGACTGATCCGCAGCTACTCGCCACCTGCGCGAGCGAATGGCCGCCGCTGGTGATCGATATTGACTGTGTGCCCGTGCGCTCCAGCGGGCTGGCGGAGGACGCCGTAGCACCTGCCGCCGCCAATGCGTCGCGTGGCATGGAGCTGGCGAGCGGGGAGAGGCGAAACGCGGCGTCTATCCGGGCGCATGTCGCCGACAGCATCGCGCCAGATCCGGCTGATCCGCCCTATGATAGCAAGGTGCTGTCGCTGATCGCCAGGGCGCGCGAACAGGGGCGGCCGGTTTATCTCATCTCGTCGCGGCATGCGCGCTATGTCTCTGCGGTCGCCGCCCATGTCGGCGCTGATGGCTGGTTGGGCTCCGACGACGTGGCGGCGCTGGCTGACGCGGAGAAACCGGCGCGACTGGCCGCCGCTTTTGGCGCTGGCGCATATGACTATGTCGCGGATGGACGGACGCTTGGGCTGGCCCAAGGGTTGGCGGAGCCGGTTAGCACCGCCTCCCAGCCTGCGCAGGCGACCGGTGACCCGAGCGGAGCGCGCGCAACGCCGTCCCGCGGTCCCGTGCGTGAATGGCTCAGACTGATGCGCATTCATCAATGGTCGAAGAACGCGCTCATCTTTGTTCCGATGCTGACGTCGCACAGTTTCGGCGCTGACGCCGTCATCGCGTCGGTCATCAGTTTCCTTGCCTTCTCGTTCGCCGCATCCGCCGTCTATATTATCAATGACCGGATCGATATTGACGCTGACCGGCGGCACCCGACCAAGCGCCTGCGTCCGCTCGCCGCCGGCGCCGTGCCCATGGGCATGACCTTGCCGGTGGCCGGCGCGCTCATTGGCGCAGCCCTCGTGCTCGCGGCGTCGGTTGGTCTGCTGTTCCTCGCCATTCTGCTTGGCTACCTTGCGCTGACCACCGCCTATAGCCTCGTGCTCAAGCGCAAGATGCTGGTCGACATCGTCGTCTTGGCGACGCTGTACACCATCCGGATCATTGGTGGCGCTGCAGCGATTTCTGTGCCGGTGTCCGAATGGTTACTCGGGTTCTCCATGTTTGTCTTCATGTCGATGGCGTTGATCAAGCGCTATATTGAACTGGCGGCGCTGGTCGACGCCCGGCTTCCTGACCCAAATAATCGTAATTATCGCAAATCCGATCTCAACATTGTTGCGACCCTCGCCGCCGCCGCTGGCTATAACGCCGTCACATTGCTGGCGCTTTACATATCGTCAGATAGCGTGCGGCAGCTTTATGAGCGTCCGGTGCTGCTGTGGCTGATTTGCCCGATCCTGCTGTACTGGATCGGGCGAGCGTTGTTGATGGCGCATCGTCGGCAAATGCATGATGATCCAATCGTGTTCGCCATGCGTGACTGGAACAGCCTGGTGGCATTGGGGCTGGTGTGCGTCATCATGCTCGCCGCAACGCAGCCGATCTGAGGAGCGCCCGCATGCAGTTCGCCCTCCGCCAAAGCCTGACGTCACCGGGAGGCGTGGATGCGACTGGCTGATCTGTTCGCCATTCTGGCCAGCGTGTCGTTGTCGACGGTGTCGCAGGTTTTGCTCAAGGGCGGCATGACCAGCCCGGCGGTGCACGGGGCGATTCAGGGGGGGCAAATTGCTGGCATGGCGTTAGCGGTTCTGACCTCGCCACTGGTGATTGGCGGCGTGGCCTGTTTCGGGCTGAGCCTGTTGATCTGGCTGGCGGTGTTGTCCAGGGCGCCGCTGTCGCTGGCCTATCCCTTCGTCGCCCTTGGCGTCGCGGCCACGGTGCTGGCCGGCGCCGTATTGTTTCAGGAAGCGGTTAACTGGGCCGCGCTGCTGGGGGTCGGCCTGATCGTCGCCGGCGTGGTCATCGTCGGCTTCGCCAGCTGATATCGCCAGGCGCTTCCGGGGCTGGCCAGCCGCCCCTGGGGGGCATATCGCAACGTCGTTGCATGCATCCGCGGCTTCCAGTTCCACCCGGCGGCGGCAGGGCCCCTCACCACCTTATCTGCAAGGAGCCGCTGACCCCCCACGACTGATAGGCGTGAGAGAGTTGCGCATTGGCGTTGGCGGCGACGCTGAGGCCGTTGTCCCAGTTCAGCTGCAGGCCGCCGCGCAGGTCGAGGGCGTCACGTATCTCAGGCAGGCCGGAGCCGGTGAGGCGGAACTCCGGCAGGCTGGCGAAGCTGCGGCTGACGCGCCGGGCTGGACTAAAATCGTGCATCCACGCCGCGCGCAGGAACGGGCGCGCCTCCATGCCGGACGCCGTGCGCCACACGCCGTCCAGTTGCGCGCCGAGATAGACAGGAAGCGTCTTCACGTCGCCGGCGTGCAGCGTCAGCCCGGCGCCAAAGCGGCCCAGCTGTTCGCTGTCGCCGCCCAGCCGCAGCCATGCAGGCTGGAAGGCGGCGAACGGCGTGAGGCCCAGGCCGCCATGGACCAGATCGATGCGATAGCCGGCCTCGAGCCGCCCGCCCGCAATTGCTGAAACGGTGCGGAACGCGCCCGAGACGCCAGGCGCGAGCACAGAGAGATGCCGGCGGAAGTCGGCGTCGCCGATGCCGGCGGTGGCGATGGCCGACACATAGGCCGGGCCCAACTGATACAGTCCATAGAGATTGGCTGAGCCATAGTGCAGGCGGGCGCTGGCGCCCATGCCTCCGGCTGCGATGTCGCTGCCGACATAGGTTGCGGCCGCGCCCAGGGTGAGCGGCAGCGTCGACAGCGTGTGATCGACGCCGAAGGCCATGCCCGCCGCCGTCTGCCGCACGCCGGAGCCGGTCATGCTCGAGCCCAGCGCCACGCCCCACAGCCGTTTGCCGTCGACGCCAGCGGCGGCGCCGCCTGCGTGGCGCGCCGTTGCGGTCTGCGCGCTCCGGGTCTGGCTGCCTGCGCTCAGCGCGTCCCGGCCCATGCCGCCGAGGCGCAACGCATCGAGGCGGTCGTTGATGCTGGCGCCAGACATGGCGCTGGCGTCAATCAACCCGGTTGGAACCAGGGAGGCGGCGCTGGCCCCGAGGTGATGATAGGCAGTTTCCAGCCGGCTGATGTCCGGGATCGCCAGCAGCTGCGGAACCACATTGCGGAACAGCTTGCTCGACCCCCGCGCCTGGATATGACCGACCGCCTGGCCGATATGCGCGGCGGCGGCGCCCATGCCGCCTGGGGCGAAATCCAGCGTCATCATCAGCTGCAGATGGCGCGATGAGCCGCCCAATCGCAGGTCGACGATGGCGGAGCGGCAGAGCAATTGCAGCGCGCTGGCGTCGATCCCGCCTTCTGCGGTCAGGAAGCTGGCCGCATAGCTGCCGGCGCGCGCCATCGACGGATCGGCGAGCGCGCCATGGATGTGACCGGCGAGCCGGGCGGCGCCGCTGACAGCGAAGCTGTCGCTGGCGCCTGTCTGGTGATCCAGCCGTACGGCGGTGACGCCGCCTGCGCCTTGGGTGAAGTCGCCATGGATCGCCGTCTGGCCGGGCGCGGCATGGGCGCGGGCCAGCCGACCTTCATTGTGCAGCACGCTGCCGGGCCCGCCAATATCCAGCCTGGCGCCGGCGTTGATCACGCCGCCAGCCTGGTTATGCACCAGATTGCCGCTGGCGGCGCTGAGGGCGAGGTCACCGGTGAGGGCGCCGCTGTTGTGAATGGCGGTGTAGCCGCCGCTGGTGGTCACCGCCCGGCCGTCAGCGCCGTCGATGGTCGACAGGCTGCCGGCATTGAAGACGTGGTGCTCGTCGCCCTCACTGTGAATGGCGGCGCCGCCAGCACCGCCGACCAGCGCCGCGCCAGCCCCGATGTTGAACACCGGATCGCCGCTGCCCTGGGCGCGCAATGCGATCGCGCCAGTCCCGGTCGCCGTCACGGCGACGCCCTGGGCGACATTGATCACCACCTTGCCTGACGGCGCGCCGTTGGCGTTGACGAAACGCAGCCCGTCACCACTGAGCAGCACGCCGCCACCATTGCTGGCCGACTGGGCGACCACGCCGTCGGCGCCTGCGCCGCTGACGCTGATTGGCGCATTGACATTGACAGTCACGGCGCCGCCGGCGCCGCTGCCCGCCACATATTTGCCGGTGGCGCCCGACAGCGCCGTCAGCACCGCGCCGCCGCCGCCACCGATTGACTGGGCCAGCACGCCAGGGGCGTGGTCGCCCGTAGTGGCGATGGCGGCGTTGACGGTGACGTTCACCGCCTTGGCGTCGCCGTGGCCGCCGCCGAAGCTGGCCTTGCTGACATTCGCCGCCGTCAGACCGCCGCCGCCGGCGATCGACTGGGCGATGAGGCCGATGGCCCGGTCGCCGCCGGTGAAGATGCCGCCGCTGCTGGTGACCTTCACGGCGCCAGAGCTGGCGGCTGCGACGCCGGTGGCGCCGAGCGTGGCTGAACCAGAGGCGCGGCCTGCCGTGGCCACGCTGGCCATGCCGCCGCCGCCAGCCACCGATTGGGCCACCAGGCCATGGGCGGCGACGCCTCTGCTGCTGAGCATCGCCGTATTGCTGACGAGGACCGAGCCAGCCGCGCCCGAGGCGCCGCCCGAGCCGCCAATGTTCAGATTAATGTCGCCTTGCAGATCACCCGACAGATGCGAGGCGCCATGGGCCAGCCCGCCGCCGCCGGCGATGGATTGCGCCAGCAAGGCGATGGCGTGATCGCCGAAAGTGGTGATCTGCGCGCCATTGTCGACCGTGACAGCGCCGCCATCGCCGCCGCCGCCGCCATCGCCGCCAAGCCCGAGCCCGATGGCGTATTGGCCGTCGCCATTGGCGCCGCTGGCTTCGCCATGGCTGGAGCCGCCGGCGCCGCCGCCGCCGCCGATCGACTGGGCGAGAAGACCAATGGCGCTCAGGCCATAAGTGGTGAGCTGGGCGTTGCTGGTGGTGACGCTGACGCCGCCGCCAGCGCCAGCGGCGCCGCCTGCGCCGCCAATGGCGAGGGTCGCTGTAGCGGCGCCCGCGCCCTGGGCCGCGCCGTGGCTCGAGCCGCCATTGCCGCCGCCGCCGCCGATCGACTGGGCCGCCAGACCCCAGGCGCTGTCGCCATAAGTGATGCCGGTGGACGGTGCGCCTGAGGCGCCAAACACCAGCTGCACCTCGCCGCCATTGCCCGCCGCGCCGCCGCCGCCGCCAATGCTGAGCGAGGCGGTGGCGTCGCTGCCCTTGCTGGCCTCGGCAACACTGGATAAAGCCAGACCGCCGCCGCCGCCAATCGATTGCGCCAGCACGCCCACGGACTGGTCGCCGGCGGTGGCGAAACCGCCCGTCAGCGCCACGTTGACTGCGCCGCCATGATTGCCGGCTCCGCCGCCGCCACCGACCGCCAGCGCCGCCGCCGCTTTGTTGCCTGCGGCGCCAGCATGGCTGACGCCGCCAGCGCTGCCGCCACCGCCAATGGATTGCGCCAGCACCGCATAGGCCTGGTCGCCAAAGGTCACGATGGGCAGGGCGCTGTTGACCGTCACCGCGCCGCCCGTGCCGCCGGCCCCGCCAGCGCCGCCCAGGCCCATGGTGACGGCCACGCCGTCCTCATTCTGCTGGTTGCCACCCTGGTCGCCGCTGCCCTCGCCACCGCCGTGCTGGTCGTCGTCATCCTGCCCGTTTTGGGGGGCGCCGCTGGAGACTGCGCTGCCAGTGAAGGCGCCGCCAAGCCCGCCGCCACCGCCAATCGACTGGGCGAGCACGCCGTGCGCGGCGATGCCCCAAGTCTGAATACCCAACGTCTGAATACCCGTGGTCTGGATGCCAGCAAAGGTCTGGGCGTCAGCGCTCTTGCCGGAACCCGCCGCGAGGCTGACGCTGACGCCTCCGCCTGCGCCGCCGCCGGAGCCCTTGCCGCCGAGACCAAGCGATGCCGCCACCTTGCCATCGGAACTGGAGGAGGGGGTGGAGGCGCCGCCCATGCCGCCGCCGCCGCCGATCGACTGGGCCACGACGCCGATGGCGCCATCGCCCAGGGTGGACAGCGCCGCATTGATGACGCTGACGCTGGCCGCCTTGCCTGCGCCGCCCGAGCCGCCCGAGCCCCCCAGCGCCAGGCTGGCGCTGACATTGCCTGAACCATCGGCGCTGCTGCTTGAGGCGCCGCCAGCGCCGCCGCCGCCACCGATCGACTGGGCCATCAGGCCGATGGCGTTGACGCCCGCCGTGCTGGCGCTGATCACGACGCCGCTTTGCCCCAGGCTGATGCTTGCCGCGCCGCCATCGCCAGCTGCGCCGCCTGAGCCGCCAAGGGCAAGGCTCGCCGTCACGTCGCCACCGTCGCCGGAGGTGGCTGAACTGGTCATGGCCAGGCCGCCGCCGCCGCCGATCGACTGGGCGACGATGCCGCTGGCATGGTCGCCGAGGGTGACGAAGCCCGCCGCGTCACTGACGCTGACCGCGCCGCCGTGGGCGCCGGTGCCTCCGCCGCCGCCCAGGGTCATGGCCGCGGCGATATCGCCGCCCGAGGCGCTGCCCTGGCTGGCCCCGCCAGCGCCGCCGCCGCCGCCACCGCCGACCGATTGGGCGAACACGCCATGCGACAGCGCGCCCGCCGTCACCAGCGTCGGCTGGGCATAGTCTGCGAGGGGAGCGGTCAGCGTCACGCTTACCGCGCCGCCATGTCCGCCAGCGCCAGCTGATCCGCCGAGACCAAGCGCAAGGGAGGCGCTGCCGCCGCCGCTGGTGGTGGTCGCCGCCGATCCGCCATTGCCGCCGCCGCCGCCGACGGACTGGGCGAAGACGCCAGCCGCATTAGGCCCAAGGGTGTTGATGTAGGTGAGGGCGCCTGCGGCGCCGCTGGTCACGGCGACAGCGCCGCCATCGCCGCCGGTTCCACCGGAGGCCCCGAGCCCGAAGCTGACCGCCGCCCGGCCTGCGCTCTCGCTGCTTGACGCGGACGCGCCGCCATTGCCGCCGCCACCGCCGACGGACTGGGCGAAGACGCCGGCCGCCTGGGCGCCCAGAGTCTGGATGCTGTTGCTGGCGTTGACGCGGATCGCGCCGCCAGCGCCGCCCTTGCCGCCACGGCCGCCGATGGCCAGCGAGGCCGATGCGCCATTGCTGGGCGGGGCGTCCGAGGCCAAGACATCTGCGCCAGTAATCTTCGAGGCCGCAGCGGACGCCTTGTGGGCGGCGGAGGTCGCGCCAGCGCCGGCCACCGAGGTGACGCCGCCGTCGAACTGCCCGCCTGGCATGGCGGTCACGGCGGTTGAGGCCGCGCCGCCGCTGCCGCCGCCGCCACCCACGGATTGGGCGAAGACGCCTGCCGAGCCGTCGCCAAAAGTGTTCAGCACGCCGCCCGTTTTAACATTGACCGCGCCGCCGGCGCCGCCGCCATCGCCGAAGCCGCCAATCGACACGCCAGCAGCAAACTGGTTGCTCGACGCAGCGGACTGCGACCAGCCGCCATTGCCGCCGCCGCCGCCAATCGATTGCGCCTGGATTGCCGCAGCATGGGCGCCATAAGTCGTGACGCCGCCGTGAATGGATCGCCAGTTGCTGCTGACGTCGACCTGCCTGCCATCGCCGCCCAGCGCGCCGCCTCCTCCGATGGCTAATGCGACCGAATCCTTGCTGGATATGGCGTTAGCGCTGGCTGCGCCGCCATTGCCGCCCGAGCCGCCGATCGACTGGGCGAGGATGCCCTGGGCCTGGTCGCTGTAGACGCTGGCCGCGCCAGTCTGGATGACGCCGCTGTGGCTGACGCTGACCGTGGACGCATCGCCGCCCGAAGCGCCAGCGCCGCCCAGGGCGATGCTGGCGGAAACCGCGTCGGTTTCCGGCACAACGCCGCTCAGGCTGAAACTGCTGGCGGCGCCGCCATTGCCGCCGGCGCCGCCGATCGACTGGGCGAGCACGCCCACCGATTGCGCGCCGAGGGTGGCGATATCACGCGCCGTAACGTTAACCTTGCCGGCGTTCTGGCCCGAGCCGCCCGTGCCGCCGACGGACGCAGCGCCGCCGACGGCGACGCTGGACCCGCCGCTGCCGGTGGCGAGCGAGCCGGCGAGGGCAGAGCCGCCATTGCCGCCGGAGCCGCCGACAGATTGGGCGAGCAGTCCCACCGACTGGCTCTGGCGCGTCTGCACCGCGCCATTGGCGATCACGCCGACATCGCCAGCGAAGCCGCCCGTGCCGCCGGCGCCGCCCACGGCGACGCTGGCGGCGGAGGAGACCGATCCTGCTGCGCCGGCGGTAAAGCCGCCATTGCCGCCATTGCCGCCAATGGATTGGGCGATGACGCCAGCGGCGCGCAGGCCGCCGGTGCTGACATCGCCGTTCAGCGTCACCATGCTGCCGCCTGCCTGGCCTCCAGCCCCGCCGGCGCCGCCAAGGGTGACAGGGATGGCGACATCGCCGCCCAGCGCTCCGGCGACGCTCCAGCCGCCATTGCCGCCGGCGCCGCCGATGCTCTGCGCGATCACGCCCGTGGCATGGTCGCCGCGCGTGGTGATGGTCGCCGCCGTCACCGTCGCCGCGCCAGCGACGCCACCCATGCCGCTGCCGCCGCCAATGCTGGCGGCGAGGCTGGGACTGAGGCTGACGCTCCCACCCACGGCGAAGCCGCCATTGCCGCCGCCGCCGCCGATGCTCTGGCTGATGACGCCCGCCGAATGGTCGCCATCGGTACGCACGGCGCTGGTCAGCGTCACCGTGCTTGCGCCAGCCGAGCCGCCTGCGCCAGCGCCGCCGCCCATGGCCAGGGTGAGGGCGCCTTCTCCGCCAATACCCCCGCTGACGGCGAAGCCGCCATTGCCGCCATTGCCGCCCAACGACTGCGCCACCACGCCCGCGGCATTGGCGCCGCGGGAGGTGACGCCGCCATTGCTGTGCACACTGACGGTCTGGGCCGCGCCGCCCTTGCCGCCGCCGCCGCCAATGGCGATCGACGCCGCCCCGCCCGTAGCGGACAGGGCGCCGCTGGCGGCGAATCCGCCGGAACCGCCGCCGCCGCCAATCGACTGGGCGAGGATCACCGGGGCGCCGCCGCCTGTGGTCAGCAGTTCGCCGTCATTGGCGACATACACCGTCTGGCCGCCGCCGCCCCTGGCGCCAGCGCCGCCGATGGCCACGCTGGCGCCAGCCCCGAGGCTGACGCCGCCTGCCGCGCTAAATCCGCCATTGCCCCCGCCGCCGCCAATCGACTGGGCGGCGATGGCGCTTGCGCCATACCCATGCGTGGTGATGGCGCCTGCGCCATACGACGCGTTGGCGTTCACGCCCTGATTGTAGACGTACACCGCGCTGGCGCTTCCGCCAGAACCGCCGGAGCCGCCCACCGCCAGGGAGAGCGCAGCGCCTTCGGCGAGGGCGGCGGAGATACTGGCGCCGCCATTGCCGCCGCCGCCGCCAATCGATTGCGCCAGCAGACCAGCAGACCAGCCGAGCGGTCGCCACTGGTGGTGATGACGCCGCCGGGATTGTCGATCACCACAACGCCGCCGTCGCCGCCGCCGCCGCCCGTTCCGCCCACGCCCAGGGCGATCGACGAGCCTTCCGCCAGCGCCCCCGACAGGCTCGCCCCGCCAGCGCCGCCGCCGCCGCCGATCGACTGGGCGATAACGCCAGCTGAATCTGCGCCCAGGGTGGTGATGTTCAGCCCGCCGGCTCCAGCATGCACGGCGCCCGCCGCGCCGCCATCGCCGCCCGATCCGCCGAAACTCATGGCGAAAGCGCCGACGACGCCGCCAGACAACGCCGCCGCATAGCCGCCATGGCCGGCGCCACCGCCAATCGACTGGGCGACGACGCCAGCCGCGCTGTCGCCCAGCGTCGACAGGGTGGCGTGGCTAACGCCTGCCACCAGCACGGCGCCGTCCATGGCGCAGGCGACGCTGTTGGTGAGAGCGAGGGAGCCGCTCAGGCAATTTACCGCGACGGTGGCGGCCGCCCCGCCCGAACCGCCTGAACCGCCATGGCTGATGGCGGCGCCCACGGCGCCCATGCTGAACGCCAGCGCGCCGCCGCCAGCGCCGCCGCCGCCACCAATCGACTGGGCGAGGATGGCGCTGGAATTGATCTCAGCGGTGCTGAGGCCGCCGCTATTGGCGACGAACACGGCCCCGCCGGCCCCGCCATCGCCGCCGGCGCCGCCCAACGCCAGCGCTGAACCGGCGGTCGAGGCGGCGACGCCAAAACCGCCATGGCCGCCGCCGCCGCCAATGGATTGCGCCACAATGCCATGGGCGCCGCCGGCGCTGGCGACGGGCGCATCGCCGCCACAGGCCGCGCCGGTGCAGATCGCGCCGCTATTGCTGACCGACACCGCGCCCGCCGCGCCGCCACCGCCGCCATCGCCGCCCCTGGCCGAACCGCCGAGCAGCACCGAGGCGGCGCCGCCGCTGAAGGCGAGGCCGCCAGCCCCGCCGGCGCCGCCGATCGACTGGGCGAAAATGCCGACCGATGAGCCATTGCTCAGGGTGATGGCGCCGCTGTTGCTCACCGTCACACTGGAGCCATGGCCCGCCGGGCCGCCGTCGGCGCCAAGCGCGTTGAAGCCGACGCTGATCCCGGCTTCGCCGCCGCCGCCGCCAACCGACTGGGCTTCAAGACCACGCGCGCCCAGCATGTGCGACGTCAGCGCGCCGGAATTGCTGACCGTGACGCTGCCAGCGTCGGCGCCATGGCCGCCGCTGCCGCCCGAACCGCTGCCGAACAGCCAGGAGCTGCTCTTGCCGCCATCGCCGCCGGAGCCGCCAATGCTCAGCGCATAGATCGGAATGGCGTTGGCGGCGGTGATGGCGCCGGAATTACTCAGGCTGACGGCGCCGCCGACGCCGCCGACGCCGCCCTTGCCGCCGTGATGACCGTTGTTGCCCGTGCCGCCCTTGCCGCCGTCGCCACCGGCGCTGACCACGCCTATGCCGACGGCGCTGGCGGCTGAGGTGATCAGCGACACGTGGTTGGCGAGGCTGACAGCGCCGCCGGCCCCGCCGGCCACGCCGCTGGCGCCATTGCCGGGATGGTCCTTGAGCGATGAACCGCCGTCGCCGCCATCGCCGCCCACCGAATAAACCACAATGCCCGCCGCCGTCACCGGATTGGCCGCAGCGGCCGGATTCAGCGGATTGAAGGTGACGCCAATAGCGCCGCCCGCGCCGCCAACGCCGCCAGGCTTGGCGGAGTCACAGCTGCTGCCCCGTGCATCTCCGCCATTGCCGCCATTGCCGCCACGGCTGCCGACCACCAGCAGTGAGCCATCGAAGGCCGCGCCGCCAGCCAGGCTGTTGCTGTACGTGGCGTTGACCGCTGGCCCGGCGTCGCCGGCGTGGCCGTTACCGGTGGTGTGACCATCGCCGGAACAGGCCGAATGGTCCGTGCCCTTGCTGCCCGCAACCAGTTGCGACACGACTGCGTTTGGACCAACCGGCACGGTGCTCGCCGGCGCGGCGAGCACCGCAGGGGCGATGGGCGCCAGGGCGACCGATGACAGCAGCACTGCCCGAAGACGTACAGGGCCAAGGCTCCGCACGGGGACATGAATGACTGCACGCACGGACGCTCTCCTGTCGCGATCGTCCGCCCTGGCGCGCCATCGCCAGACAGACATGTGGCACAGTGCGTACTAGATGCGCACAGAACCTTGCAGACCATGCCATGATCATGGGGCAATATCTGAATGTGCACGGTTAATACCGAGTCACCCAGGAAGAAGCTTGGATATTCTAAAGTATTGTCAGGCTGATCACGACAGCAAAGGCCGTGGGTCGACGAAAATGAGACAGGGCGACGTAACTGTCGCAGCGTGTGGTTCGTGCTGTTGGATCAGAAATGAGGGCGGCGATCCCGACCATGCGCTGACAAGACGGTCATGTTCATGACGGGTTAGCCTGGCTTTGTCTGACGCTGCGCTGCTGTGCGCGTCTGAGGCGCCCGCCGCCACCACCGGCGACGACCGATGACGCTGCGCAGGGCGCAACCAGAGGCGTGCGAACCTTAAGTGATGGCCAGCCGCAGGGCGCGGCGTCGCCCTCCGGCATGCCCAGCCTGTTCCCAAGGCTGGCGCAACCTGCTGCGACGCGCCTTGCTGGGGCGGGTTTCGCCGCGTTGGTGGTCGGCTGGCGTGGCGATGCGCCCACCGACCACGCGCGGCGAGGGGTCGACGCCCCTTATGCCCCGTGAGCGCCCAGCCAGAGGGCGACGCAGACCAGCCAGGCGGCCATCATGGGAATGACGAAAACGCCGAGCAGGGTCTTACTCTGCGCGCTGAAATGGCCCAACAGCGCATGCAGCAGCAGTCCGGCGCCGAGGGGCGCGCCGACCAGACGGGCCGGGCCCGACATCAACACGGAGGTTCCGGCAATCCAGATCGCCGCCGGCAGATGCACCGCCATGCGCGCAGTCCAGACGGCGTCGGACCCTGCGCCATTGATGGAGGCCATGTCGATCATGGCGTCGCAGAACAGCCACAGGTAACCAGCGAAGGTGAGAGCAAACGGGCCTGGCAACAGCCCGACGATTGGCGCCAGGGCGAGGTGGTAGACCAGCCCCATGGCGTCGCCGAGGAACAGGTTGCGATGTTTGAGGGCAAACATAAGGATCCAGCCGCAGAGCGACAGGAGCGGAAGATAAAATGGGGCGGAGGCGACCATTGCGCATGTTCCCGTGCAGTCCCGCAGGACGGTCAAGACCTATGCGCCAGGCCTGCCGGGGATTGCGACCCACTGAGCCCCCGGCGGCGCCGGTGCAGCAGCAATCGACGGGCAGGCGCAAGCGCATGCTACCGTCGCGGTCCGCGGCCGTTATCCAGGGCGCCAAGATGCTGACGCATCTGCGACCTGCGAAGCTCAAGCGCTGCTCGGGCTTGACCAGAACCCGATGCGCCATGCTCATCGGGTTCCGGTGTTACGGGCTGGATAGGCTGTTCGGGCGAACAGTGACCGGGGCTCCACCAAAATACCGGTCCGCCATTTTCGACAGCCCAGAGCTAAGCGCCTATTGCGGCTGAACAGCGGCGGGCTCCCGCGCCATCTGCATCACACGCTCACGAGACCCGGCACGGTCGCAGCCACTGGCTTGAGCGGCGGCTTGCGGCATGCACTGGACCAGGACGACGCGGCGGCGGCCCGCCCAGCGCGGCGTTGTGCAGAAGCCCGACAGAGCCACACCCATGGCGTCACCAAGGCTGTGCGCATTCGGTGCACGTGTTGCTTCGGCCTGGCCATGGCGGCGACTGGCCCTGGCCAGCGCTTTGCTGAACGCACGTCGCCCGGACAGAAAAATGCTTGGCATAGCAAGCGGTGGTCGCTCCTGACAGGGAATCCGCAAGTCGTCGCTCACGCCGTCGCCAGTACAGGCGGCGCCAGCTGGCGAAAGCCAGGCAAAGGGTCGCCTGTCGACATTTGGTCACATCGTGACAGCGCCGGCACATGTCACGCAGCGACGCCGCCGCGCGGCATCCGGATCTTATCCAGGACAAGCCACGCCAGTTATTATTGCCGCCGCCACCCCATCACTTTTTGCGCGAGCCTGTTGGCTGTGTATCCGGAAAGTCATTATTGTCCTGGTCAGGTTGAAATTTGAGTCGACAGGCGAGGGGGCATGTCACTGAATTACACCTTTGCAGTTGATCTGGCGTTGCGCCATAGACCAACCCATGGTCGCCTGCTTGACTATGGTTGTGGGACGGCGTCGCTTGCAGCATTGGCGCAGGCGCGGGGCTACGACGCCTATGGCGTCGACACCTTTGACTTCCAATATGCCGGCGGCGGCCTCAATAGCGCAGCGCGCAATATTGGCGAGCGCGCCATCGCCATTGCGCCGGGACGCGCCTTGCCATTCGTTGATGGCTATTTCGATATCATCGTGTGCAATCAGGTGATGGAGCACATCGCGCAGCTGGAGCCCGTGCGCGATGAGCTGGCGCGGATCACCCGACCTGGCGGTGTGTTGATCTGTCTGATGCCGACATCAGAAGTATTGTGGGAGACGCATCTCAAAATGCCGCTGGTGCATTATTTGTCTACCGGATCGCGCGCCCAGCGCTTCGCGGTGCAGGCGTGCAGCTCCATTGGACTTGGCGACCGTCACGTCACACCACATCGCGAAAGGGTGGAGCGCGCGCTGTCCAATCTGCAAGGCCAGATCTTTCATCGCCCGGCTGATGCCTATATTCGCCTGTTCGACACGCATTTTCAGCTGACGGAAGAGGCTGAGCCCGCGTGGCTGCGCCACCGGCTGGCCAGTCACCCCCGGCTCAGGGGCGCCGCCCAGCCTCTGCAAGCCCCACGGTTGGACGGCGCCCTGCGCAAACTCACGCGCCGCCTCGCTGGCGCCGTGCTGGTGTTTACGCGCCGCGAGACCTAGGAACGCAAACTCTGGCGCGACTACTTTCGGCAATGCCAGGGATGCCTGTCGGCAAGGCCAGGATGCCTGTCGGCAAGAGCAAGATGCCTGCCTGCCAAGACGCCTGCCTGCTTGGCGTGTCAGGACGATCGTCCAGATGCTGCGATCTCCAGTAGAGCGTCAACCGCGAGATGCCGTTCCAGATGCTCCGCCAACAAATCGAGCGTGGCGTCGATCTGGGCGTCAAATGCAATGGTGGAGGCCACGCCGCCGAGCCTGCGCAACCAGCCGGAGCGCTGGGCATTGCTGGCGAACAGGCCGTGGATATAGCCGCCGCTGATCCGGCCATCGTCGGAGACCACGCCGTCGTGAGCGCCGTCGCTGAGCACGGCGAAAGGGCGCGCGCCATTTCGGACGATGCTCCGGCCGACATGCATCTCATACCCAGTAAGCGGCGCGCCATCGAAGCTGACGCCGGTCACGGCGCGTAGGGTCTTGGCCGCGCCGAGCAGGGTGTCGACGTCGAGCAGGCCGAGGCCGTCAATTGTCTCCGGGGCGCCCTCAATGCCGTCCGGGTCCGCAATTGTGCGGCCCAGCATCTGGTAGCCGCCGCAAATGCCATGCACGCGCCCGCCACGGCGGACATGGGCGGCGATATCGGTGTCAAAGCCAGCGGCGCGCAGGGCTTTCAGCGCCGCAATGGTGGATTTGGAGCCGGGCAGCAGCACCAGATCCGCGTCGCCAGGCAATGCCGTCCCGGGCCAGACCCGGATCACCTCAACGTCCGGCTCCGCATCCAGCGGGTCGAGATCGTCGAAGTTGGAGATGTGCGGCAGGATCGGCACGGCGATACGTATGCGGGCGTTGCGCGCGCTGGCAGCTGCGCCAGGGCTCATGCCTGCGCCATTGCTCAGGCCGAGCGCGTCTTCCGCCGGCAGCAGGCGCGCCGCATCGAAATGCGGAATGAGCCCCAGAGAGGTCCAGCCGGTGCGGCGCGCGATCTCCGTCATGCCGTCGGCGAACAGCGCCGGATCGCCACGAAACCGGTTGACGATGAAGCCGTGGATCATGGCGGCGTCGGCTGGGTCGATCACCGCTTTGGTCCCGACCAGGCTGGCGATGACGCCGCCGCGATCGATGTCGCCGATCAGCACGACCGGCACATGGGCGGCGCGGGCAAAGCCCATATTGGCGATGTCATTGGCGCGCAGATTGATCTCGGACGCGCTGCCAGCGCCTTCCACCAGCACAATATCGGCCTCGGCGCACAAGCGCTGGTAGCTGTCGAGAACCGCGTCCATCAGGCCGCGCTTCAGCGCCTGGTAATCCGCTGCGCCAGCCGCACCGCGCATCTGACCCTGGACGATCATTTGGGCGCCGGTGGCGCTTTGCGGCTTGAGCAGCACCGGGTTCATATGAACGCTGGGCGCAACCCGGGCGGCGCGGGCCTGTAGCGCCTGGGCGCGGCCGATCTCGCCGCCGTCGAGCGTCACCGCGGCATTGTTCGACATGTTCTGCGGCTTGAACGGGCGCACGGTGAGGCCGCGATTGCTCAGCGCCCGCGCCAGACCCGCGACGATCAGCGATTTGCCGACATCCGAGCCAGTGCCCTGAAACATGATGGCGCGCGGGCTCATCGGCAGATCCTTTCGTTGCGCAAACGGCACGCGGGTTTCATCACAGCAGCCAGCTCAAACCGTAAATGACAGGGGGGATGGCGATCAGGCCCATCAGGATGAGCGATGCGCGCCGGTAGAGCCGCAGGGCTTTGCGAATATCGGCTGCATTGGCGGCACGTCTGCCGCCGCGCCCCATGCAGGCGTCATCGACCAGCTCGCCGCCATAGATGCGTGGGCCCGCCAGTTCGAGGCCGAGGGCGCCGGCCATCGCAGCTTCCGGCCAGCCGGCGTTGGGTGAGCGATGCAAACGCGCGTCGCGCCGCACCGCCGCGAGGCTGGCGGTGGCGTTCGCGCCGTCCGTCAACGCGGCGGCGGCGATGATGGTCAGGGCGCTGAGGCGCGAGGCCGGCAGATTGACCAGATCGTCAAGCCGCGCCGCCGCCCGACCAAAATGGCGATAGCGGTCGTTGAGGTGGCCGATCATGCTGTCCGCCGTGTTGATCGCCTTGTACATGGCGCCGCCTGGCAGGCCGGCGACCGCCAGCCACAACACCGGCGCGGCGACGCCATCAGCGTAATTCTCGGCCAGGCTCTCGATCGCCGCGCGGCACACCGCCGCTTCATCCAGTTGCTCCGGATCACGACCAACGATCATCGACACGGCGCGGCGACCTGCGGCGAGGCCATTCTGGTCGAGAGCGTCAGCGACGGCGCTCACATGTTCATCAAGGCTGCGCTGCGCGATCAGCGTGCTGGCGACGAGCGCGGCGGCGAGTAATCCCAGCCACAGACCGAACAGGGTGAGTAAAGAGCTTTCCACCAGCAACGCCGCGCCGCCGCTCGCGAGCAATAGCAGAATCAGCGTAATCAGGCCGCAGGCCTGACGGCGGCGGGCGGGCAGCGCGGCACGGTTCAGACGTCGCTCCAGCAAGCTGATCATGCCGCCGAACCAGGTGACCGGATGACCGATGCGCCGGAACAGGGCGCCCGGATAACCACAGGCGCGCTCGATCGCCATGGCCGCGCAGGCCAAAGCGAAGCCCAGCGCCAGCCAGCCAGGCGCCCCCACAGCAGACCAGGACCCATCAGACAATGACATGGCGCGCTTCACTCCAGGGCCTGGCCCGATGATGGTTACGCCGGCTCAGGGCGTCGAACAGGCTTGCCCGCAGGAGCGCATCGTCCATGGCGGTTCGCTGGCCCAGGCGTCGCGGCTGTATCCCGAGGCGCAATTGCCGTGGATCGATCTGTCGACGGGCATTAATCCGCATGTCTATTCGCGCAAGCCAGCTCCGACCTGGGCGCTGACCCGGCTGCCAGAGCCCGCTCTGCACGCCGCATTGTGTCAGACGGCGGCTGAGGCCTGGGGCGTTGGGCCGGAAGCCGCCGTCGTCGCCGGGCCCGGCACCCAGATCCTGCTGCCGCAGGTGATGCTGCTGCGCGCCCCTGGCGTCGCCACGGTTCTGTCGCCGACCTATGCCGAGCATCGCCGCGCCGCCGCCATCGCCGGCCACGCGGTGCGTGAGACGCAGGCGTTCAGCGCCTTGTATGACGCCGACCTCGCCGTGGTGGTCAACCCGAATAACCCGGATGGCAGGGCGCTGAGGCGCGATGAACTGCTCGATCTCGCTGCGCATCTTGGGCGCAAGGGCGGCCTTCTGGTGGTCGATGAGGCGTTCATCGACGCCAGCGATGTCGACAGCGTCGCCGATTGCGTCGGGCGGGTCGCCGGCGCGCTGGTGGTGCTGCGCTCGTTTGGCAAGTTCTACGGCCTGGCTGGGGTTCGCCTCGGCTTTGTCATCGCGGCGCGTCAGCAGGCGGAGCGGCTCAACGCCATTCTCGGCCCGTGGGCAGTGTCCGGGCCGGCGCTGGTCGCGGGCCAGGCGGCGCTTTCGGACGCGGCCTGGCGCGCCGCCATGCGCAAGCGGCTGGCGGCCGAGGCAGGAAGGCTTGATGATGTGCTGCGCGGCGCGGGACTGACCATTGTCGGCGGCACGAGCCTGTTCCGGCTTGCCCGCCATGCGCAGGCGCAAACCCTGTTCCAGATCCTGGCGCAGCACGGCGTCTGGGTGCGACGATTCGAGGCCGACAGCGGCCTGGGCGCCGATGTGCTGCGCTTCGGCCTGCCGCCGGACAAGGCGGCGGCGGGGCGCGTGGCGCGGGCGCTCGACTGCTTCCGCGCCGCCATCGCGAACGGGTGAGGACGCGGGCGTCCACGGGGGCGTCATGATGAGACCCCTGCCGCCCGGCGCCGCAACAGATAGATGTCCATGATCCAGCCATGGCGCTGGCGCGCCTCAGCGCGCAGGGCGACGATCTCTTCGCCGGCCTCATCGAGCGGGCCATGGCGCAGCAATTGCTGCTCCATGCCGAGATAGGCGCCCCACCAGATATCGAAGTCTGCCGCAGGCAGGCTGGTGAAAGCGCAGCCGCCATCGAGCATCACCAGGGCGGTGTCGGCGTCTGCCGGAAAGCCGTGGCGCAGCAGCCGGCCAGTGGTGATGACCACTGGGCGGGCGATATCATTCAGCGCCACGCCATGGGCGGCGGTGAGCGCCTGCATGCTGGTGACGCCCGGAATGATCTCGCGCGTCACGGCCTTGCGCCGCAGCGCGTCAACGCGGTCGAGGATGCGCAGCGTGCTGTCGTAGAGCGATGGATCGCCCCAGACCAGAAGGCCAGCTGCGCCGCCTTCCGGCACATGCGCCTTGATCAATTCGCAATAGGCGCAGGCGATGGCCTGATGCCAGGCGTCGACGGTCTCGACATAGCGGCCATCGTCGGCGGCGCGCTGCGGCAGGTTGAATTCAACGATCTGCGTCGCGGCGTTGCGCAGATGCCGCCGGCAAATCTCACGGCGCAGCGCCGCCAGATCGTCCTTCTGGCCGCTCTTGCGCGGGATAAACAGCACATCGAGCCGGTTGAGCGCAGCGACAGCCTGGATGGTCAGCTGGTCGGGATGGCCCGCGCCGATGCCAATGACGGAAAAGCGCTGCATCTCAGGCGTCTCCGCGCGTGAACGACAGGTTCATTATGAGCAGGATCATAAGCGGCAGCTTCCGGTTTCAGACGCTGGCGATGGCGTGGAAATAACAGCCGCTGACCAGGCCGCGCCTGCCGCCGCTGTCGCCAAGCGGCTGGCCCTGGGAATCAGCCAGCGCCGCCAGCGGCAGGTCCTTGCCGGCGTCGATCAGGCTCGAATAATGAAATTCGTGGCCGCGAATGACGGCGCCCGCTGGCCCGAGGGCGCAGTCGGCCAGTAGCCGCGCCTCGCGATAGCCGAGGTTCATCCGGCGTTTGGCGAAACTGGCGACGTGGCCGAGCAGTCCGGCCATCTGATGCGCGACGCCGCCTTCGTCCACCAGCGCCGCGCCCAAAGCCATATAGCCGCCGCACTCGCCATGGACTGGGCGGGTGGCGGCGAAAGCGGCCAGAGCGGTGCGGAACCGCGTCGCCGCAGCCAATCGCCCGGCATGCAGCTCCGGGTAGCCGCCCGGCAGCCAGCAGGCGTCGCAGGACGGATCGGGCCCCTGATCGGCCAGCGGCGAGAACGGCACGATCTCGCACCCGGCCGCGCGCCAGCCGCGCAGCACATGCGGATAGATGAAGGAGAACGCCGCATCCTGGGCGAGGGCGATGCGCTGCCCTGGCGGTCGGAGGCGGCCTGCCGTGATGCGCTCCAGGTCGCGCGCTGGCGCCATCGTCAGTGGCGCCGCGATGTCCTGGACGGCGGCCAGATCGACGCTGTCGGCGATGACCGCGCCCATCTGGTCGATGAAGGCGGCGAGGGCGGCGTGCTCGCCCGCCTGAACCAGACCAAGATGGCGCTCAGGCAGAGCGATGCCGGCGTTGCGACGGATGGCGCCGAGCACGGGGATTCCAGCGGCTTCGATGGCCGTGGCTGCGAAGGCCTCGTGCCGGGCGCTGGCCGACTGGTTGAGCACCACGCCGCCAATGCGCACCTGCGGATCAAACCGGGCGAAACCGTGGGCGATGGCCGCCGCCGTCTGCGACTGGCCCGAGATATCCAGCACCAGCAGCGTCGGCAGGCCAAACAGCCGCGCCAGATCAGCGGCGGCCCCCGAGCGCCCGTGCGGGGCGGATACGCCGTCGAACAGGCCCATGGCGCTCTCGATGAGCAGTAAATCGCCGCCGCTGGCCTGGCGCAACAGCAGACGTTGCAGCATGGCGGGCGGCATCGCCCAGCTGTCGAGATTGACCCCGGGCGCGCCAGTCGCCGCCTGATGAAAGGCGGGATCAATGTAATCCGGGCCAGATTTGGCGGCGCGCATGTCGCGGCCAAGCCGTCGCAACGCCGCCAGCAGGCCGATGGTGACGCTGGTCTTGCCAGAGCCAGAGCGCGCCGCGCCAATGATCAGGCCACGTGGCTGCGTGATGGGTGTCTCAGCCATGGCGCGCCTCATCTGTGCTGTCCGCGTCATTTGCCCGCGCGCCGCCATCGTCGTCACGCGCGGTCGGCAAGCGATGGGCGATGATCTCGCCGATCACCACCAGCGCAGGCGATTTCAGCCCGGCGGCAGACACCGCAGCTGTCGCGCCGGCGAGGCTGGTCTCCAGCAGGCGCTCATGGGCGGTTGTGGCGCCTTCAATCACGGCGAGCGGCGTGTGTGGCGCGAGGCCGCCCGCCATCAGCCTGTCGGTGATGCGGCCCAGATTCCCGAGGCCCATATAGATCACCAGCGGCTCGCCGACCTGGGCCAGGGCGGCCCAGTCTGGGCCATCCGCTCCGTCGTCGGCGGCGTGGCCTGTCGCCAGGATGATGGCGCGGGAGACTCCGCGCAGCGTCGCCGGAATGCCAAACCGCGCCAGCGCCGCCAGCCCCGACGTCAGCCCTGGCAGAAAGCGGAATGGCACGCCGGCGGCCAGCAGGCTTTCCGCCTCTTCGCCGCCACGCCCGAACACATTGGGATCGCCGCCCTTGAGGCGCAGCACCCTCTTGCCGTCGCGCGCCAGCGCAACGATCAGTGCATTTATGTCGTTTTGCCGCGCTGACGGTAAGCCAGCGCGCTTGCCGACATAATGCAGCTCAGCCTGGGGCGCGGCGCGCAGCGCCATTGGATTGACCAACGCGTCATAGACAATGGCGTCGGCTGCCGCCAAAGCGGCGATCACGGCGAGGGTCAGATGTTCGAGCCCGCCGGGGCCAGCGCCCGCCAGCAGCACGCTGCCCGGCGGAAACGTCGCGGTGTCGAGCGCAGGGCAGGCGGCGCAGAGCCGGGCGACGGCGTCCGTTAAGTGTGATGTCGCGCCGCTCATGCGCCGGCATCCGCTGCAGAGCCGCCCGACAGATGCAGCGGCCGGCCGCGGTAGCGGCGTTGATAGCCGGCGCTGTACAGGGCGCTTTCCTCAAAGTCGCGCGGCGCAAGGCTCTGGCCGACCAGGATCAGCGCCGTGCGCTCGACCGGATCCGCCGCCATGCGTTGTTCGATATCGCCCAGCGTGCCCCGGATGATGCGCTCATCGGCGCAGCTGACGCGCACGGCGACGACGCAAGGGCAATCTGCGCCATACTTCGGCGACAGCTCGGCCACGACCCGTCCCAGAGCATGAATGGCGAGGTGAATGGCGAGGGTCGCGCCAGTCGCGCCGAATTTCTCCAGCGTCTCGTTGGCTGGCATGGCCGAGGCGCGACCTGAGACGCGCGTCAGCACCAGCGACTGGGCGACGCCGGGGATGGTCAGCTCCTGCCTGAGGGCGGATGCGGCGGCGGCGATAGCGGGGACGCCCGGGGTCATCGTCCAGGCGAGGCCCAGGCGGTCGAGCCGACGCGTCTGCTCGGCGACGGCGCTCCACACCGACAGATCGCCAGAGTGCAGGCGCGCCACATCATGCCCCAAAGCCGCAGCGGCGACATATTCGCCCTCGATCTCGTCGAGGCTCATGGGCGCCGTGTCGATGATGCGCGCGCCGGGCGGGCAATAGCGCAGCAGCTCCTGCGACACGATGGAGCCGGCGTAGAGGCAAACCGGGCAGGCGGCGATCAGGTCGCGGCCACGCACGGTGATCAGGTCGGCGGCGCCGGGGCCCGCGCCGATGAAATGAACGGTCATGGGGTGTGTTGGCCTGGCAAGGATTGGGGGAGAGTGGCCGCAATGGAAGCAGCCGACAAAGCGATCGCGGCGGTCGCAGCGCCATGGGCGACGCGCGGCGCGAGCAGATGACTGCGCGGCCCAGCGCCGGCAAGGGCGGCGGCTTCCGCCAGCGATGGCAGGCCCGTCGCCGCCAGCGATGCGGCGGAATGGGTCAGGCACCGGCCTGCGGCGGCTTCCAGCGCTGGCCGTTCTACGGCGATGAGCGCGACGCCCAGCTGAAGGGCGACGGCAATAACCGCAGGCGCCTGCGCCTTTTCCGCCGAGGAAGCCAGCGCCGCGAGCTGCGCGACGCCGATCCCGGCTGAGCCGCAGGCCACGGTGATCGCCGCCAACAGGTCAGCCACTGTCGCGGCCTTCCGCAGGCCAAGGCCGGCGACATAAACGCCGTGCGCCCCGTTCAATGCGATCACAGAACTCGCCATGGTCATGACGTCGTCTCCGCGTCTGGCGTCGGCCTGGTCCAGCGCCACTGGATCACCGGCATCGCCGGGCGCCAGCCATGCAGCGAGCCGACGGGCGCCGCGTGGGCGATGCTGATCTGGCTCGCGGCGCCGCCGTGGCGCAGCAACAGGCCCGCAACCAGCGCCTGGGTCTCGATCGTCACGGCGTTGATCACGAGGCGCCCGCCCGGCTTAAGCGCCGCCATGGCGACGTCGACAAGCGCGGCGTCGGCCCCGCCGCCGATGAACACGGCGTTGGGCGCGGGAAGCTCTGGCGCCACATCGCGGGAGCGGCCCACGCGCAGCTGTAGCCTAGGCGCGCCCAGGCGACGGGCGTTATCGCGGATGCGGGCGGCGCGCTCCGCCGAGACCTCGACTGCAATGGCGCGCAGGCTGGGCGACAGGCGCAGCCATTCGATGCTGATGGAGCCGGCGCCTGCGCCGAGATCCCACAATAGATCGCCCGGGCGCGGCGCCAGCGCCGCCAGGGTCAGCGTCCTGATGGACTGCTTGGTGATCTGGCCGTCATGCAGGAACGCCCGGTCGGCAAGGCCAAAGGCCGGGCCAGGCGGCGTGATGTCGGCGTCGGGCCGCAGCTCAAAGGCCATGACGTTCAGCGGATGAAACGCGCCGCACACGAGCTCGCGCGCCGTCCATGTCGTGTGGCGTTGCTGCGCTCCGCCCATGGCTTCGAGCACGTGCAACTGCGACTGGCCCCAGCCCGCCTGGGTGAGCATCTGCGCCAGACGCACGGGCGCTTCGCCGTCGCTGGTCAGGGTGATGATGCGGCCGTCCGGCGCCAGCGCATCGAGCAGCGCCGCCTCGTCGCGACCGTGCAGGGACAGCAGCGTCACATCCTGTATTGGCCAGCCGAGGCGGGCGGCGGCCAGCGAAAACGCCGATGGCTGGCCATAGACCTGCATCTCCGCTGGCGGCAATCGCCGCGCCAGCGTGGCGCCGACGCCAAAATGCATGGGATCGCCGCTAGCCAGAACGCACACCGGCTGTCCGCGCAACGCCAATAGCTGTGCGAGGCAATGCTCGAACGGCGAGGACCAGGCGATGGCGCGCCCGTTGATCAGCGAATCCGCCAGCGCGAGGTGGCGGGCGCCGCCGTATACGATCGCGGCGCTGGCGATCGCCCGCGCGGCGGCAGGCGACAGGCCGTCGATCCCGTCTTCACCGATGCCCACGGCGCTGAGCCAGGGTTGTGTGGGGGCGTCGCCCACCAGAGCGCCTGCGGCCACCGTGCTTGCGATTGCGATCGGTTCGCCCTTAGTGGAGGTCATGACGCGCCTCCCGGACGACCAATTCATGCGAGCCACGCCTGCCGCTGCTGATCCCAGACCGCATGTGCTGGTGCTGGGTGGGGCGGGCGATGCGCGCGCGCTGATCAACGCCATGGCCGCGCAGGCCCTGCCGGTGCGCATCACCCTGTCGCTGGCGGGCCGCACCCTGCAGCCTCACGCGCAATATGACGGCGACATCGTTGTGAGCGTCCGCACCGGCGGCTTCGGTGGGGTCGGGGGCCTCGCGAGCTATGTGCAGCAGCACAGCGTCGCCGCCATCATCAACGCCACCCACCCCTTCGCCGCGCAAATGGCCGCCAACGCCGCCGCCGCCGCGGGCCTGACCGGCACGCCGCTGCTGCGCCTGCAACGGCCGGCGTGGCGCTGCAAGCTCTCCGATCACTGGATCGAGGTCGCCGATATGCAGGGCGCCGTCGCCGCCATCGGCGCGGCTCCAGGGCGGGTGTTTCTGGCGATTGGCCGCCAGCAGCTCGCGCCGTTCATGGCGGCGCAGCAACATCATTATGTGGTCAGAACCATCGATCCGCCCGACGCCGCCATCCGCCTCGCCAACGCCACTTTCATCGCCGCGCGCGGGCCGTTTACGCTCCAGGACGAGCTGGCGCTGTTGCGCCAGCATGCAATCGGGCTGGTGGTCGCCAAGAACAGCGGCGGCGCAGCGACATACGCCAAGATCGAGGCCGCGCGCCTGCTGGGGCTGCCGGTGATCATGGTGGCGCGCCCGGCGGCTCCCGCTGTGGCTGAAACAGCAGATATCGCCACGGCGCTGGCCTTCCTCGTCACGGCCTGCGGGCTGGCGCGGGATCACGTCGGCGCCCCGGCGGATCGCTGCGAATAGACCAGCGGCGCGCGGCCCTCGCGCGCAATCACGCGCGTTTCCGGCGAGCCGATGATGATGCAAGTGGCCATGTCAGCCATGTCGGCGCGGGCGTCGGCGAGCCGGGCAATGACCATGCGCTCATCGGCGCGGCCGGCAGCGCGACCGAACACCACTGGCGTCTCTGGCGGCAAGATGCCGCGCAATATGTCGAAAGCCGTCGTCAGCTGATGCGGACGGGCGCGGCTCACCGGATTGTACAGCGCCAGCACGAAACCGGCGCTTGCCGCCGCTTGCAGGCGAGTCTCAATCAGGCGCCAGGGCTTCAGATTGTCTGACAGGGAGATGGCGCAGAAGTCGTGGCCGAGCGGCGCGCCGACGCGGGCGGCCACCGCCAGCATGGCGGTGACGCCGGGAATGATGTCGATGTCGAGCGCCCGCCACGCCGCCGGGCCATGGTCGATGGCCTCACAGACCGCCGCCGCCATGGCGAACACGCCGGCGTCGCCGCCCGAGACGATGGCGACGTCGCGGCCTGCCAGCGCCATGGTGATGGCCGCCGCCGCCCGGGCCATTTCCTCGCGATTGTCGGAGGCGTGGGCGCGCTGGTCGGGGCGCAGATCAAGCCGGGCGACGTAAGGAAAATAGCCAAAGAAATCGGTGGCGCGGGCGACGGCGGCGCGCGCTTCCGGCGTGATCTGCGCCTGCGAGCCGGGCCCGAGGCCGATGATTGTGAGACGACCGTGCTCAGCCATGGGCCGCCTCCGTGACGCCGGGCTCAGCGCGGGCATCTGCACCGGTCGCTGGGCGTGGCCCCGCTCCAGGCCTTGCGCGCCACGCCGGAACCAGCACCAGCGACAGATAGGGCGCCACATCGTCCGTCTTGGCCTCAAGCCGCATATGGCTGGCGCGCTGCGTCGTGCCGCGCTCGACATAGATGGCCTCAGCCAGCCGGCCGGTGGCTGCAAGGGCGCGACGAATGCGCGGCAGGTTGCGGCCGACCTTCATGATCACCACGGCGTCGGCGCTGTTCAGCCGGCGCATGAGCCCTGCGTCATCCACCGTGCCGGGGAGCACGGTCAGCACGTCCTCGCCCTGGGCCAGCGGCAGACCGCTCTGCGACCAGCAGCCGGACATGGCGGTGACGCCGGCGATCACCTCGGACCGATAGTGCGCCGCCAGCCGCACATGCAGATGCATGTAGGAGCCATAGAACAGGGGATCGCCTTCGCTGAGCACGCACACCGTGCGGCCGGCGTCGAGATGGGCGGCGACGGCGCTGGCGCTCTGCTCATAGAAGGCGGTGATCGCCTGCTGATAGGCGTCGCTGCGGTGGGGCAGCTCCGTGGTCACCGGATAGAGCAGCGGCAGCTCGATGACGTGATCGCGAATGTGGGTGCTGGCGATGGCGCGGGCGTTGCTGGGCGCGCCGCGCTTGGCGAAATGCGCCACCACATCGGCGCGCGCAAGGGCGCGCACCGCTTTCAGCGTCATCAGCTCCGGATCGCCAGGGCCCGTGCCGACGCCATAAAGCATGCCAGCCTGCACGCCGCTCATATGCCTGCCCTCGCCAATGCATTGATGGCGGCGGCGGTCATGGCGCTGCCGCCCATGCGCCCGCGCACGATGGCGAACGGGATGTCGCTCTGGGCCGCCAGCGCCTCCTTGGATTCCGCCGCCCCGACGAAGCCCACTGGCATGCCGATGATCGCCGCCGGGCGCGGGCCGCCATCCGCGATCATATTGAGCAAACGGAACAGCGCCGTGGGCGCGTTGCCGATGGCCACGACTGCGCCCGCCAGCATCGGCCGCCACAGCTCGAGCGCAGCGGCGGATCGGGTGTCGTGAAGTTGCTGCGCCAACTCGGCGGTGCGGGCATCATGCAGGGTGCAGATCACCTCATTCTGCGCCGGGAGCCGGGCGCGGGTGACGCCATGCGCCACCATTTGCGCGTCGCACAGGATCGGCGCGCCACACTGCAAGGCGGCGCGGGCGACCGCGACGAAGCCGGAGGAGAATGCGACATGGCGGGCCGCGTCGACCACGCCGCAGGCATGGATCATGCGCACCGCCACATCGGCCTCATCTGGCGCAAAGCGGGACAGATCAGCCTCACGCCGGATAATGGCGAAGGATTCTCGATAGATGGCGTCGCCATCCCGGACATAGTCGTGCTGCATATTGGGTCTCGTTGAGCGCGCGCTGGACGGCGGCGCATCGCCCGCTGGCGACGCCGCTGGCGCTGGCGACAGGAAATGGGGTTCGAGCGCCATGATGGCGCGCGTGATCAGGAGACGATCGTCGGCGCGGTCCGAGGCGAGGCCGCCTGACGATGCGGCTCCTGACGCCGATTGGCGGTTAGACCCGCCGGCTATTGCGGTGGTGGCGGTCAGGGCCTGGCTGCTGCGTGGCGCGCTGCAGCGTTTGGCGCAGCCGCTGATATGCAGCCTTGCCCCGCCGGATGTGGCGCGGCTGAGCAACGGGCGATGTTGCGCGATGAGTGCTTCGGCGAGGTCACGGGTGCGCCAGTTGGCGGAGGCGCAGCGCGGCGCTCCGGCGCAGGGATCGACGCGCAGCGCAAGGTCGTCAGGCTCGGTGATCCAACCGCCAAGCCGCGCCGCAGCCAGCGCCGCCGCCAGCTCCACCTCTTGGCGATACAGCACGATCAGCGCCCGATCCGGCGCCGGTCTGAGTTCTGCATCGGGTGGCAATGCCCTGGCGAATGCGCCCAACGCTTCCGCTGCGATGGCGCCGAAGCGGGCGTGGAGGCTGTAGCCGCCCGCAAAACCGCTATCAGCGCGCAGCGGGATAATGCCGGGGCCTGCTGCGGGCGTCGGGCGATGCTCTGGCGGTAAAGAGACCAGCGGCGCCAGCATCTGCTCGCGCACGCTCGCATCCACATCGCCGATGCGCGCTGCCTGTCCATGCCGGGCGATCTCGCCAAGCAGTTGCAGCGTCGCGTCACAGACAGCCACGCGGTCGCCGGCATGGCGCGCGCCAGAGGGCTTTCGCCCGCCATTACAGATCGCCCATGGCAGCTCATCCACCCCAGTCGCGACGATGCGAATGTCGGCGATGAGATGCGCGAGGCTGAAGCGCCCGCCACCATCGATGGTGACGCTGACCTTGGGGCCCAAAGCGGCGCTCAGCTCTGACCATAAGGGCGCGGCGGTCAGGCGAGCGGCCAGCGCGCTGGCGTCGGCCCGTTCAGTCGGGTCGCGCCCGGCGATGGGGCTGATATCAACGGGGACGCCGCTGCGCGGCGTGATTCCGGCTTCTGTCAGGTGATGTAGCAGGGCCGGGCCACTGTCGGCGGCGAGGCCGCGAATTTGCACGCCGCCGCGCAGGGTGAGCTCGATTTCGCCATTTCCATGGGCGGCGGCCGCATCCGCCACGGCGATCAACTGCCGGGGCGTTAGCGCCCGGCTTGCCGGGTAAAGCCGCGCCAGCGCGCCGTCGCCGGTGCACATTGGCGCAAGGATCGTCGGGCAGGCGCCGCGACGCAGGGCGTCGCCGCGCATGTCAGAGACTGGGACGCTGGCGCTCATGGGTGCGCCTCCAGTTCAGACAGCAATTGCTCGAGATCGTGATCGACGGCGTTGCGCAGCGGTCGCCACAGATCGCGCCGCCGGGCCTCCTGAAAACGCCGCGCCATGGCGCGCGCCGCCTGTGGGTTCTGGTCGCGCAGGAAATCGCGCACGCGGGCGTCGCCGAGAAAGGCGTCATAGACCGCGCCAATCAGCGCGCCGGACACCGCGCCGGTGGTGGCGGCGAAGATCACCAGCCGGTCGACCGTCTCCGCCAGTTCAGCAGCGCCGCGCGGGCCGTGCCGCATCTGTCCGGCGATAAAGGTCGGATTGGTCGCCCGGGCCCGCACGATGCGCGCCACGGCATGGTCGAGTGTACGCGCTTTGGGTTGGGACGGCACCGTGCTGTCAAGGATGATCAGATCGGGGGTGCGGCCATCATCAGTCCCCATGGCGGCGGCGCTGGCGAAGCCGCCGATGAAGGCGGCGTCCGCCGAGCCGTCGAGCAGATCGCGGGTGGGGTCATCCTGGACGTGGACCAGCGCATCGGCGGCGCTGACAAGGGCGGCGAAGGCGCCAGGGGCGGCGACGCCTTCTGGCTCGGCGGCGACATAGGCGTGGGACGCGTGCTCGCCATAAAGCGCGCCGATCGTCGCCCGGTCCTGCCAGGCGCCCTCGTTCAGCGCCGCCTCGGGACCGGCGCCATAGCCCCCGGTGCCAGGGGCGAAAATGCGCGCCAGATCGCCGCCAGCCCGCCGCATGGCGGCCAGCGGGTTGTCCTCGTCTGGCTCCGCCTCGCGCGCCGCCACGGCGCGCACGGCGCCGTCGAGCAAGGCGATCTGGGTGGCGAAGGCGTCGCGAAACAGCCCGGAGGCGCGGAAGGTGACGTCGACCCGTGGCCGGCCCAGGGCCGCGAGCGGCAGCACCTCTGCGCCGACCACGCGCCCGGTGGAATGATCCCATTGCGGCTTGCAGCCGAGCAGGCAGAGGCCGAGCGCGATCTCTTCGCCGCCTGTGCGCAGGCTGGCGCTGCCGAACAGATCGATGACCATGGCGCGCGGCCAGTCGCCGTTGCGCTGCAAATAATCCGTGACGATCTGCTCCGCCGCCGCCTTGCCGAAGGCGAAGGCTGTCGGGGTCGGCATGACGCGGGGATCGACGGCGTACAGATTACGTCCCGTCGGCAACACGTCGCTGCGACCACGTTCCGGCGAGCCAGATGGACCCGGCGCTACAAAGCCGCCGCCCAGCGCGGTGAGCAGAGCGGCGCGTTCAGTAGCGGCGGCAGCCCTTCGCTCCAAGGGCGCCTCGGGCTCGGCGCAGCCAAAGACATGCAGGCCATCGCGAACCGGGAAATCCTTGAGATCACAAAGCCATGCGTCGATGCGCTGCAGCGCCGTATTAGCTTCTTCGGCGTCATCAACGCCTGCCTCGGCGGCCAGCCCGTGTCGTCGGGCATGGCTGACGATGCGCCCGGCCAGCACATCGCGGCGACGCGGATCCAGCGCCTCGGCGCTGGCATATTCATCGACCAGCTGCTCCAGTTCCAGCATTGGGCCATGCGTCGCCTGACGCACCACGGGCGGCGTCAGATGGCCGAGGGTGACGGCGCCGATGCGGCGCTTGGCTTGCGCCGCTTCACCGGGATTGCTGACGATAAAGGGATAGACCACCGGCGTTGCGCCACACAGCAGCGACGGCCAGCATGTGGCGGTCAGGGCCGTGACCTTGCCAGGCAGCCATTCCAGCGCGCCATGGGCGCCGACATGCACGATGGCGTCGGCGCCAAACACCTGCCGCAGCCAGAAGCAGAAGGCGATCAGCGCATGGCCGGGCGGCAAGCTGGGGTCGTGATAATCGGCGCGGCGGCTGTCGCTGCGGCCCCGGTCTGGCGCCATGGCGACGATGGCCTCGCCCAGGGCGATGACGCGGAAGCAATAGGCAGCGTCGGCAGGCGGCGGCCCCCAGGCCGCGACCACCTCATCCTGAGCTGCTTGCGGCAGCGCGCGGAACATGGCGGCGTAGGCCGTTGCATCGAGGCGCGCATCGGTTGCGGGCCGCTCAAGCGCGCGCATCAGGCTGCGGGCGTCAGCTGGCGGCGGCGCGACGCCATATCCGGTTTCAGCCAGCATTTTCAGCATGAGCAGGGCGCTTTGCGGCGCATCGAGGCCAACTGCATAGGCGGCGCGGCCCTCGACGCCAGGGTAATCGGGCAGCAGCACGGCGACGCGGCGGGCGGCTTGCGGTTTGCGGCGTAGCCCGATCCAGGCGCAGATATGCTCCGCTGTCGCGGCGACGCAGTCCGGTTCGGGGGCATTGCGCAGGGCTGCGTGACCCGCCTCGGCCAGGCTCTCATCCACGGCCTTGAACGACAGCGCTCCGGCAAGGATGCGGCCATCCAGCTCCGGCAGAGCGACATGCATGGCGACGTCAGCTGGCGTCAGCCCGCGCGCGCCGCTCGCCCAGGCTTCCCGTCGGGTAGACGCGACGATGACCTGAAACACCGGAAGGTTGAGCTGCGCAAAGAGATTGTCCGCATCGCCGCCGACGGCGAAGGCGGTTGCCGTCACCAGCGCGTCGGGATGCAGCTCCCTGCAGGCGGCGATGACAGCTGACCTGGCCTCGGTCGCCTTCAGGGACGGGACGAACAGCGCCATGGCCTGGACGCCGCGCTGCTCGAACGCCTTGAGCAATGCGGTGATCGGGGCCTGGTCGTCAGCCAGAAGCATCGAGCGGTAGAACAGCGCCAGCGCCAGCGGTCGGTCGCCATCGCGTTGCTGGTAGAGCGCCTCCAGCGCCACGGCGCCCTTGTCTGGCAGATAGCCGCCGATCGCCGGCATGGGCCGGGCCGGGCCCGTCTGGCTGTCGTGGCCGGCCAGCTTTGCCAGCCAGCGCGTCGCCAGCCGGCGGTTGTCGGCGCCGCCATGGCGGAAGCAGGCGAGCAGTTCTGTGCGCGCCGCATCCGGAACGGTGGAGAGCGCCGCCAGCCGCGCATCGTCGTCCCGGTCTTCGCCCGGCAACAGAGCCAGTTGTACGCCATGGCGCCTGGCCGCCCCGGCGAGCTGCTCGCAGCCATAGGGCCACCAGTCATAGCCGCCGAGCAGCCGCGCCACGATGACCCTGGCGTGGGGCGCCATGCGGGCGATCCACAGATCGACGGACATGGGGTGGCGCAGCTCCCGCAGCTGCGTCAGCCTCAGCTCCGGCAAATCCGCGTCGTCATCCTTCTCTGCACGCCACGCCGCCTCCAGCCCCGCAAGGTCGCTGTCGCTGAACGACAGCATGAGCATGGGCGCCGGCGCCTGCCCCAGATCAACCGGGGCCGCCAGATCGTCCAGGGACGTCGATGTGGTGGCGAGGGTGTGCATGGCGGTGGGTTAGCGCGCGAGCGCCTGGGCGACAGCGGCGCGGTCGAAGCCACTGAGACCGATCACCACCAGCCGCGAGGCCTCGCCATCGCGCCAGGGCCGGTCGAAATAATGGCTCGCCCGCTGGCCGACGGCCTGGGCCACAAGCCGCATCGGCTTGCCGTCGACGCGGACAAAGCCCTTGATGCGCAACACGCCGTCGATGCGGGTGACGCTGGCGATGCGGGCGGCGATGTCCTCCGGCGCGGCGACCGGCGCGATGTCGATGGTGACGCTGTCGAAATCGTCGTGCTCGTGATCGAGCGCGTCGTCGTGATGGGTGCGGCGGTTGTCGATCTCATTCTCTGCGCCGACGCCGAGACCGAGCAGCACGGCGGCGTCGACGACGCCATTGGCCGCCGTGATTATGCGGACGGAAGGCGGGGTATGCTCCTCGAGCAGATTGCGCGCCTGGGCCTGCTGGTCGGCGTCGATGAGATCGGCGCGGGTCATGACGATCAGATCCGCGCAAGCCAGCTGATCCTCGAACACCTCTTCCACCGGATCGTCATGATCGAGCTGTTCGTCGGCCTCACGCTGGGCGGCGAGGGCGTCATGGTCGCCGGTCACCTCGCCATTGGCCAATGCGAGGCCGTCGACCACGGTGATCACCCCGTCCACGGTGACGCGGTTGCGGATCTGCGGCCAGTTGAACGCCTGGATCAGCGGCTTGGGCAAGGCGAGGCCCGAGGTTTCGATCAGGATGTGATCGACGGGCTCCGGCAGCGCCAGAATGCGGTCGAGCGCCGGGGCGAAATCGTCGGCCACGGTGCAGCAAATGCAGCCATTGGCCAGTTCGATGACATTGTCCGCCGGGCAGGACGCCAGGCCGCACTGCTTGAGCAGGTCGCCGTCGATGCCGACGTCGCCGAACTCATTGACGATAATGGCGAAGCGCTTGCCGCCTGCATTCTCCAGCAGATTGCGGATCAGCGTGGTTTTTCCCGCGCCGAGGAATCCGGTGATGACGGAGCAGGGCGTGCGGGTGCGGCTGGCGGCGGTCATGGGGCCTCCTCGGGGGGCGTGAGGTGCGACAAATTGGGAATGCGGGCGATCATGCCGCGCTTCAGCGCCTCGGGGCGCGGCCGAAACGGCATCAGACCGTCGGTGGAGGCGGCGAGAAGCAGCGCGCCAGCGACCAGATCAGCGCCGCTCCCGGGCGTGAGATCGCCGAAGACATAGGTCCACTGGGTGGGCCCGAGAATGGCGGCGCTGAGCCCGCGCTTGCAGTTGGAGAGGCAATTGACGCGGCGGACCACGACGCCATGCGCGGACGCAGCGGCGGCTTCCGCGCTGGCGGCCAGCAGGGCGCCGGCGCGCGGCTGGTCAGTATCGTGTGATTGCAGGCTGGGGCAGGCGGCGCGGCAACTCTCGCACACCACGATCGTCACCAGGGGCGCGGCGCTGGCGCCAGGCGCTGTGGTGACGACGCAGGTTGAACGCTGGTTTGCGTCAGCAACGGCCGCAGTGCGACCGCCATCAGATAAACAAGACACATCGCCCCCAAGCCCGGTAATCCCGCCGGACGGACTGAATGGATAAAGGCGACGGCAGGTTTCCTGGCTCGCGGGTCAGTGTCAGCGCCGTCGCCTTCCCAGGGAGATCCCAGTGGCTTATTGACGGGTGACTCGCCGCTTACAGTTGCGGGTACAGCAGCGGCATTGCCTTTCGGCGCACCGCTTTCCCTCTTGGCTCCTTCCGTGAGGAAGGAGACCGTCGCTGTCGGCCATGTAGTGGCCGCGCGCCCGATTTGTCAACGCGAGGACAGAATGACCGGTGATCGAACGCCTGACGAGCTGCGCCATGCGGAAAAAATGCAGCGGCGCAAACAGGTTCAGGACGCGGAGGTGGCGAGCAAGACCATCGAGAAGGGCCTGCTGATCGTTCACACAGGCCCAGGCAAGGGCAAGTCGACCGCAGCCTTTGGCCTGGCGTTACGCATGCTGGGCCATGGCCGCCGCGTCGGCGTGGTGCAGTTCATCAAGGGCGCGTGGAGCACGGGCGAGCAGCGGGCGCTCGCAGCTTTCGGCGATCTGGTGACGTGGCGCTCCATGGGCGAGGGCTTCACCTGGGAGACCCAGGACCGCGCGCGCGACGTCGCCGCCGCCACCCGGGCGTGGGAGGCCGTGCGCAGCATGATGGCCGACGACAGCTACGCCCTGCTGATCCTCGACGAGCTCAATATCGCCCTCCGCTACGACTACCTCGACCTGCATGAAGTGGTGCAGACCCTCGCGACGCGCCGCCACGACCTGCACATCGTCGTCACCGGTCGCAACGCCAAACCGGAGCTACTGGCGGCGGCGGATCTGGTCTCCGAGATCGCCGCGACGAAACACCATTTCGGCGCGGGCGTGAAAGCCCAGGAGGGGATTGAGTTTTAGGCGGCGGATCGGGCGAGAGGATGGAGCCGTGATGGCGGCGTCCTTGCGCGGGTGGGCAAATCGCCCCCTGGACTGGCGCGTGCGTCTCCGGCGAATTTGCGAATGGGAGCGGTCAGGCCGTACGATGGCTGCGCTCCCACGTTAGGCCCGTTGCACTGGATCTTTTGCCTGCGCGCTGCGTGACAGCGCGAGAATGTCTTGGCTTCCGAACAGGGGTTTGAATGTACCCATCCATGGCCATTTCCCGCCGGATAGTTACTGGCTAAATCGACCACCGCAGCTAGCATACCGACGGCGACAACAGCCGCGCGCTGGTCCAGGTCCCTGGTCGCCCGTTTCAAAGTCCGATCTCCCTGCACCCCCCCGCGTCATGCCTGCGCGCGTCACGGGCATCCACGTGTTTGATCCAACGCGTGGCGCCGCCCCTGCCAACCACAAGGCGCCCAACCTGTACGACCCGCGCGCATAAAGTTGCATCCCGACAGCCGCATCAAAACCAGGAAGACGTGGATGCCCGCGCCGGGCGCGGGCATGACGGCGCAATTGCAGGACTGGTCAAAGATGATTGGGGGGAAGTGTACTTGCCGGGCAGCGCACGACGACGCCAATTCAAAACAAAGAGCGACCCGAGCAAGCCCCCTTTGAATAACTAACTCTAGAGTGAGCGCCGGTCACGTCATGTTCTTTGCATGGCGTCGCCAGGCCTGCTTGCTCCCTAACTAAAGGATAAGGCGTCGCCCCGTCGCGTCGTTGTTGCGCGATCTGCTGCCTGGCGTTTCGCTCATGGCGACACGTCATGCGCCGATTGAATCGCTGGCCTGGCGTCGCGCAATAAATTGCTGAGAGAAAGTCGTGTTTCGCCCACGACGCCCATAGTGGCGTCGTGGGCGAAGGCGCCCCCGCTACCTCACGAGCAGCCGGTCGTGCCGCCGCAGGTGTCGCATTTCAGGCAGGTGCCGTTGCGGACAAGGGTGAAGTTGCCGCATTCGCCGCAGGCGTCGCCCTGGTAGCCTTTCATCAGGGCTTCCTTGCGGCGGTCCGAGGAGGATGGGGCGCTGGCGGCGGCGGCGGGGGCGAACTGGAGTTTGGCGGAAATCGCCTCGGCCACCGTCTCGTCGTCGTCATTGTCGTTGAGCTCGGGCAGCGGCTCCTTCAGCGCCGTGGCGGCCTGGGCGCCGGCGGCGATGGCCACCGGGGCGCCATCGGCGCCGCCGGGGATGGCCAGCAGATTGGTCGGCTGACGGCCACGGACGAAGCCCTTCGACACCAGCGGACGCGGGGCGGGCGCGGCAATGGCCTCGCCATCGGGCTGGCGGCCCTGGGCCGTGCCCTTGCCCATCACGTCAAAGCCGATTTCCGACGGGTCGACATGGGCGAGGTCGTCGCGACCGAGGTACGAGATCGCCAGCTCGCGGAACACATAGTCGAGGATCGACGTGGCGTTCTTGATCGACTGATTGCCCTGGACGAAGCCCGCCGGCTCGAAGCGGGTGAAGGTGAAGGCCTCGACATATTCATCGAGCGGCACGCCATATTGCAGGCCGAGCGAGATGGCGATGGCGAAATTGTTCATCATGGCGCGGAAGGCGGCGCCTTCCTTGTGCATGTCGATGAAGATTTCGCCGAGGCGGCCATCCTCATACTCGCCAGTGCGCACATAGACCTTGTGGCCGCCGACGATGGCCTTCTGGGTGTAGCCCTTGCGGCGCTCCGGCAGCTTCTCGCGCTCACGGATGCGCTGCACCCGCTCCACCACCTTCTCGACGATGCGCTCGGCCACCTGGGCGGTGCGGGCGGCGGTCGGCTGGGCCAGCAGCGTGTCGAGCGCGTCCTCGACCTCGTCCTCATCGTCCGCGATCAGCGCCGAATTCAGCGGCTGCGACAGCTTTGAGCCGTCGCGATACAGCGCATTGGCCTTGAGGCCGAGGCGCCAGGACAGCATGTAAGCGTTGGCGCAATCCTCAACCGTCGCGTCATTCGGCATGTTGATGGTCTTGGAGATGGCGCCCGAGATGAACGGCTGCGCCGCCGCCATCATCTGGATGTGGCTCTCCACCGACAGATAGCGCTTGCCGATGCGGCCGCACGGATTGGCGCAATCGAAGACGGCGTAATGCTCTTTCTTCAGGTGCGGGGCGCCCTCAAGCGTCATGGCGCCGCAAACATGGATGTTGGCCGCCTCAATATCCTTGCGGCTGAAGCCGAGGAAGGCCAGCAGCTCGAACGACGGGTCCTCCAGCCGCTCGGCCGGCACATTCAGCGTGTCGGTGAGGAAGGCTTCGCCCAGTGTCCATTTGTTGAGCGCGAACTTGATGTCGAAGGCGCTCGGCAGCGCCTTCTCCAGCGTGGCGATGGCCTCGTCGGTAAAGCCCCTGGCCCGCAGCGTGCTGTGGTTGACGCCTGGCGCCTGGCCCAGCGAGCCGTGGCCGGTGGCGTAGGCCTCGATCTCGGCGATCTGCGCTTCGCTGTAGCCAAGCCGGCGCAGCGCATCCGGCACGGCGCGATTTATGATCTTGAAATAGCCGCCGCCAGCCAGCTTCTTGAACTTCACCAGCGCGAAGTCCGGCTCGATGCCCGTGGTGTCGCAATCCATCACAAGGCCAATGGTGCCGGTGGGGGCGATCACGGTGGCCTGGGCGTTGCGATAGCCGTGCTGCTCGCCGAGCGTCAGCGCTGCATCCCAGGAGGCGCGGGCGAAGTCGATCAGCCGCGCGTCGGGGCAGGAGGCGGCGTCGAGCGCCACCGGCGTCACGGCCAGGCCCTCATAGCCGCTGGTCGCGCCATGGGCGGCGCGGCGGTGGTTGCGGATCACCCGCAGCATGTGATCGGCGTTGCGGGCGTAGCCCGGGAAGGCGCCCAGCTCCTTCGCCATTTCGGCGGAGGTGGCGTAGGACACGCCGGTCATGATGGCGGTGAGCGCGCCGGTCAGGGCGCGGCCCTCGCGGCTGTCATAGCCCAGGCCCATGGTCATCAGCAGGCCGCCGATATTGGCGTAGCCGAGGCCGAGCGTGCGGAACTCATAGGACAGGCGGGCGATTTCCTTCGACGGGAACTGCGCCATGGTCACCGAAATCTCAAGCACCACGGTCCACAGCCGGCAGGCGTGGGCGTAGCTCTCCACATCCATGCGCTGGGCGTCGCGGTCGTAGAACTGCAGCAGATTGGCTGAGGCCAGATTGCAGGCGGTGTCGTCGAGGAACATGTACTCCGAGCACGGATTGGAGGCGCGAATGCGGCCGTCCGCCGGGCAGGTGTGCCAGTCGTTCATCGTGGTGTTGTAGTGCAGGCCTGGATCAGCCGAGGCCCAGGCGGCGTAGCTGATCTTGTCCCACAGCGCGCGTGCCGGCAGGGTCTTCTTCACCTTGCCGTCGCGATAGGTCAGCGCCCAGGTCCCGTCGTTCTCAACGGCGCGCAGGAAGTCGTCGGTGATCGACACCGAATTGTTCGAGTTCTGGCCCGAGACGGTGAGATAGGCCTCGGAATCCCAGTCGGTGTCATAGACGTCGAAATCGAGATCGCGGAAGCCCTGGCGGGCGTACTGGATGACGCGCTTGAGGTAGCTGTCCGGCACCATGGCGCGGCGGGCGAGGCGCAATTCGCGCTTCAGCACCGGGTTGCGCTCGGGATCAAAGCAGGCGTCGCCTTCGCCCTCGCAATTGACGCAGGCCTTGAGCACCGCCTTCATGTGCTTGCGCACAGTCTTGGAGCCGGTGACGAGGGCGGCGACCTTCTGCTCTTCCTTCACCTTCCAGTCGATATAGGCCTCGATGTCCGGGTGATCCACGTCAACCACTACCATCTTGGCGGCGCGGCGGGTGGTGCCGCCCGACTTGATGGCGCCGGCGGCGCGGTCGCCGATCTTCAGGAACGACATCAGGCCCGAGGAGCGGCCGCCGCCCGACAGGCGCTCGCCGTCGCCACGCAGGGCGGAGAAGTTCGAGCCAGTGCCCGAGCCATATTTGAACAGGCGCGCCTCACGCACCCACAGATCCATGATGCCGCCTTCATTGACCAGATCGTCGGCGACGGACTGGATGAAGCAGGCGTGCGGCTGCGGATGCTCATAGGCCGATTCAGAGGCCTTGAGCTCGCCGGTCTTGAAGTCGACGTAGAAATGGCCCTGGCCGGGGCCGTCGATGCCATAGGCCCAGTGCAGGCCGGTGTTGAACCATTGCGGCGAATTCGGCGCCACCATCTGGTTGGCCAGCATGAAGCGCAATTCGTCGAAGAAGGCGCGCGCGTCGTCTTCAGCGGTGAAATAGCCGCCCTTCCAGCCCCAATAGGTCCAGCAGCCGGCGAGGCGGTCGAACACTTCCTTGGCGGAGATTTCCGAGCGGGTGCGGGCCTCTTCCGGCACAGCGGCGAGGGCCGCCTCGTCGGGGACCGAACGCCACAGCCATGACGGCACGCCGTTCTCCTCGACGCGCTTCAGCGCCGACGGCACGCCCGCCTTGCGGAAATATTTCTGCGCCAGCACGTCGGCGGCCACCTGGCTCCACGCGACGGGCACTTCCATGTCCTCAAGGCGGAACACAACCGAGCCATCCGGATTGCGGATCTCGCTGGTGGTCTTGCGGAACGCAATCGCGTCCCAGACTGAGGCGCCTGCAGTGGTGTAACGCCGCTCGATCCGCATGGAAGTCTCCGTCACCGCTCACGCGGCTGTAGATAATGGATGCAGGCCCCGCCGCGCGTCAGCATACGCGCCATCCAGGGCGAAATTCGTCTGAAATACCAGGCGGAGCGCCTGCGGCCCGCGAGGGCGCGGCGGTTCTCAACCCGACGTTCCGGACGCTAGACCAGAACGCCCGGCGTCGCAATGAAACTCTATATATAGGGGCTACACCGGGGCGCTGCCCTACAATTAGTAGATTGAAGACACCCTTGACGCCTGCAAGCCCAAGCGAACACGGCGATTTCAGTCTGCCTGCGCCTCCTCAAAAGGGGAATATGCCAGGTGCGCCGGGACGGCCCCGTGTGGAAAGTGGGGACGGGCGCGTGGCATTTGCACAACCATCCGGATGTGGACTTTGGCGGTGAGACTGGCGCAGGGCCGGGCGTTTCAAGGCCATTGCGTCGAACCCGGGCACGTTGCAGGCGCAACAGACGTATCCACAGCCGACACACCGCGTCACAGACGCCACACAGCGTTCACATCCGCGCGAGCACGGGCCGCCAGCGCCACATAATCGCCATCTAACCGCCACGACACGGCTTGAGCGGCGCGGATCGCTGCGCGTCGTCAGGCCCTGCATGGCGGAGAGGTCATCTGCCGCTGGGGAATGTCGATTCGTTGGCCGTGGGGTGGCTGATGTGGGCGATGGGATGGAGGTGGGGCGCCGCGAAGGGCTGACAGCCGTTGGACGCGCGCGATGGCGGCCTTCATGAGGCATGCGCACAGATCGGCGGGCTAGCGGCGCAAGGGCTACGCGAGGGCGTCAGGCGAGGGGCGGGGGCTGGCGAGGCGAGGGGCGGGGGGTAACGGACAGGGCAGAAAGATGCGAACGACCGGCCAGGTCGTCGACTGGCCGGCGGGTGGTTGCTCTATGGCTCAAGCGCGAAGACGTGGATGGTCGGGACAAGCCCGACCATGACGTCATTGGGGGTCGTAAAGGGGCGTCCTTGCTGGAAATAAGGCGCCAATGGCGTCGCCTCTTGGGGCGCTGCACATACGGCTGGCGCGCGGCGCGGCGACGCGGACATCACCGTATGCCGCCCCAGCCGTCATGCCCGTGCTCGTCACGGGCATCCACGCCTTGCGCGCGAACGCCTGCAGGCCCGGTAAAGTTACAAGCCGCCCCCTGACAGCAACGCTTACGCCTCCGGCGGCGTGACGCTTTGCACGGTCAGTTCATGGGCGGCGCCGTCGCGCCCGGTCCAGCGGATCGACTGGCCAGCGGTGAGACCGATGAGGGCCGCGCCGATGGGGGTGAGAATCGAAATGCGCCCCGCCTCAATATCGGCCTCGCCCGGGTACACCAGCCTCACGGTGCGATCGACGCCGCCAGCCGTATAGGTGATGGTCGAGCCCATACGGACACGGTCCGACGGCGCTGCGCCGTCCTTGACGACCCTGGCGCGGTCGAGCTCCTGCAACAGGACCTCCGCCACATCTGGCATGCGGTCGCTGGCGGCCTCGGCCAGCAGGCTCAGGCGCTTGTGGTCGTCGGCGCTGATTACGAGCGCCGGCAAACGGGAACGGGTGCTGCCAAGTTTGGTCATGGGTGTGGCCTTCCAGCCAGACGCTTCGGACGTCGGCCGGTTCATAGGTCTGGAACGGAGTGAAATGAAAAAACTGCGCGCCTGTCAGGAATGGCTGAAGAAAACAGCCAGCGGCGTCGCCCCGACGTCCGGGGCGCGCGGACGAACGTCGGGCTAGTATCCCGCTATCGGACAGGTAGCTTGCGGATGGCCCGCAGTGGTCAGCGCTTCGGTCATGAAGAAAACATGTGGCCGTCGTGCGCTAAAGTCAAGAATCGGACTGTAAAACCGGTGTTTTCCCCGTCCGGCGCAACTAACGACGGGGGTCAGGCCCGCGACGCTGCGTCCGCGCCACCCAGAACCGTCCACCCTGCGTTGCTTTGCCGACCGCGCCAGAACCAGCGCATCGCCCAGCCGGGGACGCAAACCGACACAATGGGCCCGGAAACATCACACTAGGGAGCATCGGGAAAACAGGGGGATGCGGCGAAGCGACTGGGAGCAGGTCCCTTGCGGCAAGAGCGCGGCCAGCCTACAAAAAAAGCGCCCGTTCCACGACCCATGCAGAACGTGACTGGCGCGGTGTGACCTGGTGAGAGGCCGCGGCGCTGCATGGTCCAGCGCCATTACCAGGGTCATGCGACCCATGGTGATTGAGCGAATGGTCGGGGCAGCAGGATTTGAACCTGCGACCCTCTGCTCCCAAAGCAGATGCGCTACCAGGCTGCGCTATGCCCCGACGTGCTCAAAGCCAGTGCTGGATACGGGGATAGGGAGGGGAGTGCAAGAGGCAACTTAGGGCGAAGCGGAAGAATCGGGGGACAACGTGCAACCTTCAGGGGCCGCAGCTCACGAAAACGCGCCCGGGACAGCTCGTGCACCGTACAGATCGTGCACCCTACAGACCATCCACCCTACAGACCGTGCGCCCTCCGTCGGATAGCGCCCGGCGCTGACGCTGACGGCAGGCGTGTCGCCGCCAGATGGTCCGGCGGCCAAAGTCGCTTACGTCGTCGCGCGCCGCCTGCGAGGGCGGGCGTCGACCTCCAGCCGCCGCCACGGGTCGCGGCAGGCGACCGATGTGGCGCCAGGGCATGCTGTGGCGTCAGGGCATGCTGTGGCGGCCCGGCATGCGCCATGACGGCTGGCCATCACGCTAAGGCGGCCTACCTGATGGGCGCCCCGGCATCGTCTTCGTCAGAGCCGCGCCCTGGATCCTCGGTATAGACCACACAGCCTTCGTAGACCGCCGTCTGATCCGGGGAGCGGCGCAGGATGTCCTCGCACTCGGCGGGGGCGCCGACCGCGTGCTGGTCAGCCCAGTCATATCCTGCCTTGTGGCCCGCGCAGCCATCGGTGCACGGGTATCCGCCAAACTGGCGGGCATCGGCTTCGGTCACAGCCAGCGTGACGAATGAGAGTGCGGCGATGGCCGCATAAAAACAACGCATGGAACGAGGCTCTATATGCCAGGTGGACCGGTCGAGGCCGAAGCCCGATCAGATGCAGCCAGCCGGGGGAATCGAAAGGCCACGTTCTGGCATGAAATCCATGCACTGTCCCGGTTCTCAGTGTGTCGAGCGACGCGCCGGATGGGGACGCCCGACAAGCGCACAGATCGGCGCAGTGGGTCAGTCAGCCAGCACCTTCCACGCCCCAAGGCAGGCCACGACCGCCCCGATGACGATGGCGGCGGTGGAATTGTCCATGACCAACTGGACAAACGGAGCAAGCGCTTCCTGCAAGCCAGGGGGCAAACGGTCGAAGAAGGGGATGTTCATCAATGATCCTGAAGAGCCGCGGCGCAAAGGCCAACGCTTCGACAGGTGGTGGCGCGCCCATAGTGGCGCAAGCCCCGAACCCGGCAAAAAGCCTCCGCTGCGGGCGGGCGATTGCATGCACAGGTTCATTGCCAGACTGGCCGTGCATCGCCGGAGCCGACGCGCCGGTCGCAAATGCGCCGTGCCGAAACTTTTAGCGCATTCAGATCAACCGCCATGGCTTGAGCGAGCGCCCCCTCCCGGCGTCGAGACCGAGAGCATGAGCCGGTGCGGAGCGGTCGGTACGTGCGGAAATGCAGCGCGGCGGCCGGATTCCCGCCCGTGTCGGAACCGCCCGCCCGCTTTAATATTGCGGCCTGCCCCAGCTCAAGGGTCCAGACCAAACGCCTGGAGCTCTGGCCGCGCGCACACAGCAGGACCAGCGCGCCAGTTGGTCTCGCCCAGCTTACTTGAGCAGCAGCGCCGCGCGGTCCAGCGCGTCGCCGAAGCCCTTGAGAGAGGCCGCCAGCACGACCGGCTTCTCGCTGTCGGCGGCCACCAGATTGACCTTCAGCTGCTTGGCCTTGCGCATGTTATTGACCTGGGCTGCGTCAATGTTGAGCGGCGCGACGCAGCCCGCCGGCAGGCAGGTGCGGATCGCCGCCGGCGCCAGCGGACGCGCGTCATCGACCTGCAAGGCAGCCCCCTTGGCCAGCAACAGGCCGAACGGCAGCAGCAGCGCGCCTTCCGCGCCCTTGGCGCCTGGCGCCAGCTCAATGGTCATCACCCGCTGCGCGGCGCCGCCCTTGGCCTGCTGCGCCAGTTGCTGCGACACGGCGCAGACCTTTTTCTTCTCAGCGTTGACGCCACAGCTCACCACCCAATCGCCGTGACTTTCACGCACCGACGTGGCGCCGCCCGGGAAAGCGGGCGTTGGCCCGGCGGCGGCCGGGGCGGGGGCGGCGCCCTGCGCCCAGGCGGCGGAGCCGGCGATGAGCGCAACGAGCAGGGCGCCAGAACGAAGCAGAACCATGTGTTTGTTCCTGAAAAATGAGCCTGAAATACATTGACCGCGTACGGTTACATCATGTGTTTAATATGGCCTGCCGCACGTTTCAATGTGATCGTGCCCACCCATACTTGTTTTGTCGCTCGCATACGCCTGTGTGCTTTCACGGCGCCTTGTGCACACCCGCAGCGGCAGCCGCCTAACCTGTTGCAAGAAGCGGGGGCAGGGCGCGGCGACCTGAACAGGCCGCGGCAAGTCGCGTTGCATTAATGCGGGAAGGAAGGCAGCGAGCAACCGGCGAGGCGCCGACAGGAGACGCAGCAAGCAGCGCGACGGAGGGAGCGGCAAGATACGCCGCAAGTGAGCGCGGCAAGGGCTCGCGGCAAGAGGCGCGGCAAGAGGCGCGGCAAGGGCGCGCGACAAGCGCGCGCGGCGAGCCGGCGCAGCCCCTTGCGCCCGTCAGCGCAGCAGCGGCGCTGTCGCAATGATATGGACGCCATGGCTGGCGAATTGTATTTTTGCGGACCAGATGCTAGGCGGGGCGCTGGCGACGTCCGGCGTGGCGTCAGTCGGTTTGATAGAGCCTGGTTTGATTCAGGATGTGCATATGATCGCGCGAATTCTGCAGCCTGCCCGTAATGCGATGCAGTCTGGCAAGGGCAAATCCCGTCGTTGGCTGCTGGCGTTTGACCAGGCCGCCCCGCGTCGGGTGGAGCCGCTGATGGGCTGGACGAGCTCGACCGACACCCGCCAGCAACTGCGCCTGTGGTTTGACAGCAAGGAAGAGGCGGTGGCCTACGCCGAGCGTAACGACATCGCCTATCGCGTTGAAGAGCCTCGCCCGACGCGCCCGCGCCTCAACCCGTCCTATTCTGACAATTTCCGCACCGATCGCCAGGGTCCCTGGACCCACTGACGGCCGGCGCCAGAATGGCGCAAAACACACGACCGCCGGAGCATGCGGTTTGCATGAAGCGGATCGGCCCGGTACATATGACGCCCAATCGGCGTCGCACCGCCCGCGCCGCCAGGGCGTGGCGCCGTCACGCCCCGGCAGCCAGCGGCCGCCCGTGACACTCCCTGGTCGCCGCACAGCGAGACGTGCGCCGACGCAAGCCATCTGACGGCCCTTTAGCCGACTGATGCACACGCAGTCTCGCCAAACGGCCCCGTAGCTCAGCTGGATAGAGCGTCGACCTTCTAAGTCGAATGTCGCAGGTTCGAATCCTGCCGGGGTCGCCAAACACATGATTCCAGCACGCTCCTCGCGCCCTTGCGCGGCAGGAAATCCAGGAAAACCATGGGTTTCCTGTTAACGCGTGTAAACGGCTCTCTCGCGCTTGCGCGAACTTTTGTTGGTATCGCACTCACGCGTGGATGGGCTACCAACAGCAGCGCCTGCCAGGCGTCGCTCCCGGACTAAACGCACCGCGCGTTGGCGCCGGTCCCGTGAAAACCCCTGTAAGCTGTCCGGCACCGGCAGTCGCCTTTGCTGCGTGCACGGCCAGGCAGCAGCGGGCGCAGGCGCGCCGTGCGGCTGGTTGCGCCCCACATTCCTCACACGCAGGTCGTGTGCGGGCCGACATCTGGCTCGCTGGTCAAGAGGCCGAACCCCGTCACCACGCGTGACAAACTGGAGCCCATCTGACCGCGAAAATCACCGCCGACGCTCTTCTTGCAGCATCGCAGCAGCAAGGGCTCTGTGGCCGTCGCTGCGCTGCCCGACCTGCCGCGCCGGCGTGCCGGCCACGATGGTAAAAGGCGGCACGTCCCGTTTGACCAGGCACCCGGCTGCGGGCGCTGGACGGGGTCGCCCATGTCATCGGCGTCGCCGGTATTTCGCCGGTGGATGGCAACGCCACCCTGTACAATGCCGGCATGCTGTATGTGGTGCTGAAACCATGGGACGAGCGCACCACCGCGGCGCTGAAGCTGGCGTCGATTGCAGCCAGGGCCCAGAGCAGCCTGAATGAGATGGACACGGCGGTGGCCCAGGTGCTGACGCCGCCGCCGATCCAGGGCGTGGGCGACGCCTCCGGCTTTAGCATGATGGTGGAAATGCGCGACGGCAGCGTGGATTTCACCGCGCTGCAGGAGGCGGCCGATACGCTGGCGGCCAACGCCAACGCCCAGTCACGGCTCAGCCAGGTCAACGCCACCTTCCAGGGCGCGGTCAAGCAGTTGCGCCTCGAAGTGGACCGCGACAAGGCGGAACGGCTCGGCGTCAGCGTCAACGCGGTGTTCAAGGCGCTGGAGGGCTATGTCGGCTCGTCTTATGTCAACCAGTTCACCAAATATAACACGGTGTTCCAGGTCTATGTGCAGGCCGACGCGGCCTACCGCCTTGAGCCAAAACATATTCTGGCGCTGAAGGTGAAGACAGGCGACGGCGTCATGACGCCGCTGGGCGCGGTGGCTCAGATTGTCGACGACCTCGGCCCGCCGCTGATCACCCTGTACAATCTCTACCCGGCCGCCTCGGTGATGGGCTCGCCGGCCAGCGGCGTCAGCTCTGGCGCCGCCATGACCCTGATGGACAATGTGGCGCGCGCCAGCCTGCCGCCGACCATGGGCGCCGAATGGACCGACATGTCGTATCAGGAGCAGGTGGTCGGCGACCAGATCTACTGGATCTTCGGCATTGCGCTGTTGCTGGTCTATTTCGTGCTGGCCGCACAATATGAAAACTGGGTGCAACCGCTGGCGGTGATCCTGACCGTGCCCATGGCGCTGGTCGGCGTGGTGGCGACCCTCACCGCCCTCGGCATGTCGAACGATCTCTACACGCAGATCGGCGTGGTGTCGCTGATCGCCCTGGCCGCCAAGAACGCCATTCTCATCGTGGAATATGCCCGCGAGATGCAACAGCATGGCATGGATGCGCCCACTGCGGCGGTGGAGGCGGCGCGACTGCGCTTTCGCCCGATCCTGATGACGTCGTTCGCCTTCATTCTCGGCATGGTCCCGCTGGCCACCGCCACAGGCGCCGGCTCGGGCGCCCGGGTGTCGCTGGGCGTGGCCGTGGTCAGCGGCATGCTGTCGGCGACGGTGCTGGCGGTGCTGCTGACGCCGGTGTTCTACGCTGTGCTGGAACAATTGCGCGCCGCATTTGGCAGGCGCGGACGCAAGCAGGCGGCGTCCGCCTCCTCATGAAGGCGCGGCCCTGAACTGGCGGCGGGTGGTTCAGGGCAGGGGGCGCGCGCATCTGTGCGATTTGTCGGAGGCGGGTTTCGGTCGCCTGATACCAGGATGCGAAGATGCTGACGCATCCGCATCCTGAAATGCTCAGGCGCCGCACGGGCTTGGCCAGACCCCGATCTATCACGCTCAGCTGGTTCTGATATGATACATTTGTGCACCCACGCTGTGTCGATCTGCGGGCCATCTGCGCAGCCACGGCACTGATCCGCTGCGCCGCGCGAGCGACATTGCAAATATTCTGACAAATTGCGCCGCTATGTTGTCGGCATTACTTGAAATATCCAGCGCTTGCATGAATTGTATTTCCGCAGCGCCAGCGGCCGCCTGAGACAGATGCGATGTCTTACGGTTGACGCCAGTGCGGGGCCGGGGCGGGGGCGTCCGGGCGCCTGGATGGCTGCAGCCGGGGCTGGGGGGGCCGATGCGATTAATCCGTAAGCCGGTGCTGACCGGCAGTCAGGCCAGCGAAGCGCAGCGCTTTGGCGCGCGCCTCAAATCCTGGCGCAAACTGAACAGCCTGAAGCAGGAGACGCTGGCGCAGATGCTGGGCGTGTCGCAACCTGCCATCGCCCGCTGGGAGAGCGGCGTCGACCAGCCCTCGGCAGAGCGCATGCAGCGGCTGCAGGGGCTCATGGCCCGCACCATGCGTGATGAGCTGACGCTCGAGCGCCTGTTCATCCAGCGACAGGCCGCCATCCGGGCGCTGTTCGATTATGACGGCGTGCGAATGCTGGCGATCTCGGAAGGCTTTCGGAAGGTCTGGCCAGAATTCGCCACCCTGATCGACGTGCCGCTCGTCGACCATATGGTGGGAGAGGTGCAGCAACTGATCCATGACGCTGATCTCAGGCAGCAAATCCGCGACGGCAATTTGGGCATCGTCACGGGCGTGAGCCAACGACACGCCGCGCATGAGTTCGACGTGGAAATCCGCCACCGCTGGCACGTCTGCTTCCGCCAATATGGGCCACGCATTCTCGCCGACATGGTCTACGAACCCTGCGAGCCTGATGCCCCAACGGGCATCACCGAGCTGGTGCATCTCGACAGCCTGAGGATCTGAGGCGCCTGGGGCGGTTTCTGCCTGGCATGCCGATGTCCTGCCTCTGCCGCTAACCAGTTCTGGTTAAGCCCGTGCGGCGCCTGAGCATTTCAGGATGCGGATGCGTCAGCATCTTCGTATCCTGGTATCAGGCGAGGCTTGGGCCGCATCCGGTTCGCAGTAGCACCATGGCCGACACGAAGGGTAGCCGCGATGGCGCGCCAGCAGGCCGTCGCACTGCTTGCTGTCCGCTGCTGGACGTCGTTCCCGCCAGGTCGGGCGGCCCGTCGCCGCACGTGGACGGCGACGGGCCTCGCTTCAGTAGATCGGCGGCGCGAGGCGAGGCTCCGCCGGCGCTTGCGCCCGATCCTGGCCAAATTGCGCCCGATCCTGTGCAACAGCCTCAGGCGTCGTCAGGTTCTGCGCCGCCTTGCGGGCGAAGCGGTAGAACAGGGCGGGAGTGATGATGGCGTCGAGCAGGGTGGCCGAGATCAGCCCGCCAAACATCGTCACCGCCACCGGGTGCAGGATCTCCGCCCCTGGCGCGCCCTTCAGCATGATCAGCGGAACCAGCGCCAGCGCGGCGGAGCAGGCGGTGAGCAGCACCGGCGTCAGCCGGTCTAGCGAGCCCTCCACCACCGTGCGCACGCCCATCAGCCGTCCGCCCGAGGCGATCATGTTGAGGTAATGGCTGATCTTGAGGATGCTGTTGCGGGTGCAGATGCCGGCCAAAGCGATGAAGCCCACCGCCGCGGCGACGGAGAAATCGAGGCCAGCCAGCTTCAGGGCGACGACGCCGCCGACGAATGACAACGGGATGTTGAACATCACGACGCCAACCAGCACCGCCGAGCGATACTTGCGATACAGGATCAGCATGATCGCCAGCAGCGAGGCGAGGCTCATGGCCAGCATCACCTGCAGGCCGCGTACGGACGCCTGATAGGTTCCATCCATGGCCACGCGATAGCCAGGCGGCAGGCGCAGCGTCTCAAGTTCCGCCGCAATGGCGGCGCTGACCTCGGCGAGGCTGCGCTCCCCGGAGAGATTGCCATAGACGATGGACCGGCGCATGCCGTTGTCGCGGTAGATAACGCCAGGGCCAACCCCAACATGCACCTCGGCCAGTACGCTGAGCGGCACGGCGCCTCGTGGCGTCTGGATCAGCATCTCGCGCAAGCTGGTCAGGCTGCGGTCCTCATCGCGGGCCTTAACGGTGACGTTAAAGGCGCGCTCGCCGTCGTAGATGCGCGCCACATCCTGTCCGGCCATCAGGATTTGCGCCTGTTCCAGCACCTGTTGCGCGCGCACGCCGTGGGCGCGGGCCACATCGGCGCGCACGGACACGGATATTTGCGGCGACGCCGCCTGCCGCTCCACCTGTACGTCGGTAAGGCCACTGACGCTGGCGAGCCTGACGCGGAGATCTTCCGCCTGGCTTTCCAGAACGTTGAGGTCCGGACCATAGAGCTTCACCGAGACCGCCGCGCGCACGCCGGACAACATGTGTTCGATACGATGGGTGATCGGCTGGCCCAGCACGATGTCGGACGGCAGGCCGGCCAGTTGCGCCCGCAGCGCCGCCAGCACCTCGGGCATGGGGCGATGGTCGGGCCTGAGGCGCACGTCGATCTCCGAGGCATGCACGCCCTCGGCGTGCAGATCGCCCTCGGCGCGCCCGGTCTTACGCCCCACCGAGGCGACGTCTGGGACCTTGAGGATCAACCGCTCGGCGAGGGCGCCGACGTGGCTGGCGGCCTTCAGCGACGAGCCTGGCGCCAGTCGCACGCCGACGAGGATGGTGCCCTCATTAAAGCCTGGCAGAAACGTCCGCGGCAGCGACAGCAGACCGGCGACGCCAGCCGCGGCCACCAGCACGGCGACCACCGCCACAGCGCCAGAATGGCGGAGCGCCGTAACCGTGCCTGCCCGGGCCAGCGCCTTGATCCGCCCCAGCAACCAGCCGTCGCCCTTGTCGGCCAGCTGGGCCGCCCGCTGCGGCAGCAGCCAGTAGCACAGGGCCGGCGTCAGCGTGACTGACACCACCAGCGAGGCGGCGATGGCGACGATATAGGCCAGCGCCAGCGGCAGGAACAGCCGGCCTTCCAGCCCCGGCATGAACAGCAGCGGAATGAACACCACCACGACGATCGCGGTTGCATAGACGATCCCCGATCGCACCTCCTGGCTGGCCTCGACGATCACCGCCATCACCGGCCGCGGCTGGCTGAGGCGCACATTCTGCTTGAGCTTCTGGATGACATTCTCAACGTCGACCACGGCGTCATCCACCAGTTCGCCCACGGCGATGGCAACGCCGCCAAGCGTCATGGTGTTGATCGACAGGCCGAGAAAATGAAAGATCACCAGCGACAGGGCCAGCGACATCGGCAGCGCCGCCAGCGAGATCACGCTCGCCCGCAGGCTGCGCAGAAACACGATCAGCACCACCGCCACGACCAGCGCCGCCTTCAGCACCACAAACAGCAGATTGTCGACGGAGACATTGATGAAATCCGCCTGGCGAAACTGCACCTGGTCGAGCCTGACGCCCGTGGGGGCGGCTTTCTGGGCCTCGGCCAGCAGGGTTTCGATCTGGCGGGTGAGGGTGAGCGTGTCGGCGGCGGGCTGTTTGGATATGGAGACGATCACAGCGGGTTGGCCATTGTAGCCGGCGTCGCCACGCCGCGTCCGCGCCGAGAACGCCACCTCGGCCACCTGCTGCAACAGGATGGTCTCGCCGCTGGCGACGCCGATCGGCAGCTGGCGCAGATCGTCAAGCTCCATGCTGTGGCCAACCAGCCGCAGGATGTGCTCCTGGCCGCTGTCGTCGATGAAGCCGCCGCTATTATTGGCGGCGAAGCGCCGCAATGCGGTGGTGATGTCATCGAGGCCCAGCCCATAAGCGGTGAGGGCTGCGACGTTTGGCGCGACGCCGAACTGCCGCACCGCGCCGCCGATGATGCTGACCGAGGCGACGCCGGGCACGGCCAGCAATTGCGGCTTCAGCTCGAAATCGGCGATCTCGCGCAGCTTCATGCGGTCCCAGACGGCGCTGTCGCTGGTCAGCGCCACCAGCATGATCTCGCCCATGATCGAGGTGGCGGGCGCGATCATCGGCACGACGCCAGCCGGCAGGCTCGCCTGCAGCGTCGTCATGCGTTCGCTGACGCGGAGCCTCGCGAGGGAGGCGTCTTCACTCCAGTCAAACTCGGCGTTGACGATGGCGTAGCCTGTGCCGGAGGTGGAGCGCACCATGGTGACGCCGGTGACGCCGCGCAGCACGTTCTCGATGGGGCGGGTGACGAGACGTTCGACCTCTTCCGGGGCAAGCCCGGCGGTCTCGGACATGATGGTGACGGTGGGCCGGGTCAGATCCGGCAGCACGTCGACAGGCGTGCGAGCAAACAGCCACGCGCCATAGGCCAGCATGCCAAGCGCCGCGAGCAGCACCAGCGCCCGGCTTTGCAGGCTGTGTCGGACAATCAGAGCAAACATGGCGGCCTCACCGGATCTGGTTGAGCAGGTGGGCGGGCGTGGTGACGATGCGGGCGCCGTCAGCGACGCCGCTCAGGGCCACAAAGCTCTGGCTGTCGGCGTAGTCGCCGACAATCACGCGCATGGTGAAATGCTCGGGCGCCGTGTGCTCATAGACCACTGGCAAACCGCTGGCGTTGCGCGTGACGGCGGCGGCGGGAATGGCGACGCCGCGCAGCGTCTCGGCCAGGCTGGCGACCACCTGCACCAGCGCACCTGGCGCCGGCAGGGCGCCGTCGCCGCGCATGGCGAAGCTGATCTGTCGCGCGCCCGACGCCAGCATCGGCGAAGCGGCGACCGGCGTCAGGCTGATGGCGGAGGCTGGAGTGGAAGAACCAATACCGGCGGAGGCAAAAGTGGCGGTTTGGCCAGCTGACGGCGCCAGCGCCCCGCCGGTGAAGGCCGCAAGGTCGCGTCCGGCGACATCACGCGCCTCGACCCAGACCTGGCCATCCTTGAGGATCTGCAACACGGTCTGATTGGGGTCGACAACGCCGCCAGCGCTGACATTCACGGTGGCGATGACCCCATCGGCCTCGGCGATCAGCTGCTCGGTCGCCGCCGCCTGGCCGCGCACCCGGGCGAGCCGCTGCTGCAGCGATTGCAGGTCTGTCTCCAGATCGCGCACCTGGGCCTCGGGCGCCGCGGCGCGGGCGGCGAGGGTGGTGAGGCGGCGCAGGCGCTGCGCGGTGGTGGCGATCTGCTGTTCGATTTCAGCAATGGTGGCGGCGATGGTGGTCGCGTCAGCTGCATTGATGGTCGGCGTCACCACCGCCAACAATTGCCCGCGCGTGACCTTCATACCGACATGCGGGAAGCTGTCGCCAGCGGCGCTGACCCGACCGCCTCTGACGCTGTGCATGGACAGTAGCGCCGTGGGCGCGGCGATCACCCGGCCATCGAGACGCACACGGCGGGCGACATCGGCCGCATGGACCTGAATGGTGCGGACTGACAGCAGACGCTGGGTGGGCTTTGGCACGAACACCACGCCGCCGGTGAGGCGCCGGGGCGCGTCGCTGGTCGTCGCCGGGGCCGCGTCGTGCGAATGGCCTTCTCCGCCTGGGCCAGCGACAGCGGGCCGCGCGCAGATCAGCGGCACAGCGGCGAGCAGCGCAAGGGCGACCGCCAATGCCCGACGCCTGCCGGAGCGTCGCCCCAGTCCATAGGCAAGCGCAAGGCTGCCAAGGGCCAGCAGTCCAGCGGTCGTGGCCAGCGGCCAGCTGGCTCCCAGGATCGCATGATCGTGGCTGTGGTCTGCTGCGCCAGCATGCCCCTGCGCCGCAGGATCGGCGAAGGCGCCGGTGACCACCTCCTCCTCGCCAGCGGCGGCGACGCTGATGCTGATTTCGCGCCCGGCTAGATCGGCGGGTTTCAGCTGGCTGAGATAGACATCGTCGCGCGCCGTGGCTGGCGCGGGGCGGGCATCGCCAGCCTTGATCGAGACCTGGGCGTCGGTGATGGGGACGTTGTCGCTGAGCCGGTCGACATAGATGCGCAGCCCCTCATCAGAGGCGATGGCGACCACGTCGAACAGATGTCCACGGAGGCTGAGGCGCGGGGCGGCGCCACGGACGGCGGGACCTGCGTCGTGGCTGTGGCCGGGGTCGGCGAGGGCGGGCGAGGCGACAGGCGATAGCAGGGCGACGGGCGCCAGCGCTTGCGCGCCGAGCAGGCATGCGCCGCTGAACGCGTGCATGAAGGCGCAGCGCAGGCGCAGGCCAGAGAGGTGGCGAGACATGAAAATAGCTCCGGGAGCACAGCAATCTGGCGCCGCGCGGCGGCGCCGTGACTGAGGTCAGGCTCTCGGAGGCTTGTCGAAGGCGAGCGGGCCGGCGGAGGCCCCGGTTTCCTGCACCACGGCGCGCACGACCCTGCTGTGATCGGTACGTGGCGGCAGTTGATGATGACGCTCAACGAACAGCGACACATGCACGTGCAGGGTGTGGATGCAGGCGTCGCCGGTCCTGGCGTCCGCCCTGTCGTCATCGCCAGCCGCCGCTTTGGTTGCGCCGGGGGCGCTATCGACGTGCTGCGCACGCTCCGCCTCGCACTGGTGGCAAGGCAGGTGATCATGGGGAGCGGTGACGTGAACGGCGGCGGGGCCCTGGCTGTGAGCGCCAGCCGCATGCGCATCGGTCCTGCCCCACAGGGCGGTGGCGGCCAGCAGCACGGCGGCGACGACAAACGTCACCGTCCATAGCTTCAGCACTGAATGCCGCAACGCGCGCAAAATGGCAGGCCTCAAACCGACGAGCAGACGCTCAGAATATCACCACCAGCGAACGGCGACAACGGCTGGGCAGGCCAGGCGAACCTTGGGTAACCCCGACGCAAGCGCCAGGGCCTGCAGGATCGCCAGAAGCGCCTGGCCGCGCGTCAGGCCGCGCATCTGCCGCCATCAGGCTGGCCGCAGCTCTGGCGGCTTCGAGGGTCTGGCGATGGCGAAGGCGATTTGCACGACGCCGCCGGTGAGGCCGAGGGCGACGCCGATCCGCCAGGCCATGTCATAGGAGCCGAGCGCGTCATAGAGCAGGCCGCCGCCAAAGGCCCCGAGGAAGCTGCCGAGCTGGTGCACCATGAACGACAGTCCCTGGATCATCGCCTGCCAGCGCAGACCGAACATCTCCGCCACCGCGCCTGCCGCCAGCGGGCTGACGCCGAGCCAGAGGAAGCCCATGATCGCCCCGAACAGCAATGTTGAGCCAGGCGTCGGCGGCGTGACGAAATACCAGGCGAGGGCCATTGAGCGCAGCACATAGATCAGCCCGAGCAGCGCCAGCTTGTTCCAGCGCTGGCCAGCCCAGCCGAAAAACAGGCTGCCGAGCACGTTGAAGCCGCCGATCATCCCAAGCGTCTGGGCGCTCAGCATCGGGTCCATGCCGCACAACATCAGATAGGACGGCAGATGCGTGGTCAAAAACACCAGCTGCATGCCGCAGACCATGAAAGCGACGCTCATCACCACAAACGACAGATTGCTGTAGGCGATGCGCACCACGGTGAACGGGCTGACGGCGCCCAACTCATTGGCGGCAGGTTTCGGCAAGGGGATTTTGTCGACGCGACCAGCGTACCAGCTGGCCGGGATCATCAGCAGCGACAGCACGACAAAGCCAATGAGGCCAGCACGCCAGCCGAAGCCATCGCTCAGCCATTGCCCCAATGGCGCCGCGACCAGCGCGCCAAGTGAACCGGCGGCCGAAACGATGCCGAGCACCGTGGAGCGCACGCTCTCAGGCACGGCGCGGGTGGCCACCGCCATGCCGAGACCGGTGGCGGTGCAGGCCAGCGACGCGCCGATCAGCAGGCCCGCGCCAAGCGTGACGCTGATCATGCCCTGGGCGGCGGCCAGCAAGGCGAGGCCTGCGACATACAGCAACGAGCCGAACACCATGATCGCGCGGAAGCCGTAGCGCACGGTAAGGGCGCCGGCCACCGGCTGCAGGAAGCCCCAGGCCAGGTTTTGCACCGCCACCGCCAAAGTGAAGTCCGACACGGTGATGCCGATGTCGCGCGTCAGCGGCTGCATGAAAATGCCAAGGCTCTGACGCAGGCCCATGCTCAGGGTCAGCATCAGCGAGGCGCCGATCAGGATAGGCAAGGTGGGCCGGATGATCTGTAACAGCGCCAGCATATAGCCCCTCCCCAGGGTATCCGCAGCCATCGCCGACCGGTCCGGCGATCGCTCGAACGGACGCCGGAACGGATTCCATCTGCGTCCTGACGCCAAATTCGCCATCGCCTGACCGTCGCGCCCCGCCGATGGCGTGGGCCTGGCGGATGCACACATCAAAGCCACGTCGCAGGGTTTGCGTCCGTTGTCGTTCCGCCAGCATGCATTGCCGCGGTGACGACACAACGCCTTAATTTGCAGGGGAGTAGCGCGCCCAGGGCAGGGCGCGTCCGCTCAGCTCCTGCTCTCAGGGGCCCGCGCTTTGCGGCATGCGTCGCCCCAGCGGCGCGTTGTCCGGGGACCGCAGGTTAGACGCGCAATGTCAGGGCGGCGTGGCGCTGTCGTAGCCTGCCGCAGCAGACGTCGCTGACCTTCAGTATTTTTGTAAAACCAGCTTCAACAGGCTGCAAATCTACGGCAAGCTGGCATGGTCGTGACGGGGGAATCGGATGCGCGACCTTATCGTATTTGTGCTGTCAAACTTCACGCTGAGCTTTCTGCTGCTCGGGTTGATCTGTGCGCTAGTCTCGCTGGCCATGGCGCCGAAGCCGCTACGAGGCGTAACAGTGGCGGAGACGCTGCTGTTCTACTTCCTGTTATTTGGCATTGGCGTCACTTATTTTTACAATTTTGTCATGCACACCGCGTTCAGCGCCATGGCGGCGCGGTTCATCGGCTGGGCTGACAGCCCGTTCCAGCAGGAGGTTGGCTTCGCCAGCCTGGGCTTCGCCCTTGTTGGCCTGCTCGCCTGCTGGCGCAGCGCCGACATGCGCTTCGCCGCCGTGCTCGGCCCCGCCTGTTTCCTGTGGGGCGCCGCAGGCGTGCACATCCATGCCATGATCACCACCGGCAATTACGCCCCCGGCAACGCCGGGGTGATTTTCTGGACAGATATTCTGGTTCCGGTCGCCGGTTTCGTGCTGCTGTGGCTGCGTTATGGGGGCAGGCGGGCTGGCTGAGCGGTCTACGGATTGTTCGGTCCTCCAGTGCTATTGTCGGATGGCCTGCGTTTTATTTTAAGTTTCAGATTTTTAGTTCGATACTGTCTATTTTTATATTACATGTATGAAAATCTGTTTATATTGATGTCGGTTGGATTGTCGCTGGGGGGGCATGTCCGGGCATGTGTTTGGTGGGCCAGATACTGAAGTGAAGCTTGGTTGTTTGCGCGATTATCTGGCCGCATATTCTATCGCGCTGAAAAACACTGGCTTCAGAACGCTCTACATTGATGCATTTGCGGGCTCAGGATCCCGGACAGAGGTCCGGCCTCATCTGCCGCTGTTGCAGGACGCCGGAGCACAGAGCGAAATTGTCACCACCCCTGGCTCTGCCGCCATCGCTTTGGCGACGGAGCCGCCGCTCGGGGATATGTTCTTTATTGAACAGGATGCCGGCAGGCGTGCGGAACTCGCGTGCGTCCGCGCGCGCCATCCTGACCGCACGATCCATATTCTTGATGGCGACGCCAATGAGCGCGTGCGGGAGATTTGCGCGCGCACACCATGGCGAGGGGGCGGCGCAAACCGGCGCGGCGTGCGTGGGGTGATCTTCCTCGATCCCTACGGCATGGAGGTCGACTGGACGACCGTGGAGGCCATAGCCCGCACGCAAGCGCTGGATTGCTGGTATTTTTTTCCGCTGTCAGGGCTGTATCGCAATGCGCCGCACGATCCACGCCACCTCGACGCCGGCAAGCAGGCGAAGCTCGACCGTGTGCTCGGGGAGCGCGCCTGGCGGGATCGTTGGTGGGCCGGCGGGGAGCCTGATATGGGCGATCTGTTTGGCGATCCGGTCATGGAGACCCGGCGCGCTTCGGTGAACGCTATCGAAACCTATGTAAGCGAGCGCCTTGGCTCAGTGTTCAAGGGTGGCGTTCTGGCTCCCCTGCGATTGCATCACCGCAATGGGCCGCCCATGGCGTCGCTGTTTTTCGCAATCGCTAACCCACATCCCAAGGCGGCGCCGGTGGCCAGGAGAATCGCCGCTCACATTCTTAATTCGGGCAGGTCATCCCAGAGACGGCCGCGATAGACCCGCCCCGCCGCCTTCTTTTGTGGGCCGCCCCACTGCTTGAAGAAGAACGCTGCATCGACCGCGAGGCACTGCTGGAATATTTCATCGATCCATTGCGGATTGAGCGGGCGCGCGCCAGGGCCGCTTTCACCTCCCACGATAGCCCAGTGGATGCCGGTGAGGTCGCCGCCCGCGACGGAGCCAATCAGCGGCTCGTAGGACACAAAACGGATGGCCGCTGGCGTTGCGCGCAGGGCGTCAAGCCTGTGCAAGGCTGCGCTATCCTCCACGCTGGCGCCTAGCCACACATTGGGCAGAATCTGGAATTGCGCAGTGGCCAGAATGGCCGCCATTCGTTCTGGCCGCTTGGTCAGGATCTGGTAGGTGTGCCGTGGCGTGGCCTGCATGGTTCGCCACACTTCGGCGATGAAATCAGTCGGCACGTCCGGGTGAAACAGGTCTGACATCGAATTGACGAACACGCGCCGCGGCTTCTTCCATGTGTGGGGAAGGGCGAGACTGGCCTCGTCCAGGCTTAACGCGCCGGTCCATTTGGCGCGGCCGCCGCTCTTGCGCGTCAACCCCGCATATTTTTTCACGCCCATCGCCTCAAGGCGCGCGGCCATGCGCATGGCGTAGCAGTTGGTGCAACCAGCCGACACGATCGTGCAGCCCGCTACCGGATTCCATGTCGTGTCTGTCCACTCGATGGATGTGCTCGCCATGAGCCTCTCCGCCCGGCCGGCTTGCGCATGCTTGCCGCCAATGGGGGGACTGTGTCCGAGTCGTGCGGCCCCGTCCAGGCTCACTGGATGCGTGGAGCTGATTTCACGGCAGGCCGTGGCGGATGCGTCGCAGTCGCCGGAGTAGCCCCCCGGTGACGCGAGAAAGGTTGCGAGGCCGGCGGGCTAAAATAACGGCAGACGATACCTGGCGCCTCCCGGCCCCTGGCGAATTGCCCCAGGACCGGGAGGTCATCTGGATACGGGCACAGGTAGCCCGTCTCACCAATTGACGCGGACGCCGATCTTGCCGCTCCAGGCGTCGTAGTCGCCGCCGCGGCCGAAGTTGTAGCCGGCGTTGGCGTAGACGGCGACGGCGCCGTTCAGTTGCGCGGTGACGCCAGCGTCGAGCTGCGCCCAGGCGCCCTGGGTGTCGGAGCGGAATGGCAACGCGCCGTCGCTGGCGGCGAACCAGGCACGCGGCGTGCCCATGAACTCATGCCAGAGATTGGCGCGCGCCCAGATAGTGATCCGCTGTGGCCCAAAGGCGCCGTCCAGCGCCCAGCTGCGCGACAGCCGCGCGCCGATCCGACCGGCCAGCGAGTGGATGTCGCTGAAGCGCACCTGGGCCGCGCCATCGCTGGCGGCGTCGAGCCAGATGCTCTGCCAGGTGAGCTGCGCCTGCGGCTCGATGCTCCAGCCGCCGCCGAGCGCCAATGGATAGCCAGCTTCAAGCGATGCGCCAAGGCCAGCGCCATCTGGCGACAGCTGCATCATCCGGCTTGAGCTGGCGGTGGCGTCGAGCCATGTGCCCTGGACGAGCGCATCCACATACCAGCCGCTGGCGCCATAATGCGTCCAATAGGCGCCCAGCGTCTGCG
>NZ_JCAWFG010000054.1:0-1139 GCF_059740505.1 Camelimonas sp. FR25 | reverse complement strand
GACGCCTGCGCCGACGGTGCGGCCGCCTTCACGGATAGCGAAGCGCAGCTTCTCTTCCATGGCGATCGGAGCGATCAGGGTGACGTCCATGGCGATGTTGTCGCCCGGCATCACCATCTCAACGCCTTCCGGCAGCTGCACGACGCCGGTCACGTCGGTCGTGCGGAAGTAGAACTGCGGACGGTAGTTGTTGAAGAACGGGGTGTGACGGCCACCCTCTTCCTTCGTCAGGATGTAGGCTTCGGCCTTGAACTTGGTGTGCGGCTTCACCGAACCCGGCTTGCACAGCACCTGGCCACGCTCCACGTCTTCGCGCTTGATGCCGCGAACCAGCGCGCCAATGTTGTCGCCAGCCTGGCCCTGGTCCAGAAGCTTGCGGAACATTTCGACGCCGGTCACCGTGGTCTTCTGGGTTTCCTTCAGACCAACGATCTCGACTTCTTCGCCAACCTTGACGATGCCGCGCTCAACGCGACCAGTCACAACCGTGCCGCGACCCGAGATCGAGAACACGTCTTCAACCGGCATCAGGAACGGCTGGTCAACCGGACGCTCCGGCTGCGGGATGTAAGCGTCGACAGCTTCCATCAGCTTCAGAACGGCGTCACGGCCGATCTCGGGCGACTTGTCTTCCAGCGCCATCAGCGCCGAGCCAGCAACGATCGGAATGTCGTCGCCAGGGAACTCGTACTTCGACAGCAGCTCGCGGATTTCCAGCTCAACCAGCTCGAGAAGCTCGGCGTCGTCGACCTGGTCAACCTTGTTCATGAACACAACCAGAGCCGGCACGCCGACCTGACGGGCCAGAAGGATGTGCTCGCGGGTCTGCGGCATCGGGCCGTCAGCAGCCGACACAACCAGGATCGCGCCGTCCATCTGCGCCGCGCCGGTGATCATGTTCTTCACATAGTCGGCGTGGCCGGGGCAGTCGACGTGCGCGTAGTGGCGGTTCGCCGTCTCGTACTCAACGTGCGAGGTCGAGATGGTGATGCCGCGGGCCTTCTCTTCCGGAGCCTTGTCGATCTGGTCATACGCCGTGAACGACGCGCCGCCCGTCTCGGCCAGCACCTTGGTGATCGCCGCCGTCAGCGAGGTCTTGCCGTGGTCAACGTGGCCGATCGTGCCAATGTTGCAGTGCG
>NZ_JCAWFG010000053.1:0-9280 GCF_059740505.1 Camelimonas sp. FR25 | reverse complement strand
CTCGACCGGCAGCGCGCCCGTTTTGGCCTGCTGGTGACAACCGTCGGCCTCGACGCCGGCTACGCCACCGCCGCCATCGCCCATGGACTGGAACAGCGCGCCATTGCCGGCGTCACCGGCTACCGCACCCCGAGCCCGCCCCGACCTGGCATGATGCGTCCGTCACGCTTCATCTACGAGGAGCAGGCCGACATCTATCGCTGTCCGCAAGGGCAGGCTCTGGCTTACGCCACCACGGATCGCCAGGGCTATCGCCACTATCATTCCGACCCGGACCAATGCCGCGCCTGCCCCGTGCTGGCTTCCTGCACTACCAACGCCCAAGCCCGGCGCACCATCTCCCGCCATGTCTGGCAGGACGCCCGCGCACGCACCGACGCCCACCGCCTCACCGTCTGGGGCAGGCTGGTTTACGCAAGGCGCAAGGAGACAGTGGAGCGCTCCTTTGCAGACGCCAAGCAGCTCTTCGGCCACCGCTACGCCCGCTTCAGGGGCATCACTCGCGTCAGGATACAGTGCCTGCTCGCCGCTGCCGCGCAGAACATCAAGAAAATCGCCCTGGTCTGCGCAGCCACCCCGCAACAGCCCGCCTGAAGGCGCAGTGCGCTCAGGCATCCCCAACGCAGAACGCCAGGACAATTGGTTCTCAACGGAGCCAAAACAAAACCCCGCCAAAATGTCGGGGTTTGTCAGCGGTCTGAAAAGGCCGGGGAAACCCGGCCTTTTTAAACCTGTTACACCAAACTGCGAGCAATCCTGGTCTGTCGGCAGGTCCCCAGACAGTCAGGCAGCGAGCTGGCGCAGGACGTAGTGCAATATCCCGCCGTTACGGAAGTACTCCAACTCATCCAGCGTATCGATCCGGCACACCAGCGGCGCCACAATCTTCTCGCCGTTGGCACGGACAATCTCGGCATCCAGCACCTGCCGGGGACGCAGGCCCTCGCCGAGGCCACGGATGGTGACGGTTTCGTCGCCGCGCAGCCCCAGCGTCTGCCAGCTCATGCCTTCTGTGAACACCAATGGCAAAACGCCCATGCCGACGAGATTTGAGCGGTGGATGCGCTCAAAGCTCTCGGCGATGACTGCACGCACACCAAGCAGATTAGTGCCTTTGGCGGCCCAGTCCCGGGAGGAGCCCGTGCCATATTCCTTGCCCGCAAAGACGACCAGCGGCACGCCTTCCGCCTGGTACTTCATCGCGGCGTCATAGATCGGCATCTGCTCGCCACCTGGATAGTGGACGGTGACGCCGCCCTCAACGCCCGGCGTCATCTGGTTCTTGATGCGGATGTTGGCGAAAGTGCCACGCATCATCACCTCATGGTTGCCACGCCGCGTGCCATACTGGTTAAACTCGGCGACCGGCACGCCATGATCGAGCAAATATTTCCCGGCCGGGCTCGCGGCCTTGATCGATCCAGCGGGCGAGATGTGGTCTGTGGTGATTGAATCGAGAAACAGCCCGAGGACACGCGCGCCGAGGACATCTTCGACCTTGGCAGGCTGCCTGGTGATTCCGGTGAAATAGGGCGGATTCTGCACATAGGTGGACGTGTTGTCCCACGCATAGGTGCTACCGCCTGACACGGCGATTTTGCGCCAGTTCTCGTCGCCGGTGAAGACATCGGCATAGCGGGACCGGAACAGCTGCTGCGAGATGTTTTCGTCGATAAATTTTTGCACCTCAGCGGTGCTGGGCCAAATATCGCGCAGATAGACCGGCTGACCATCTGCTCCGACGCCCAGCGGCTCTGATGTCAGGTCCACCTGCATGGAGCCGGCCAGGGCATAAGCCACAACTAGCGGAGGCGACGCGAGATAATTGGCCCTGACATCGGGGTTCACACGGCCCTCAAAGTTTCGGTTGCCCGAGAGAACCGCCGCCGCCACCAGATCATGGTCATTGATCGTCTTTGAGATTTCGGCGGGCAAGGGGCCTGAGTTGCCGATGCAGGTTGTGCAACCGAACCCGACAAGATTGAACCCAAGCTTGTCCAACTCAGCCTGCAAGCCGGATTTGGCCAAATATTCGGCGACCACCTGTGACCCCGGGGCCAACGACGTTTTGACCCATGGTTTTGAGGTGAGGCCCCGGGCCGCCGCGTTCCTTGCCAGCAAACCCGCGCCAATCATCACGCTGGGGTTGGATGTGTTGGTGCAGGAGGTGATCGCCGCAATCACCACGTCGCCGTGACCGAGGTCGAAATTCTTGCCATCGACCGGGTAGCGCTGGGCGATGACCGCCGCCTTGTTGAATTCACTCTCCATGGAGGCCACGAAGCCTTGCCGGGCGCCGCTGAGCAGGACGCGATCCTGCGGGCGCTTGGGGCCAGCCAGCGAAGGTTCGACATCGTTGAGGTCAAGCGCCAGGGTGTCGCTGAACACCGGGTCGGGCGTTTCAGCTGTCCGGAACAATCCTTGCGCCTTTGCATATTCCGCAACGAGGGCGACGCGTTCAGGCGCGCGCCCGGTTTTGGTGAGGAAGTCCACTGTGGCCTGGTCGATGGGGAAGAAACCGCATGTCGCGCCATACTCCGGCGCCATATTGCCAATCGTTGCGCGGTCCTCGACCGTCATGGCGTCGAGACCGGGGCCGTAGAATTCAACGAACTTGCCGACAACGCCACGTTGGCGCAGCATTTGGGTGACCGTAAGCACAAGATCGGTCGCCGTGACGCCTTCGCGCAGCTTGCCCGTGAGTCGGAAGCCGACCACTTCCGGGATAAGCATGGACAGCGGCTGGCCCAGCATGGCCGCTTCGGCCTCAATCCCGCCAACGCCCCACCCCAGAACGGCGACGCCGTTGACCATCGTGGTGTGCGAGTCCGTGCCGACAAGCGTATCGGGATATGCGGTCTCTACGCCATCCTCTTCTCGCGTCCACACGCTCTGCGACAGGTACTCAAGGTTGACCTGGTGACAGATGCCGGTCCCGGGCGGGACAACGCGGAAGTTATTAAAGGCCCGCGACCCCCAACGCAGGAATTTATAGCGCTCTTCGTTCCGCGCATATTCAAGGCGCACATTGTCGCCGAAAGCGCGCGGCGTTCCGAACTCATCGACGATGACGGAGTGGTCGATCACCAAATCCACGGGCACCAGCGGATTAATTTTTTCAGGATCGGCGCCAAGTGTGTTCATGGCGTCACGCATGGCGGCGAGGTCGACCACTGCGGGCACGCCAGTGAAATCCTGCATCAGCACGCGCGCTGGCCGGAAAGCGATCTCGCGTTCTTCGGCGCCGCGCGTGGTGGCGAAGGCTGCGACGGCGAGAATGTCGTCCTTGCGCACTGAGCGGTCGTCTTCGAAACGGAGCAGGTTCTCGAGCAGCACCTTCAGCGAAAAGGGCAGCCGGGACACATCCGGCAAACCGTTCTTCTCAGCTTCGGGCAGCGAGAAATAGGTGTAGCTCTTGTCGCCGACCTGCAGCGTTTTGCGGCTTTTGAAACTGTCAAGTGAGGTCATGAGGCATCCTGAGCGTGACAGCGGCGGGTCGAACCGCGGGGGGCCTGCCTTCACTATGGCTGGCAGGCGCCGGTCCATCACCGTCCGGAAATCAGCGGAACGCCAGGATCACGCCAGATGGCCGACCCCGCGTTATTCAGTGTGCGCCGCCCCGGGAGTGCCCGGCCCCACGCGTCACATGCGCGGCGCCCCCTTTTTATAGGTACTTTGCAACGCCTTCGCCATAGGCGCGACCGATTCTAAACTACACCACACGGCCAGTCATGCCTCCGGTGCAATGTTCGGAGATTGAATGGGCAGCGCCTGGGGCGACACCCACACGCCCGCCCACAGCCGGTCGCAACGAGCGGCCAGCAGGCGCTGCAATTGCAGCCGCTTCGCGGTCATGGCACATAGCTTTTTATGATCCTGACCGCACAAAACCTATCATGTCGCCGTGGCGGCAGGCTGATTTTCAGCGATGTGTCCTTTCGCCTCCGGTCTGGCGACGCCCTGGTGATCACTGGCGACAATGGCGCTGGCAAATCCTCGCTCATGGGGGTTCTCGCGAGCCTGCTTTCGCCCGCATCGGGCGAGGTGCGCCTCGACGGCGACCAAGGGGTGGAACTGGCGCACGCCATCTGTCTGATGGGGCATCGCGATGGGCTGAAGCCATCTCTGACGGTCAGGGAAAACCTCGACTATGCGCGACGCCTGCTCGGCCCTGGCGCACGATCCCTTGAAGAGGCGCTCGGGATAGTCGGGCTGGCGCACGCGGTCGAAATGCCGGTCGAACACCTGTCAGCGGGTCAGCGGCGACGCGTGTCCCTGGCGCGACTGCTTTGCTGCAGCCGTCCGATCTGGCTGATGGACGAACCAGCGGGGGCGCTCGACCAACGCTCTCTGCGCACCCTCACGGATGTCATGGAGGGCCATCTTGGCAATGGCGGAATGATCATCGCCGCCACACATCAGCCGCTTGGCCTTTCGCGCTTCACACCCCTCCACCTGACAGCGCCGGCCACAGAGTTGACAGATGACTGCTACTGGGAGGACGACGATGTGGACGATGACCGCCTGATGGGCGCTTCGGCCTCGTCAGGCTTGCGATGACTACGGCCCTGCACGCCATATTCCAGCGAGATCTCCGCCTGGCCCTTCGACAGGGCGGCAGCGCGGCTCTGGGGCTGGTGTTCTTCCTGCTGATCGTCGTCATGACGCCGTTAGCGCTTGGGCCAGACCCGGCGCTGCTCGCGCGTATCGGTCCGGCCATGCTGTGGCTGGGCGCTGTGCTATCTGTCTTGCTCGGCCTCGAGCGCCTGTTTCAGGCTGACCTCGAAGACGGATCCCTGGACCATCTGCAGCTGTCGGCAGCTCCACTGGAGCTGGTCGTGTTGGTGAAGGCATCCGCGCATTGGCTGGTCACCGGCCTGCCGCTTGCTTTGGTTGCGCCGCTCTACGGCCTGCTTCTCGCGCTTACGCCGCAAGCCATGTCCGCAGTAAGCCTGACCCTGCTCGTCGGGACACCGGCGCTCGTGTTCATTGGCGCCACTGGAGCTGCACTGACCGCGGGTATGCGCCGTGGCGGGTTGCTGCTAGCCATCCTTTCCCTGCCGCTGATGGCGCCGGTGTTGATATTTGGCATGTCCGCGAGCTCCGCTGCCACTGATGCCATGACCCCCTTTTTGCAGCCCTTTCTGGTGCTTGTGGCTCTGAGCCTGTTCAGTGGGGTGCTGGGTTGCACCGCTGCAGCAGCGGCCTTGAGGGGCCGGGAATGACCTTCCGGGAGGAGTTGACAGTGCGGGCGCCGTGCGACACCTGTGCAAGGCGCGGGAGGTGCGATTTGCGATCGCCTGCAATGAGATCAGGGTAGGAATCCGATGGCAAAACGCTTTTTGGTAACTGGCGGAGCGGGTTTCATCGGCTCCGCGGTGGCGCGCAAACTTGTGACCGAGACAGAGCATCAGGTTCTCGTGGTTGACGCTCTGACTTATGCCGGCAACCTCGATTCACTGGCGCCTGTCGCCAACGACCCGCGCTTCCGGTTTGTGCAGGCCGACATCCGTGATCAGGCCGCGATGCAAGCTGCATTGGATAGCTTCCAGCCTGATGTGGTGATGCATCTGGCGGCCGAAAGCCATGTGGATCGCTCCATCGATGGCCCGGCAGAGTTCTTGTCCACGAATGTCACGGGGACGTTCACCCTGCTCCAGGCGGCCTTGGCCTATTGGCGACAGCTGGACGACATCCGCAAGGCATCCTTCCGCTTCCATCACATCTCGACTGATGAGGTCTTCGGCTCGCTGGGCGCCGAGGGCTATTTCCGTGAAGATACGCCTTACCAGCCAAATTCGCCCTACTCGGCGTCGAAGGCCGCATCCGACCATTTTGTGCGCGCCTGGCTCCACACCTATGGCCTGCCGACGATCATCACCAATTGCTCGAACAACTACGGCCCCTATCATTTTCCGGAAAAGCTGATTCCGTTGATGATTATCAACGCGATAGAAGGCAAACCCCTGCCTGTTTACGGCAAGGGCGACAATGTGCGGGACTGGCTCTTCGTCGACGATCACGCTGATGCGCTGATCACCGTCGCCCTGCGCGGCCAGGTGGGTGAGAACTATAACATCGGCGGCTGGAACGAACGCACCAACATCGACGTTGTGCGATCAATCTGCGCATTGCTGGACGAACTTTCGCCGACCACCGCCAATGGCGGGCACGAGCAGCTGATTTCCTGGGTCGCCGATCGCCCGGGCCATGACCAGCGCTACGCTATCGACGCCGGCAAGATCGAACGAGAGCTTGGCTGGAAGCCCAGGCAGACCTTTGAAACCGGGCTGCGGCAAACGGTCGAGTGGTATCTCGCCAATCGTGAATGGTGGGAGCGTGTGCGTTCCGGCGGTTATCGCGGGGAACGCCTGGGTCTGACGGCCTGAGCACGCGAACCATTTCTTAAGGAGACCACCATGCTCTCAGTCACGCCGACCCGGATTCCGGACGTCAAGATCATTGTGCCCGTTCGCCACGGCGACGCGCGGGGGTTCTTCAGCGAGACATGGAACAGCGCCGCAATGCGCGACGCCGGCATCGACGCCCACTTTGTGCAAGATAATCACTCGTTGTCGGGCCCGGTCGGCACGGTCCGCGGGCTGCATTTCCAGTCACCGCCGTTTGCCCAGGACAAGCTTGTACGGGTGAGCCGGGGACGGATTGTCGACGTCGCAGTGGATCTACGTCGCTCTTCGCCAACCTACGGCCAGCATGTGGCGGTAGAATTGTCGGCGGACAATTGGGCCCAGCTATGGGTGCCAGTCGGCTTCGCCCATGGTTTTTGTACGCTCGAGCCTGACACTGAGGTTCAGTACAAGGTCACCGCCCCTTACGCGGCCGCCAACGACCACGGCCTCCTCTGGAACGATCCGCAGCTGGCGATCCAGTGGCCAGTGGGCGATGCTCAGGCCCTGCTATCGGCAAAGGATGGCCGGCAGCCAAAGCTGTCCGACTTGCCTGCCTATTTCCCCTGACGGAGCAGTTCGATGCGGATTCTGGTGACCGGGTCTCAGGGGCAGGTGGTCAGCGCGCTGGTTGAGCGCGCGAGCCGCCTGGAGGACGTGCAGCTGGCGGCGCTCGGCCGGCCAACGCTTGACCTCGCCAGACCTGAAACCCTCGCCTACGCGTTCAAGGATGTGCCCTTTGACGTCCTCGTGAATACCGCCGCTTACACCGCGGTCGATAAGGCTGAGTCAGAGGAGGACGTCGCACAGCGCATCAACGCCGAGGCTGCCGGGGTTCTGGCGCGCATTGCAGCGGAACGCGCCGCTCCGATCATTCAGATCTCGACGGACTACGTCTTTGACGGCGCGAAGGACGGCGCCTGGACCGAGGACGATTCAACGGGGCCCCTGTCCGCCTATGGGCGCACGAAATTAGCCGGCGAAAAATCCGTGCTTTCCAACAACCCAACGGCCGTTGTCCTGCGCACGGCGTGGGTCTACAGTCCGTTCGGCGCAAACTTCGCCAGGACCATGTTGCGCCTAGCGGAAAGCCGCTCAGAACTGTCTGTTGTTGACGACCAGACCGGCGCTCCAACCAACGCCCTCGACATCGCAGATGGTATTCTCGCGGTGGCCCGCAATCTGGTGGCGTCGCCCGACGATCCCACGCTGTTTGGCACATTCCACATGACCGCTGGCGTGAATTCTCCCCCACCCACATGGGCGGATTTCGCGGTGGCGATTTTCGAGGCGTCCAGCTTCGTGGGCGGGCCGTCCGCTACCGTGCGGCGTATCAGCACCGCAGAATATCCAACGCCTGCGACGCGCCCCAGGAACTCACTTCTCGACTGCCGCAAGCTCGCAGTCAGCCATGGCGTGCAATTGCCACTATGGTCCAATTCAGTCGGCCCAACCGTGCAGAGGATTGTTCAGCAGGCCCGATCTGGAGACGAGGCAGGGAATTCCGGCACACCCGACGCTTTCCGCAACATGTGACCAGTCACATAAGCAGGTCGCGCCGCCTGCTTCACACCCGCTCGGCGCCATCTGGGGCCTCAGCAGTACGATCCAATGCGTTCTTGCGCCACCAGGCGACCGTCTGTGCAAGGCCAGTCTTTAGATCGATCCGGGGCCGCCAGCCGAGCGCCTGCATGCGCGAACTGTCCAGCAGTTTGCGAGGCGTTCCGGACAGCTGGGTGACGTCAAACACGATGCGGCCGTCGTATCCCACCGCGCGCGCAATCATGCGCGCAAGGGTGGCGATCGATACCTCCTCCCCTGAGCCAATGTTGAGCGGGTCGTCGCCGTCGTAGAATTGGAGTGCATGGACAATGGCGTCTGCGCAGTCGTCCGAATGCATGAATTCACGAAGCGCCAGCCCTGTGCCCCAGACGACGCATTCCTGCCAGTTCTCGCGTCGCGCGCGTTCGAACCGCGCGATCAACGCAGGAATGACGTGGCCACGCTCCTCATCGAAGCGGTCGAACGGACCATACAGATTGGTGGGCATAAGCGATATGAAGTCGGCTCCATATTGCCTGCGCATCGCTTGAACGAATTTAAGGCCGGCGATCTTGGCGATTGCATAGGCCTCATTGCTGACCTCCAATGGTCCGGCCATGAGCGCGCTCTCAGCAATCGGCGACACGGCAGCGCCTGGATATATGCAACTGGACCCCAGGAACACGAGTCGTTCAACGTCATGTTTCCAGCATGCATTGATGACGTTCAAGGCTATGGCGAGATTGTCAGCGAGATAGTCAGCCGGTCGCATCGCATTGTCCGCTATCCCGCCCACAGTCGCAGCTGCAAGAATAGCATAATCTGGACGGCTTTCAGCAACCCATGCGTCGACCGAAGCCGCATGCCTGAGATCCAGTTGCTGACGATCAACGGTCAAAATATCACATGGCTCACGCGCCAATCGCCGGCACAATGCGCTTCCAACCAGCCCCTTGTGTCCCGCAACAAAAACCCGCGCCTGCTCCCACGGCCTTACGGGCAATGGCTCGCGGTCATTGTTCGGGGCAGGGACCGGCACACCTGATTGCAGCACACCATAGCCACTGAATGGGTCCTCCGCGGGTCGTAACCGCGGAATAGGTAGAGCAAAACGCGACGCGGAACGAACGCCCATGGGCAAGCGCCTCGCACATTAGTGACGACATTCAGTTATTATTAAATATTTATCCGCATTCCTGCGCCAATAAAACTCTGAATCTAGAAATAATTTAATATATTTAAAACAAAACGGACTCTCGAAGACAACTCTGTCACTTCATCATCACTCCCCCAATGACCGGAGTAAGGACGACATATCGCGTATGGGCTCG
>NZ_JCAWFG010000052.1:0-1466 GCF_059740505.1 Camelimonas sp. FR25 | reverse complement strand
CCAGTGTGAATAATCAGAACGACTATTCACACTTCCAAAAGCTCGGCCGACACCGCGCAAACCAGCCGGCCCCAACCCGGGTGCCTCCAGTGCGATAAATCAATCCGATTATTCACACTTCAACCGGACCGCCAGAAACCCAGCGAGATCCCTACAGCCGGTATCGGCCTTCCCCAAAGGGCGGACATTCTTTTGGCCAATCCGCCAAACCCGCCAACAGGCTATGAGAATAATCAGGGACCATTATTCACACTTTCAGAGCCCCTGACGCCGACGCACATCCACTGCTTCAGCCCTGATCCAGCCAACCTGCAGAACAACCTGGCATGGAAATTACCCCCCATTATTCACACTTAATCTTGGAAGCATTTCACGGCGGTGAACCGTCCTTCAGGACCTCTTCGTGACGCCTAACCCCGCATCAGCCGACATCATCATTCACACTTCAAATCCAGACCCACCCACAGATAGCCCGACCATGGAACGAATTAAGGCAGCAAAATTCAGAAGAATTTTCACACTTTCTGAAACCCCGTACCTCGGAGAAACAGGCCATCAGGACATCCAATCCGGCCAACAGACACTGCCTTAAATGGCAGCGATTATTCACACTTTTAGTTGTGAGCCAGCAGACCCCTTCATCGAGGTTCCCAGAGCCAAAAACAGCTTCGCTCGCACACTTAATTCGAACCTATTATTCACACTTTTGTCGGCACATCTTCCGACATCCATAAACGAAATTAAGGCGCCTATTTTTTCAGGATTATTCACACTTTTCACCCGATCAGCGCGTAAGCCCACCCAACCCTAAAATGTGTGAATAAATACCAGCATATTATTCACACTTTAAACCCCTCCCCTCCCCTCATCCTCCTGCACAAATCCCACGCTCAGAAGCTTAGGACGGCCATCCGACAACTTCCCCCAACAACGATAGCCAGCAACAGCTCGCACCCTCTGACACGCCCTTAAAGCCGACCTGAGACTCCCCTAGAAACGCTGGCTCACTATAGAGTTCACCCGCGTCCCCTAAAACGCGCAAAATAACCATTTTAAGCGCGCCCCCCGTAAAGTATGAAGAAGCTATAAGCCTGAGGCGCCCCCAAAACGGCCGCTCTAAAAGCTCGGCCGAGCCCCAATAACCCCCCATTAAAACAGCCGGCCATCCAGAGCGAAGTCCTCGAGGCCAGCAGCAAATTCCCCCCCTTTTTTCCTGTCAACCAAAACCCCGTTAATCGCTAGGCGCAGCCTTGCCTTTTTCCCCATAAGATCCCCCGGAAGCCCCAATAAATAAATTGGCTCAATACCGTAGTTTTTGTGCACCCAGAGGGCGCACCAAAAACTACTAGGTGCCTTCGCACCTTACTTCGGTCTCCCGACGGCCTCCAGATCCCAATCTCCGGAACGGTTTTCATCCCTGCCGCAGCCCTTCGGCTCGACATGATGCGAAACACGAGGGGATTTCG
>NZ_JCAWFG010000051.1:0-1408 GCF_059740505.1 Camelimonas sp. FR25 | reverse complement strand
AGGTGGTCCCGGAAATTCGGACCAGTCGTTAAGCTCGCACACCTGATGAAGGACGGGCAATATGACGACACGGAAACGCTATTCGGCTGAGTTCAAGGCGAAGGTGGCCCTTGGTTGGGGACTCAATCAGGTCCATTCGCTTACGACAGCGACGAGAGCGATAGCTGACAGGAAGTTCTGCGCCAGCCGATCGTATGTTGTCGCGATCCGCCGCCAGTTTTTCAGCCTGCAGAAAAGGCGTTCGATGACGTTACGCCTCCTGTAGGCCTTGCGGTCCAGAGGGTACGGCGTGCGGCGCGCCTTGCTTGATGGAATGACCGCTGTCGTTCTCCGGGAGCGGAGCCAGTTCCTGAGACTGTCCGCATCATAGGCCTTGTCCGCCAGGAGCCGTCGGGTAAAGCCTGCTGTCTCCAGCAAGGGTATGGCCATGGCGATGTCAGCAACATTGCCTAGCGTCAGTGCGAATGCGACCGGTCGCCCGCAATGATCGGCCAGACAATGGATCTTGCTTGTTCTTCCGCCACGCGAGACGCCAATCGCTTGCGCCCAGGCCCCCCTTTTTGGCCCTGGGCGGAGCGGCGGGCCTTTACGTGTGTGCTGTCGATGGAAAACTCCGGCGGAATGGGGCCGGCGCCGGCCATCCGCTCGAAGAGTTTCTGCCAGATGCGCCGTCGCGCCCACCGGTGATACCGGTTGTAGATCGTGGTGGGCGGACCGTATTCCGCTGGCACATCCCGCCAGCGGCAACCCGTCTTCAGGACGTGTAGAATGCCGGAGATCACGCGGCGATCATCCACCCGTGGCTTTCCCGCCTGTCCATGCGGAAGATGTGGTTCGATGGCATCCCATGCCGCATCAGAGAGCCAGAACAAGCGCCCTTTCATCGCAATGCACCTCCAAAAACCAATTCAGGAGGGGAGAAATCGAATACAATTCAGGCCATTGTATGGGTTCTCAACCTGAGGCCATTCGCGAGGAGCTGACGACGGCTGAGCTGGCCAAGAAGTATGATATTCATCCGACGATGATCAGCGGCTGGAAGCGCACCGCGATCGAGAACATGGCGGCGGCATTCGGCAGTTCTGCGCCGGTTGCACCCGAAATCTCCGGGAAGGAGGTTGAGAAGTTGCATGCGAAGATTGGCCAGCTCGTCATCGAGCGGGATTTTTTGTCGGCAGCCTCCAGTCTCATTCTCGGTGCTGGAGGCAAAAAGCGGTGAAGCAGGATCATCCCGACCTGAGCATTCGCCGGCAATGTAGCCTCCTGTCATTGACCCGCTCTGGTCTCTATTATTCTCCGCGCGGTGAAAGCGCGGAGAACCTGGCGCTCATGGCGCTCATCGACCGGCAATTTCTGGAGTCGCCGTGGTACGGCTCGCGTCAGATGACGCGGCATCTGCAACGGGAGG
>NZ_JCAWFG010000050.1:0-9598 GCF_059740505.1 Camelimonas sp. FR25 | reverse complement strand
GTGGATGCGCCCGGGGGCGCGGTTGCGGCAGAACGGTAAAGTGGTCTGTCAGCTCGCCACCCTGGCGATCTGCTTCTTGGCTGCTCGCCCGGCCGTATAGAGTAACCCGCCACGCGGCGGCATGGCGGGTGAGATGCAGCCCAAAACCACTGGAGAAGGTTAGACCAGAGCAACCTTACCAGTAGCCAGATCGTAGATACCGCCAACAACGCGCAACTGTTTTTTCGCGATCAGGTCAGCCAGAATTGGGCTGTCTTTCTGCAGGCGCGCCACGTTGTATTTGACATTTGCGACAGTCGCGAGCGCCACCAGATCGGCGCCGCCCTGCTTGACCACGGGCTCGATCCCTGGCTTCATCGCAGTCGCCAGTCCAGCAAAATGTCCCGGCAACTGATTGCCTGCCTGAAGCGCGTCAACAGTGGCGCGAACCGCTCCACATCCCGTATGCCCCAGCACCATAATCACCTTTGTGCCGAGAACAGCCGCGCCGAACTCAAGGCTGCCCAGCCCATCGTCCGTGACGAAATTGCCGGCAACCCGTACGACGAACAGATCGCCAGGCTTCTGATCAAACGCCAGTTCTGGCGCCACACGCGCGTCTGCACAGCCAAGGATCGCAGCAAATGGCGCCTGGCCCTGCGCCAAGGCCGCTCTCCTGGCGCTGAACGCGCGCTCCCGCGCCTGGTCGGCCACGTAACGGGCATTGCCTTCAACCAACATGGCCAAAGCCTCGTCTGGCGTGCCGGCTGCTCTCACAGGCTGGGCCCTGGCGCCACTGGTCTGGGCGACGCCACCGATGAGCGCAGCCCCCGCCGCCGCAATGCCACCGCGAAGCAATCCCCTACGATCAATCGCGTTTTCGTTGCAAGATTCACACATGCAAATTCCCCCCCGCCAAGTCCGGTCCAGGTCTTCGCAAACAAGCGAAGCACCAACAACCTTCAGTCGAATCCCATTCTGTATTATAAATAAGCATGATATGAGCCAAACAAACTTCAGTAAACCCATTTCGCACTATGTCTCGTGCACGGCGCGTCGCGCCCTGACGACGCGCATCATCAAAAGATGCTCATTTGTGCTGCTCAATGCGTCGCGACAGATGCGTGCTGGTAGCCTTGCTGAACTGCGGCCGTCACGTTCTGGCCGATCATAAAAGGGCGAGAATACCCGCACCCGATGAGCTTGACCTATCGGGTACGGGTCAAGCCCGTGCGGCGACTGAGCTTGTCAGGTCGCGCATGCGTCAGCAATTTCGCGGCCTGGTATAAGGGCGCTACTTTGTGGAGCGGTCGCTCAGGCTCCGCCCGTTGTCATCACCATGCGCGCCGAACGCCATGTCATTGCTTTGATACGCCACACGGGCGCCACGGCCCACGCCGCCCTGACGGGTTGCGCCCGACTTCCGGCGCGTGAGCGGCCGCCATGTGTCGGCGAGGCGGCTCGCCTCTTCCGTCAACGCGATGGCGTCCTGATGGGGTCAGAGAGCAGCCGGAGGCCGTTCAGCACGACGAGGACGGTTCCGCCCTCATGACCAAGGACAGCAAGCGGCAATGGCAGATCGAAGAACAGGCCGCCGATGACCAGCACCAGCATGGCGGCCAGGGCGAAGGTCAGGTTCTGCCGGATAATATTGCTGGTGCGACGGGCCAGCGCGTGGGCTTCGGCCAGCTTGGTCATGTTCTCGGAGAGCAGGGCCACATCAGCCGCCTGCAGCGCCACGTCTGAGCCCGCAGCGCCCATGGCGACGCCAACATCAGCGCGCGCCAGCGCAGCGGCATCATTGACGCCGTCGCCAACGAAGGCCACGCGTCCATCGGCCGTTAACGCAGCGATGGTTGCGACCTTCTCAGCCGGGAGCATACCCGCCTGTATGTCGTCAGGGCTGATGCCGAGCTGTTTGCCGATGCGGAGCGCCACGGGCAGCCGGTCGCCGGTCAGCATCATGATGCGCCGCACGCCGCCAGCGCGGAGCGCCTGCAACGCCGCCGCAGAGGTGGCGCGCGGCTCGTCGGCGACGGTGATGGCCCCCAGCACGGTCGCGCCACGCCCAAGATAGATCACCGTATGCCCCCCTCCCGCCAGCGGCGCGAGCGGGGGCAGGTCTATATCCGCCCCCATCTGGGCGGCCATCCTGGGATTGCCTGCCCATAGGGCGACAGCGTTATCCCGGCCTACAATGCCGGCGCTCGGATGGGCGGTCACATCGGTGACGTGGGCCAGACCGACGCCCTGCTCCCGCGCCTCGCGGGCGATCGCCGCCGCGATATGGTGCTCGGAGTGCTGTTCCAGGCCCGCGAGAAGCGACAACAGGCGGGGCGCGTCGCCGTCCAGCGCGACGATGCTGGTGACGGCGGCGCGACCAGTGGTCAGGGTGCCTGTCTTGTCGAAGGCGAACGTGCGCACGGCGGCGAGCGCCTCGACAGCGCCGCCGCCCTTGAACAGGACGCCGCCGCGCGCGGCGGCTGACAGGGCGGAGAGTATCGCCGCTGGCACCGAGATGACGATCGCGCAAGGGCTGGCGGCGACCAGCAGCGTCGCGGCGCGATACAGCGCCTGCTCCCAGTCACGACCGAGCCAGTAGAAGCCGGCGAAGGCGAGGATCGCCCCCAACAGCACCGCCACGGTGTAACGCTGGCCAAACCAGGCGCTGAAGCGTTCGGAGGGGGCTCTCGCCTCCTGGGCTTCCGTGACGAGGGCGATCATGCGCGCAATCGTGCTGTCGCTGACGTTGCGGGTGATGGTGACCTCAAGCACGCCGTCAAGATTGATCGTGCCTTCGAAGACCGGGTCGCCCGCTTCTTTCGACACCGGCATGGATTCGCCAGTGATGCTGGCCTCATCAACGCCGCCATGTCCGCTCGCGACAACGCCGTCTGCGGGGATGCGCGCGCCCGGTCGCAGGATCACGCGATCATTGACCGCCAGCGCCGCAGCGGGGATTTCGACCACAGCGCCATCAGCCGCCTTGCGCAAGGCGGTTTCGGGCCGGAGCGCCATCAGCGCCTCCACGGCGCGTCGCGCGCGTCCAAGCGCACGGCGCTCGAGCGTGGTGGACAGGCTGAACAGGGTGAGCAGGACAGCGCCTTCGAATGGCGCGCCAACAACGGCGGCGGCGACAGCCGCCGTGATCATCAGCAGGTCGATATCGAGACTGCGCCGCAGCAACAGGGCGCTGAGCGCCGACCAGGCGGTGGGCAGCCCGGCCGCCAGATACACGAGCGCGACGCCACCCCACCACAGCAGGCCAGTTGGCGTCGGCAACACCCAGTGGTCCAGGGCCGCGCACAGCAACCCGATCACAGCGGCGATGGAGAGCGCGGTCGCTACATCGAATGACTTCATGTTCCTCACCACCCAGAAGACCTGTGAATTACTGAGGCCTCGTGACGGGCATTGCAAACATGCAGGCAAAACGCAAAGGACTGCGACAGTGGCAATCCCGGAGCGCCCATTCCGGCGCAGAGGGTCAATGCCCCTTCCGACAGCCAGCTGCAGACCCAGCAAGACCAAGCCATATCCCATAGCGAGCGCACCATTAAAGCGCGCATCAGTCATGGCGTGAAGCGCCCGCCTCCCAGCTGTCTCGCAGCCCACTGAAGACTATTCTCGTCTGCCCATATCTCCCTGTTTTTTCATTTTTCAAGTGGGAATCTGACTATGGCGACCCACTTCGAGGGCCCGCATTGACAATATTGAATAGCGCTTTAATTTTTCAGAATCAAAGCCGATCAGGATCGGCGCCGTCGCATGGCCGACGCAATGCCAATTTCACCATATGGGAGGATGGAGATGATTTCGTTCAGGATGCTGGCCGTCGCAGCGGCATTGGCCGCAATGATTGGTAGCGGTGGAGACGCCGTCGCCAATCAGGGCGTTACGCCAACCGAGATCAAGGTCGGACAGACCATGCCATATTCAGGGCCAGTGTCGCCCTATGGCGTCATCGGCCGCGCCCATACCGCCTATTTCGAGATGATCAACGACAAGGGCGGCATCAATGGCCGTAAGATCAATTTCATATCCCTGGACGATGCTTACAGCCCGCCCAAAACGGTGGAGCAGACCCGGCGGCTCGTGGAGCAGGATAATGTCGCCGTGATGTTCGCCAGCCTTGGCACACCAACGGGCATGGCGGTGCGCAAGTACCTCAACAGCCGGAAGGTACCGCAGATCATCCTGGGCAGCGGCGCATCAGCGTTCGCCGATCCAAAGAACTACCCCTGGACGCTGGGCTGGCAACCCAGCTTCAAGGACGAAGCGGCGGCCTATGCGAAGCACATATTGAAGACGCATCCCGGCCAGCCGATCGCCCTGATGTACGCCAAGGACGATTCAGGCAAGGAGTTCGCTGATGGCTTCAAGGCCGCGCTAGGCGACAAGATCAGCCAGCTCGTCGCCGAAGCAACCTATGAGACCGCTGACGCCACGGTCGATTCACCCATTGTCCGTCTGAAGGCGTCGGGCGCCAAGGTGTTCTTCTTTCACGCCACGCCGAAATTCGGCGCGCAAATCATTCGCGCCATTCACGACACGGGCTGGAAGCCACACACCTATCTGACCAACACGACCAGCAGCATCGCCGGGGCGATTGAGCCGGCGGGCTTTGAGCGCGCGCAAGGCATTATCTCCGCCACGTTCCTCAAGGATCCCAACGATCCGCAGTGGGAGAACGATCCTGAAATGAAAGAATGGCGCGCCTGGATGGCGAAGTACAATCCACGCGCCGACGTTACGGACTACCTCAACGTCCTTGGCTATGCCCAGGCGGCGACGCTGGCGAAGATCATTGAGAACGCAGGCGCCGACGTCTCAAGCGACGCCATCATGAAGCAGGCGGCCAATATGAGCTTCCGCGTGCCGCTGCTGCTTGACGGCGTGGAACTGCAAACCACCCCCGACGATTATCGGCCCATGAAGAAGCTGCGCCTCATCGAGTTCCGGGGCAAACGCTGGGAAGTCCTCCCTGATTGACACCCAATGCTTCGTCGACAGTTGCGCGCCCGGTAATCACCGGGCGCGTTGCATGTGAGCGGGCTACTCCGGCAAATGAACGTTCACCGCCCGGTGAACGTTGGCGCCCGCTTTTCGAGAAACGCCGCGATGCCCTCTCGAGCGTCGTCAGAAGGTGAGATTGCAGCAACGGCGGCCTGTTCAGCCGCAAGGCCTGCTGCTGCTACCTCGTCGCCAGCGGCAGCCACACAGGTGCGGATGGCCGCAATCGCCGTTGGGCTATAGCCAGACAATGCCTCGCCGAGCGCGAAAGCTTGTGGCAGCAAATCCTCCGAATTGGCGACAATGCGCGATACCAGTCCCATCGCCATCGCCTCTTCCGCGGTGACCGCGCGTGCGGTGAGCATCAGGTCCAAAGCGCGGCCCTTGCCGATCAGCGCTGGCAAAAACTGCGTGCCCCCATAGCTGGGCACCAGTCCAAGCTTGATCTCGGGCAACGACATGGTCACATGAGGCGCCGCCAGCCGCAACGTGCTGGCCATGGCGAGTTCCAGGCCACCGCCATAGGCAAGCCCGTTCATGGCGCAAATGCTCATCACCGGCGAGCGCGACAGGCGCACGAGCAGATCGCGGGCAAGATCCGCGCGCGCCACAGTCTGCTCGGCGCTGTAGCCGCGCACCTCGCTCAGATCAGTCCCCGCGGAGAGCGCCTTGCTCCCCTGGCCGGTGAGGACAAGGTAACGCGCGCCATCGCGTTCCAACGCATCCAGCGCCTGCGCCAGACCGTGCAGCACCGGCATGGTGATCGCGTTTAGCGAGCGCTCGCGCGTGATGGTGAACAAAGCGCCGCGTCCACGCCGTTCCAGTTGATAGTGCGGTGTTTGTTCCATCTCATGTTCCTGCGTGTGCGTTGTAGATCCAGCGATGCTGCGCCCCATTAGCATGAAGGCCCCGTTGGCGCAGAAGATAACGCTCCATCGGCCATAAGCGGGCTAGTCGCGCGACTTCGCGTTCGGTGGAGCATCTTGGTTCAAGGCAATTAAAGCGTTAATCAAATCTGTCAACGTCCGGCAGAAAGGGCCAAGTATGGCTATTCACGTCGGCTGAAAGGCATTCGCAATCCAGTGCATTGCGCGAGAATCATCAGCATGCATTGACATATTAAAAACTGCTTTAATTTAGTGGGACGCAGAACTGATCAGGGGAGCTCGCTCATGTTGCAGGTGGTGGCCGACACGCTGGAGACGATCGACGCCTATCGTCTCGTGGACGTTCCAGCGCCCAATCCGGGGCCCGGGGAAGTGACCGTTGAGATCGCCTGCTGTGGCGTAGGCTATGTGGACGCGCTCGTCGCTCTGGGCCGCTATCAGGTCAAGCCGCAACTGCCGCACACCCCTGGGCAGGAAGTCGCCGGAGTGGTTTCGGCTGTTGGTACGGGCGTCGCCCGGCTACGCCCGGGTGATCGCGTCCTCGCGACCGTCGGCGGGGGCTTCGCCGAAGTCGGCGTCGCTCGTGCTGACGCTATTGAAAAATTGCCCGCGGCCATGACCTTTGAGCAGGCGGCGGGTTTCCGGGTCAACTACCTCACGGCCCTGCATGGGCTGCTTGATCGGGCGGCCATCCAGCCTGGCGAAAAGCTGTTGGTGATGGGCGCCGCCGGTGGCGTCGGCCTGGCCGCGGTGCAGACAGGGCGATTGCTCGGGGCTGAGGTGATCGCCGTAGCGTCGTCCCCTGAGAAACGCGCATTCGCCATCAATCATGGCGCCCACCATGCGCTCGACACCAATGCAGATGGCTGGCGCGACCGCGTGAAGCAGCTTTGTGGCGGCACGGGGCCAGACGTCATTTTCGATCCGGTTTGCGGCGCGCTGTTTGAGCCGGCCTTCAGATCACTCAACTGGCGGGGCCGCCATCTGGTCGTCGGCTTCGTGGGCGGCGCCATGCCAGCGCTTCGCGTCAACCTGCCGCTGCTGAAGGGCGCTGCATTGGTTGGCGTGGATTACCGCCAGTTCGCCGAATTAGAGCCGGAACACGCGCGGAAGCACCTGGCGCAACTGTTCTCATGGGTCAGTGAGGGCCAACTTTCTCCCCCAATCGGCAGAACATTTGCATTCAACGATTTCGCCGATTGTCTGCAGTTCGCCCTGTCCGGCGCCGGCCTGGGAAAAACCCTGCTCCGGGTTCGGTAACGACAAGCGGCTTGCGCGCTCCTCAAGGCCACGTGCTGAGGCCACGAGCGCCCCCATCATCTCTCTCAGTTGGTGCCCCTTATGAATGTCTCTGAAGCGCTTGAACGCCGCCGCTCCATACGTGCCTATCGTCAAGACGCCGTCTCGGGCGAGATGGTCCAGTCTATTATTGCGCGCGCTGGCCGCGCGCCAAGCGGCGGCAATCTCCAGCCGTGGCACGTTCACACATTGACGGGTGCGCCCCTCGACGCATTGAAGACCGCCGTTGCGGGCGCCGGTCCAGACCCACAGCCCGGCTATCGCGTCTATCCCGATAATCTTGTCGAGCCATACCGGACCAGGCGATTTGAATGCGGAGAGGACCTTTACGCCACTCTGGGCATCGGCCGCGCTGACAAGGCTGGCAGGCTGCGCCAACTCTCCCGCAACGCGATCCTGTTCGGCGCGCCGGTTGGTATCTTCATCACCGTCGACCGGCGAATGGGTCCGCCACAATGGGCGGATCTCGGAATATTCATCCAGTCCGTGATGTTGCTGGCGGTTGAGCAAGGGCTGGATACTTGCGCCCAGGAATTCTGGGCGCTGTACGCACGGACAGTTGAGCATTACCTCGCTGTGCCGCCGGAGCAGTTGCTGTTTTGCGGCATTGCATTGGGCTATCGCGATGACGCTGAAGCGGTGAACAGTCTGAGGACCAGGCGCGCCCCACTTGGCGAATGGGCCTCATTCAAGGGCTTCGATCTCTAGTTTCTGAGGGCGGCGGCGTTGGGGGCCACCTGCTGCGACCTCAACGCCTGGCGTTCCCGGCAGGATTGGCATTTGCCAAGGAGGTCTCCGTCCGGGCCAGCGTGTCGCGCGTTGCGGGCGAGACTGGGCTTGTGAGCAAACCTTCGACCGTGTCGAGGAAATTTGACCACGCCCAAGGCTCTCCCCACATCGCGCCCCACACGTCAGGGTTCTCAGTCGCGGCTTCCCGCGTCGACGTCGCTGAGAACAGATATTGCATGACGAGCATGAGGCGCAGGCGGAGCAGCGCAGGTTCGACATCCGGCAAGAGCGTGCGCAGATGCGCGAGGCAGCGGCGCGTGCCGCTGTCGGCGCCGCCCAACGTCGAGAACAGCAACTCCCTGTCCTGCAGGTAAAGCATGTTGAGCAGGCGGATTGCATAGTCCGCGCTGGGCGACCCGGTCCTCGCGAAGATCGAAATATCCGACAGGATGGTGACCACTTCGCGAACCGATCGCGGACCACCCAGGCTTTCCAGATAATCGAGTTGGGCGTTGCGATCCGCTTCGATCAGTTGCGACGCGTCGCGAACCAGTTCAGCGATCAACTCCTGCTTCGTGCCAAAGTGATAGTTTACCGAGCCAGCGTTCTTCAGCCCGCACACCTGGGCGATCTCTCTGGTGGACACCTCAAGGATGCCCCGGGTGGCAAACAACTTCAAAGACACCGCCTTGATCCGTTCCCGGCTTTTCATGGTGTCCGACTTCGCCTGAGGCCGCCGCATCCGTAGCACCTGTTCCAATCTTGCGGGCAAGCAACTTGCCGCGTCGATGGGTACCGGCGGATTATTGTTACGACAAGCCCATGGCCCGGCGTTTCCCTGCCCTGCGCTTCAAAAGCACGACCTGACGTCCCCATAAGCCGCCAATCACTGCATGGCGCGCCGATCCCGAAGTGCAAGGCTGGGTTGTCAGCGTTTCCCGCTCGTCATGCAGGAGCTACCTCGACAACGACGCCCACTTGGTCTGACCCGGGGCAGTCAACGATCTGTCTCACCCGAACCAGACAGTGCTTCTGCAACGGCGTTGTGTCGCCGGGCGCGCACCCCAGCAGCGACGTCGGTGTGCGGCGACGCGGCGCCCGCCACCTGACGTTACGCTGCTCCTACGCTGACGCGACGGCATTTATACTTTGGTCTGATAAGCGCAGCGAGAATTGAAGAAACTACGTATTCAAATTTTCGTTACCTGCTGGCAATTACTCCTTTTTCGTTCACTTAAGCGAAAACATAGCCTTTCATACCCTTATTACGTAGCGATGCGCGCGTTGACCATGCGCAACCCGGCGCTATCGCTGGACAATCGCTACGTGACACGCATTCGCGCCATGGCGTGCGTGACAGCAGGAGGGCATGCGGGCGTAATGATCGGTTTTATTGATGCGAACAGACGCAGCAGGCTCCGTTGCTTCCTGCTGGCTTCATCCGCCCTCGTCGCACTGAGCGGCACAGCCGCGGCCCAGACCTGGAACGGCAGCCAGTCTACAGACTGGAACACGGCGCAGAACTGGGAAACGCCAGAAAGCGTGCCAGACGGCAGCGCGTTGGTGGTGATCAACGGCGCGACAGGGCCCGTCGTGCAGAGCGATGTTTTGAGCTACCTTCAGGGCCAGCAAATCCTGGCAGGCTCGGGCGCAGGCGGCATCCTCACCCTGAATGTCATTGAAGACAACGG
>NZ_JCAWFG010000049.1:0-391 GCF_059740505.1 Camelimonas sp. FR25 | reverse complement strand
CGTCCGGGATTCCCGCCACCAGTTGCTACACGCGATGCCGGGCTTCCCTGACCTTGCGGCGCTCAATGCCTGGCTGGAACAGCGTTGCCTCGAGCTGTGGCGGGAAACGGCGCATGGTTCCTTGCCCGGCACGATCGCCGATGTCTGGGCCGAAGAACGGGCCGCCCTGATGCGGCTGCCCGTTGCCTTTGACGGCTTCATCGAGATGAGCAAACGTGTTTCGCCCACCTGCCTGATCAGCTTCGAGCGCACCCGCTACAGTGTGCCGGCCTCCTTTGCCAACCGTCCTGTCAGCCTGCGGATCTATCCGGACCGGCTGGTTGTCGCTGCCGAGGGGAACATCCTGTGCGAACACACGCGGATCATCCAGCGCAGCCACCTGCCCCCGCGG
>NZ_JCAWFG010000048.1:0-386 GCF_059740505.1 Camelimonas sp. FR25 | reverse complement strand
TGCGAGAGCCTCCGGGAGACGCCGATTGGCCGCCCTGTTTCGCTTGATTGTCGCCTTTGGACCGTCAGAGGCGGCCTTGAGGCATCATGCGGGCGCACTTCTCCCTTCAAGCCAGGCAAGCCGGGTGAAGTTGTAGGCCAGATTGGCCATGCCGATCTTCAGCCGGGCCCGCGCCATGCCAATGGTGCGAACCACCAGCCCCATCCGATGCTTCTGCGCCGCGAAGACATGCTCAACCGCAGCCCGGATAACGGAACGCTTACCGTTGGCCCGTGCGATGTGCGCGGGCATCGGGCGGCCCTTCGGCTTCTTGCGGTGGATCTGGCTGCTGAACATGCCATCTGCCAGAAACGCTTCATTCTTCTTCGAGCGGTAGGCCGTATCGG
>NZ_JCAWFG010000047.1:0-1896 GCF_059740505.1 Camelimonas sp. FR25 | reverse complement strand
CGCAAGACCATTCATGCCCTTCCTCATGTCGGTGTGGCCTGCGCAGATCCACACCCGGGCGCCGGCGGGGATCATCGCAGCGCCTGCAGCACGGCCCTGGCCAGCGCTGGCGGGGCTGAAAGGAGGATATCAATCCGAGCTGTGGCAAGGGTGACGGTGATCACAGGCAGACCGTCCGGCCCCGGTGCACTGGTATCTCCCTCAGCAGCCACGGCACAGCTGGAGCCCGTCGCCACCGGCGCGGACCCTTCATCCTCTGTCAGGACAACCGGTACGAACCGCGCCCCTGCCTGCCGGGCCTCGCGGCGCCACTTGTAGATCAGGCTCGTCGTCACATCGAACCGCCGCGCGACCTCCGCGATCACCGCGCCTGGCATGATTGATGCCAGCACAATCTCTTCGCGCTCCGCCTCGCTCCAGCGACGGCGACGTTCGGATCCGGAAAATAACCGCCACTTGCATGATGCTGCGCTCTTAACTGCGTCCTTATGAGCGCAGCTTCGGCGCAAGGCACTGTCACCACAAGGCGGCCTTCACCGGAGGCTTACGCCTCAACCTGCTCATCGCGGCGATCACCTATTGGAACACGATCGACATGGACGCCGCCGCCCAGCATCTGCGATCGGCAGCGGTCCCGGTCCCCGATGATCGGCTTGTCCATACGTCGTCGGTTGGCTGGGAGCATATTGCCTTCTCTGGCGATTTCCTCTGGGATCGTGCAGCCGCTTCCGCTGGCCGCAAGGCCCTCAATCTTCCGCCGGACAGCCGCGCCGCCTAAGCGTTCCTTGGTTGTTCTCCCTCAGAGTCTGATTCAAAATTATCCTATTCGATTTCATGACCTTGCGATGCGTCTGGTGAAGAGCTGGATCGAGGCGATAAACAGCCATGAGGTCGCTGATGCGATGGTCTGCTCGAAATCTTTGGCGAGCCCGCGGTTTCGGTTGAGCCATGCGAAGGTTCTTTCGACGACCCAACACCTTGACAGCACTTCGAAGCCCTTTGCGGCATCGGAGCGTTTTATGATCGCGATCGTCCATCTGCCGAAGCACCGGATGGCCTCCCTGAGTTTGTCGCCGGCATAGCCTCCGTCCGCGAACAGATGGCGTAGCCATGGGAAACGGCGGACAATATCGGCGATTACCAGCGGCGCTCCGTCCCGGTCCTGTATGGCGGCGGAATGGATCACCGCATGGACGAGGTTGCCGTCGGTATCGGTCAGAATGTGCCGCTTGCGCCCTTTGGTCTTCTTACCCGCGTTATAACCACGGGGGCCGCCGCTTTCGGTGGTTTTCACGCTCTGGCTGTCGATCACTCCGGCACATCCGCCTCACGAGCCGCCATCAGCAGGGTGTGATTGAGCGTCAGCCACAGTCCGTCGTCACGCCAGAGGTAGAACCAGCGTCGCACCGTCGATACAGGCGGGAAGCAGGGGGGCAGCATGCGCCAGGGCAGGCCTCCGCGCAGCAGATACAGGAGCGCCTCGACAATGCGCCGCAGCGGCCATTTACGAGGCCGCCCAACGTGCGACGCGGGTGGGAGCAGCGGCTCAAGAACTGCCCACTCGGCATTGGTCAAATCGCTTGGCAAAGCCAGTTCGCTTCGCGCATGAAGGGCGCGAGTGGTGTAAGTCCACATCGTTGATCCAAGGAAGTTTTTGGCGAAACCCGTGAATCAACGACAGGCCAAGCTGGACACCTCGAAAAACGTGCTTATCCGCTCCCGTTGAGTTTTCGAGAGCCTCCCGGAGGCGCCGATTGGCCGCCCTGTTTCGCTTGATTGTCGCCTTTGGACCGTCAAAGGCGGCCTTGAGGCATCATGCGGGCGCACTTCTCCCTTCAAGCCAGGCAAGCCGGGTGAAGTTGTAGGCCAGATTGGCCATGCCGATCTTCAGCCGGG
>NZ_JCAWFG010000005.1:0-59263 GCF_059740505.1 Camelimonas sp. FR25 | reverse complement strand
AGCCCTGTGCGCACCTCCGCCCCACCCAGCCAGCGCGCGCCTTTCCCCCCCCACCGTCATGCCCGTGCTCGTCACGGGCATCCACGCCTTCACCCCAGCCGGCCCACGCGCCGCGCCCCGCCAAAGTCGTGGATGGTCGGGTCAAGCCCGACCATGACGGCGCTGAGGCGGGCAGCCCACATCCAGCCGCGAAAAAACCCGCGTGGCGCGCCACGCGGGTTCCCGAGCCATCAGTCCCTGACGCATGCATCAGGGCCCGGGCGCCGCCTCAGAGGCCAACCATCAATTTGGCGATGATGTCGCGCTGCACTTCGGACGAACCGCCGAAAATCGTGAAGGCGCGGCTGTTGAGATATTCCGGAACCAGCGGCAGCTCGCTTTCCGGCAGCGTCGGCTCGCGGTTGAGGTTGTACAGCGGTCGGGCCGGCTCCCACACCAGCGCGTCATAACCCAGCACGTCGACGCCAATACGGGTGATGGCCTGCTTGATCTCGGAGTTGCGCAGCTTGAGCAGCGACGAGATGGCCCCAGGGTTCTGACCAGTCTGCAGCGCCGACATGATGCGCAGCTCGGTCATCTCCAACGCGTCGATGTCGATCTCGATCTCGGAGATCCTCGCGGCGATCGACGGATCATCGACCGGCAGGCCAGGCGCGTCGTCCCTGGCCACCTCGATGACATGCTGCAGGCCACGACGCAGCCGCTGCGCCGCGATGCCGCCGCCGCGCTCGAACTCGAGCAGATATTTGCCATAGGTCCAGCCCATGCCCTCTTCGCCGATCAGATTGGCGGCGGGCACGCGCACGTCGTCGAAGAAGACCTGGTTGACCTCATGGTCGCCGCCAATGGTCAGGATCGGCCGGATGGTGATGCCCGGCGAGGTCATGTCGATCAGGATAAAGCTGATGCCTTCCTGCTTGCGACCGCTGTCGTCGGTGCGCACCAGCGCGAACATCATGTTCGCTTCATGGGCGTGGGTGGTCCAGATCTTGGTGCCATTGATGACGTAGTCGTCGCCATCGCGCACCGCGCGGGTCTTCAGCGAGGCGAGATCCGAACCAGAGCCTGGCTCCGAATAGCCCTGGCACCAATAATCCTCGCAATTGAGGATGCGCGGCAGGAACTTCGCCTTCTGCTCGGGCGTGCCGAACTTGATGATCACCGGGCCGACCATGGACAGACCCATGGGCGAGGTGCTCGGCGAGCCGGCCATGGCGCATTCGGAGGCGAAAATGTAGCGCTGCGCCGGGGTCCACGACGGGCCGCCAGCCTCAACCGGCCAGAACGGCGCCGCCCAGCCCTTGGCCGCCAGCGCCTTGTGCCAGACGTCCGACACTTCCTTGTCCGAGAACACCGAGGGCGTCAGCGCTTGGGCGCGCTTCATCTCGGGGGTGATGACCTTGGCGAGGAAGTCACGGACTTCCTGGCGAAAGGCGATTTCTTCTTCAGAGAACGTGAAGTTCATCGCATGCCTCTTCTGGAGCTCATTGTCTCCGGCAGGGCGGGCTTCAGCGCTGGCGAGCCGCAACCCTGCTGATGGGTGCAAAACGGTTCAGGCGGCGCGGGCGTTAGCGCTCAGCGTGGCGTGGCGGCGCAGATGATGGTCGGGGCCGCCGAACATGGCGTCGAAGAACACCACGCGCTTGAGGAAGGCGCCGATCTCCAGCTCTTCCGTCACGCCCATGCCGCCATGCAGCTGCACGGCCTGCTCGGCCACATAGCGCGCGCCCCGGCCAATCTTGACCTTGGCGCCCGAGGCGGCGCGGCTGCGGCTGACCGCGTCTTCCGTTGCGAACAACGCGGCGCGCAGGGCCAGCGAACGCGCCTCTTCCACGGCGACCGCCATGTCAGACATGCGGTGACGCAACGCCTGATTGACCGACAGCGGCTTGCCGAACTGTTCGCGAGTCTTGATGTAAGTGGCGGTGGTCTCCACCAGGGTCTGCATCATGCCGACAGCTTCGGCGCACAGCGCGGCGATGGCGCGATCAACCACCGCCTCGATCACCGGCAAGGCGTTGTCATCGCCGCCCAGCAGCGCCTCGGCGCCGACGCGCACGCCGCCCAAGCTGATCTGGGAGACCTTGCCGCCGCCCAGACGCAGATCGGTGGTGAGGCTGACGCCAGCAGCGTCACGCGGCACAAGGAACAGGCCGACGCCAGCAGCATCGGCGACAGCGCCGCTGATACGGGCCGACACCAGCAGCACATCGGCCTCATCGGCGTCGAGCACCGCGGTCTTGTCGCCAGTGATCACCCAGCCATCGCCGTCGCGGACGGCGGTGGCGGCCACATGCGCGAGATTGTAGCGGGCGGCGCGCTCGGAATGGGCCAGCGTCAGACGCAGGGCGCCCTCGGCCACCTTCGGCAGGATATCAGCCTGCTGGGCGCTGGAGCCAGCCTGCATCACCGCGCCAGCCCCGAGCACCACCGTCGACAGATATGGCGAATCGACCAGGCCCTGGCCGAAGGACTCCATCAGAATGCCGGTTTCGACGGCGCCGCCGCCGAGGCCGCCGAGCTCTTCCGGAACGGGAAGCGCCAGCCAGCCGAGATCCGCGAACTCTTTCCAGGTGGCGGGCGCAAAGCCCTCGCCCGCCTCATGGCGCTTGCGGCGCGCGTCGGCGTTATACTGGTCGCGGACAAAACGCTCTGCGCTCTCGCGCAGCATGCGCATTTCTTCGGTTGGGGTCAGATCCATGGTCAGACTGTCGCCTTGTCCTTGACCGACGCGTGCACGCCGGTCGGGTCTACGAGTGAACCAAATTGCTGCTGATTGTGCGCGTGGCACAGGTGATGCAGCGCGTATGCCTTATCGATCGCCGCCTGCTGGCCCATGATGTCGAGCGTGCCATTGACGGCCTCCTTCGACATCTTCAGCGCAAAGGCCGGCTTGGCGGCGATGCGGCTCGCCAGCCCAAGCGTGAACGCCGCAAGCTCAGCCCGTGGCGTCACATGATTGACCATGCCGAACTGCCGCGCTTCCTCAGCGCTCCAGGCGTCGGCGGTGAACAGGAATTCCTTGGCCTTGCGCGCCCCCAGCTCCCAGGGATGCACGAACCATTCGACGCCGCAGACGCCCATATTGACGACGGGATCACAGAAGGAAGCGTCATCGCTGGCGACGATGAGATCGCAGGCCCAGGCCAGCATCAGGCCGCCGGCGATGCAGCGGCCCTGCACCTCGGCGATGGTCGGCTTGGCAATATTGCGCCAGCGCCGGGTCATCTGCAGATAGATCTCCTGCTCGCGCGCATAGAGCCCATGCACGGCGCCCTCGGAAAACCCACCCCAATTGAACACCGGCGGAAAATCGACGCCGGCGGCGTTTTTCGTCCCGGCGCGCAGATCATGGCCCGCAGAAAAATGCGGATCCGCGCCCGCCAGAATGATCACCTTCACCGCATCATCTGCTGCGGCGGCGTCCATGGCGGCGTTCAGATCATAGGTCAGCTGCAAATTCTGGGCGTTGCGCGCCGCCGGGCGGTTCATCACGATCCGCGTCACGCCCGGCACCGGCTGTTCAACCAGCACGGTTTCATAGCTCGACATTGGCCCCCTCCTCCTCACTGCGGCGACCGCAGGAAGGGGCGCCCCTGTCTGATTTTCTTTGCCGCGCCACGTTTCCACCCCGGCCATAGCGCGACACACGCGCAGACGTCGCGAGCATGTAGCGCAAGGCCGGAAGGTTTCAGGCACGATTGATCAAACGTTAGTTCTATAAACCCGTCGCGTCCAGATTTGTCGAGCGCGACCAGGCGCGCCTGCACTGGTTACAGCTGCGACAAATAGCCGGCGCAGCGCCCGCCGCTACGCACGGATCTGCAGAGCGAGGGCTTGCGCCAGGGGGGGCTGCCATGACCAGCAATGCGGTCGCGGCCGCGCCGCCAGCGCAGCGCACGTCTGGGCGCGACACGCGGCGCCGGGCCGTCCCCTCGAACAACCTTTAGTAGTCTTGCCGCCACCACGAGGCCAACAATTGCTCAAACGGCTCCGGCCGCCACACGCCGCGGCCAGCGCTGGGGTAATTGGTCAATTCGCCAAAGTAAAAGCGGCCATCAACATTGTACATATCGACCCGGAGGAAATCGACCGGCGCGGCCAGCGCCACAACATGGGCGAGGAGCTGCTCGAAATTGGCTGGCCGCGACGGCGGAACTGCAGGCGGCGGCCTCAATTCGCCAACAATCAATGACACCGGCAGAACGTTCCAATCCCGGTCAAATGTGATTCTGGTGATGTCGCCGTTCAGCGTCTGCGCGGCGACACGAATGACCTTCACGACGCCGTTGAATACGAAGAACCTGTACTCGCTTGGGGCGCTCCCGTCCGCGCATTTGTGCAATTGTTCGCAGAAAACGCGTCTTGGGATGCCCTCATAGGCCCACTCCGGGTAACGCCCCTCCCACCAGTCAAAGTCGAGCGCCAGCCAGTACGCCGACAGGCGCTCAATCGCCGCGCAGTCCGCCGTATCCGGATGGGTCCAGTAGCGGGTCCAGCCGACGGGCGTGTGCCCGTCGGGCAGCGGATCACGTTTGGCGCCCTCCCACACCACCACGACGCCGCCCGAGCCGTGATTAACCTTGCACACATACTCGCGCGGCAAAGCCTGCCAGGGGATGTCTTCCGCGCGCTCCGCAACCGCATAGATCTCCGCCAGATATTCGGCGCCCACGGTGCTGGCGACATAATCACGGACGGCGATCTTGTCGGCGAAGACCTTCAGAATGGGATTGCGATCAAACGCCATTTTCCGCAGCACGCGCTCGCCGAAGGTGCGGGGCGCCGCCGGCGCCGCCCGAAACAGCGCCTGCCACCCGGCGGCGTGGGCTTCATTGCGTGCAGGCGGCGGCTTCGGGCCATCGTCCGCCGGAAGCGCTGGCGCAGCGACAGGCGACGCACGCCGACCTGCCAGGTCCCTGGCCAGGCGCAGGCCGCGCCACCCTGCGTGCATGGCGCGCCATGCGCCCTCCGCCGCCACGGGGTAACGTCCAGCAAGCGCCGAGAGCTTGCGGGACAGTATATCGGCACGGCCCGGCGGCACAGCGTGCGCAACGTCAGCGGGCGGCGGCGTTCCCACAGTGCAGAACTGGGGTGACATTTGCGCCAGCTGCAGCGCCTGGGCGAAGGCGTGTTGCAAACGTGAATGCGCCTCCTCCTCCTGAACCCGTGCAGACGCCTGCGCGGTCAGGCTGTCCGCCTGGGTCTGAGCCTGGAGCGCGCCTTGCAGCCCGGCGATGGTTATCGTCGCCTCGGCCAGCTGCTGCTCGAGCACGCGCACCTGGGCGATGACCGGACGCATGCTGACCGCGGGATTGCGCGCGCCTGCGGCGCTATCCCTGCCGGGCGCATGCGGCCAGCTGTGGAGGTCCGATCGGTGATTATCCAGATCGAGGATGTTGGGGCGGAGCCCGGTCACGGCGAGCGCGTAATGATCGACAGCTGATCCCGTCGGGAATAGCGCGCGATGTGCGCCCACCACGTCTCCATGGTCTGTTGCAGTAGCGGATCGTGATGATCACGCAGCATCATCGCCGTCCACAACGGCTTTTCGGACAGCAGCGCGTCATGCGTCAGCGCATAATGGTTCAACTGTTCGAAGATGCGGCTGCCATCATCATAGCCGAGGCGCGCAACTTCAAGGAACTCGTCGAGAACAGTGTCCCTGAAGCTGTGCGCCGGCAGCGTCAACGCAGATGTCCGCCAGTTGTCAGCAAAAATTGCGCTGACATCGCGCGTGATCTGAACCGTATTGTCGACGTAGAGCGACCAGCGGAATTCAGGCAAATAGCGATGCGCCAACACCTTGAGCGCACGTTGGCTGCGTATCTCATCAAAGGCAAACAGCGGCGTAATACGGCGAATTTCCCAATGCGCGCTCACAAGATCTGGATCATCCGTCAGGCAGATATGCCGGATGCCCGCCGCATTGGGAAACTGAACATCATTGAAGTCTTCGTAACGGCCAATCAGCGTCTTGTAGACGCAGAAATCCGTCCGCAGATCCGTGGTCAGGCCGCCGCTTTCGGCGCCAGAATCCACGTCCGTGCCGTCGTATAGGCGCACGCGTGTAACCTCCCCAAGCGCCCAAATGTCAGGCGTGTGAGGCTTCCTGTAAAGTTCACAACTTTGTGAAGCAACGCCCAAGCTTCAGATATGAACACGTGCGTTGAGGCGCCGAAGATCGCTTTACGCGCACAGCGAAAACCAGAGCTACGCCGATCTGTCGCTACGTACCTGCGATGGCAACCCATCGGCAGCCATGGGGATGGCGCCGGGCGTGCGCGCCCGCAACATTTGATCAGGTGGCGCGGCGGCGATCAGGGCGCAGCAAAGCGCCGGCGCCCGCGCCCGCCGCGCCAGCGCCCATGATGCGCGAACGCGCAGCCTACAGCCGGCGCGCCGCACCTGCCCGGCAAGCCGCCCTGCTTGCCAGACCTTCGGAAAACGGCGCCGCTCCACGCCCTCGCTTCGCCTGTCGTATAGCCTTCCGTCAGGCGCCGCATCTTTCCACGACCGTACGCTCAGCCGAAGCGGTTGTTCCTTGGGAACCCCTTGGGCGGCAGGCGGCCAGCTTCGGCGCGGTTACCAACCCAGTCGCGCAAATCATTCTCGGACACCGTCCAGGTGCGCCCGGAGGTGTCCTTCCACGTCAGGCCATCGGCGAGATTGAACGTCTTGGCGTCAGAGGCGCCGCCGTCGCGGTATTTCTGCAGACGCACGCCCTTGCCGCGCGTCATCTCCGGCGCCTGCACCAGCGGGAACACCAGCAATTTGCGGTTCTGGCCGATGATCGCCAGATGATCGCCCGCCACCGGGGCGCAGACGGCGAGCTTGTGCGGCGCGTCCATCACCATGATCTGCTTGCCCTTGCGGGTATTGGCGACCATGTCGTCGGAGCTGACCATAAAGCCCCGGCCCTCCGTCGAAGTGACGAGCATCTTCTCGCCAGCCCGATAGGGCCATGCGGCGACGATGCTGGCGCTCTCGTCGAGATCCACCAGGATGCGCAGCGGATCACCCACGCCGCGCCCGCCCGGCAGCTTCGACGCCTCGATGGTGAACACCCGCCCGGTGCTGTCGGCCAGCAGGATGCGCGACGTCGTCTCGGCGTGGAACGACAGCGCCAGGCTGTCGTCGCCCTTGAACTGCAGGCCTGAGACGTCGGCGACATGGCCCTTCAGCGCCCTGATCCAGCCCTTGGCCGACACCACCACGGTGATCGGCTCGCGCTCCACCATGGCCTCGGTCAGATCAATCGTGCTGGCGGCAGGCGCCTCGGCGAGATCGGTGCGTCGCTTGCCGAGTTTTGTTTCCGGGCCAAACAATTTGCCGATGTGGCGGATCTCCGCCGACACCTTCTTCCACTGGATGCTTTCGGAGCCGAGCAATTGGTTGAGCTCGGCCTGCTCCTTGAGCAGCGCCTCCTGCTCGGTGCGCAATTGCATCTCTTCGAGCTTGCGCAGCGAGCGCAGGCGGGTGTCGAGAATGGCGTTGGCCTGCAACTCGGTCAGCGCAAAGCGCTGCATCAGCGCCGGCTTCGCCTCGTCCTCCTCGCGGATGATGCGGATCACCTCATCGAGGTCGAGATAGACAATGAGCAGGCCGCCCAAAATCTCGAGCCGCCGGCCAATCACCTCGAGCCGGTGGCGCGAGCCGCGCTGCAGCACATCGCGGCGATGGTCGATCCATTCCCCTAAGGTCTCGGCGAGGCCGAGCACCTTCGGCACCCGGCCGGCGGTGAGCACGTTGAGGTTGAGCGGCACGCGACTTTCCAGCTCGGTCAGCCGGAACAGCGTCTCCATCATCAGCTCTGGATCGACGGTGCGCGAGCGAGGCTCAAACACCACGCGCACGTCTTCCGCCGATTCGTCGCGCACATCGGCCACCAGCGGCAGCTTCTTTTCGTGCAACAGATCGGCGATCTTCTCGATCAGCCGGGCCTTTGGCACCAGATAAGGAATCTCGGTGACCACGGCGACCCAGCCGCCACGGCCGGTGTCTTCCTTCTCCCAGCGGGCGCGCACCCGGAAGCCGCCACGCCCGGTGGTGTAGGCGTCGACGATATTGGCCTGCGGCTCAACGATGACGCCGCCGGTGGGAAAATCCGGCCCCTTGACGAAATTGAGCAGCTGCTCCGACGTCGCGTCCCGATGGCCGATCAGATACAGCGCCGCCGCGCACAGCTCGGCGACATTGTGCGGCGGGATCGAGGTCGCCATGCCGACGGCGATGCCCTGCGAGCCATTGGCCAGCAGATTGGGAAAGGCGGAGGGCAACACCGCCGGCTCATTGGTCGAGCCATCGTAATTGGGACGGAAATCGACGGTCTCATCGTCGATGCCCTGCAGCAACAGGCGCGCCACCTCGGTCATGCGCGCTTCGGTGTAACGATGGGCGGCGGGGCCGTCGCCATCGATATTGCCGAAATTGCCCTGTCCTTCCACCAGCGGATAGCGCGAGGCGAAATCCTGGGCGAGGCGCACCATGGCGTCATAAATCGCCTGGTCGCCGTGCGGGTGGAACGAACCCATCACGTCGCCGACCACCTTGGCGGATTTTTTGAATGGCGTGCCCGGATCGAGGCGCAACAGCCGCATGCCGTAAAGGATGCGGCGATGCACCGGCTTCAGCCCATCGCGGGCGTCGGGCAGCGCCCGGTGCATGATGGTCGACAGCGCATAGTCGAGATAACGCTGCTCCAGCGCATCGCGCAGTTCGACGTTCTCAATGCCGTCGTCCGATGGCGTCCCGACCTGCTTACCCATCACCTTCCCCGGTGTGCGCCGCGCCCACCTTGCGGCTGCGCCATCGCGATGACCCCTGACCAGTGGCGCAACGCCAGCAGGCGCCGGCGGCCCAGCCCCAGACCGGCGACAAGCCGCTTGCAAAGCCGCTTGCCAAGCCACTTGCCAATCCCCAGGCGCGCCGCGTCCGCAAGGCTTGCGCCCGGACGCGCCCATGTAGCGCCCGTGGGGCGCCAATAGGCGCCTTTGGCGGCGCGCGCCGATCGTCCAGGCAGTCACTCATGAAGACATGAGAACGGGTAGCGAACAAACAACGCAAAAGCAAGCACTTGCCTGGTGTTTCGCCGCCTCCTCAACCGTGCTGTGGCCATGGCGCCGCAACCGCAACCCTCAGCCGGCGGTCCTGGCGCGTCCTGGTGGATGCGCCAGCAGCCAGGCGGCGATGAGTTGCAAGGCCACACACAGCGTCAATGGCGCCCGGTAGCCGCCGGTGAGATCATGGATGACGCCGACCACCAGCGGGAAAAACGCGTAGAAAAACTGCCCCACCGCCACGGTCATGCCCATCACCAGGCTGAAGGCCCGGGCTGGAAACTCACGCTGGATGATGGTGGCCGGCAGCGTGATCAGATTGCCCACCGACAGGCCGAACAGCGCCACCGCCGGGAACAGCACGAGTGGCGTCGTCGGCCAGATGATGATGGCCGCCAGCGCCAGCGCCTGGCTGAGGAGGCTGAACACCGTGGCCATGCGCTGGTTGATGCGATCGATGACGAAGCCCATGGCGAAGCGCCCGGCCACGGCGGCCAGCGCCCCGACCATCAGCGCCGCCGCCGTCCGCTGGTTGCCCAGCGTTGGCAGCAGCAGCGCCACCTGATGCATCAAAAAGCCGACCTGTGCGCCGAAACCCAGCGCGAAAGGCGCGGCGATGCTCCAGAACCGCCACGACCGCATGGCCTCGCGCCAGTTGCCGGGAGCGTCGTCGGAAAGGCCATGCGTGGCGGTGGCAGGCTGAGGCGGCGGCGCGGCCCGCCCGGCGAGCCCAAAGATCACCAGCGGCAGGACGATGAGCATCATGCCCAGCGCCAGCCAGGTGACGCTGGCGGCGAGGCCGTAGATGGCGCTCAGTTGCACCAGCGCCGGGGCGACGATGACGCCGGCGATGCTCGCGCCATTGAGCGCTAGGCTGATGGCGAGGCCGCGCCGGCCATCGAACCAGCGCGCCAGCGTCGCGGCGATGGCGGTGGAGCTGGTGCAGGCCCAGCCGACGCCAAGCACGGCGTTGGCGGCGAACAGCATCCACGGACTGGAAGCGTTGGCGACGCCGATCGCCCCGGCGGCCAGCACCACCACCCCGCCCGCCAGCAGCACCCGCAGATCGACCCGCGAGAACAGCGTGCTGACGCCGAGCAGGCAGGCGGCGCCGAACACGTAATAGAAGGTGATCGACGCCGACACCAAAGACGTCGGCCAGCCATTGGCGCGCTGCAGCGCCGCCAGATACACCGGCTGGCCATAGAAGCCGAAGCCCCAGGCGAAGATCGCCATGAAGAAGCAGGCGACCACAGCCGGCCAGCCGGCGGCGAACTCACGCACTGGCCGGCCAGCATCGGCGGCGCCAGAGAGCTGCGCCGTCATGCGGCCGCCCCGCGTCCGCTTAGCGGCGCCTGGGCCAAATTGGGTGGCGATTGCAGCATAAGGGCGCTCCCTGCGGCGGGCCGAGGCGCACAGACTGGCACGGCGCCAAGCGCGCGCCTATCCGCCTTCTTGCCCCGTAACTGACAGGGAGCCAGCGCGAGCCAGCACAATTGCCCATACGTCCGCTGCGCCGGGGAAATTCTACATATATCGCAGCAAGATCGCGTCAGCCGCCCTACGACTGCCGAGCATTGCTGATCACGCTGGGCAGGGTTGCGTCGCCCCGCGCTCGGAGGGTCTGGCGTCAACGGGGCGCCTCGAGAGCCGGATGTCAGGATTGCGGGCGCCGCCTGCGCAAGGACCTGTGGCAGCCTGCGTCAGCCCTGGCGCGCCCGTCAGGTGGGAACGGACCCCGGGTCAGCGGCCCCAACAGCAGCAGCGCCCACCTTGCCCCCCTCTGCGCCACTGCGTTGCAACAGCGCGATCGCCCGCGCCCGCCCCCCTGGCATGCCGAGGCCGCGCGGGCCAAAGACGTTGCGCTGCAGAAAGAAGCCCGTCACCCGCAGGGCGTCGATCACCTCGGACGTCGATGGCGCGGCCTCGGTGGCGCCGGCCAGAAACGGCGGCAACGGCAGCAGCCGCTCTTTCCACGGCGCGCCGGCGGCGGCGCAGACGGCGCAGCCGGATTTGGGCGAGACATAGATCAGCTCGTCCGTGCCGCCGGTCGCGGCGCAGCGACCGAGGTCCAGGCCAAATCCCAGCTCGGCGAGGATAGACAGCTCGAATAGCGCCAGCAGCCCCGGGCCGATGGCGGGGTGGCCGATCTGGTCGCACAGCAGCGCCAGCGAATCATGCAGGTCAGGATGGGGATCGCGTTCAGGCAGCAGCCGGGTCAACTCGGTGGCTGCGCCGAGCAGATTCAGCGCCAGTGCCGAACCCATATAGCCGGCGGCCCGCATCTGCCGCGGCTCCACCGTATAGATGCCGAGCTGCTCCTCCAGCCGCGCCCGCCAGACCAGCGACACGGAATTGCCAGGCTGCAACACTGGCTGGAGCCGCGTGGCGCGGCCGCCCCGCACCACGCCAGCGTGGCGGCCATGGCGGAGCGTCATGACCTCAAGGATCACGCTGGTTTCGCCCAGCCGCCGTACGCCGAGCACCAAGCCTTCGTCAGCCCACTCCATCGCCGCCCGGTTCACCCCAGCCCTGGCGCCAGCCGCTGACTGGCGACTGGCCTGCTTGGGGGTTGCTCAGCTCCTGGGAAATTCCAGCCCCATCTCGCGATAGCGCGCCGGGTCATCGCCCCAGTTCTCGCGCACCTTGACGAACAGGAACAGGTGCACTTTCGCGTCGGCCGCCTCGGCGATGTCAACGCGGGCCGCCGATCCGATCGCCTTGATGGTCTGGCCGTTCTTGCCCAGCACGATGCTGCGCTGGCTCTCGCGCTCCACGAAAATGGTCTGCTCGATGCGCACCGAGCCGTCGCGCTGCTGCTTCCACGTGTCGGTCTCGACGGTGGAGGCGTAGGGCAGCTCGTCGTGCAGGCGATTGAACAGCTTCTCGCGGGTGATCTCGGCGGCCAGCTGGCGCAGCGGCGCGTCGGCGATCTGGTCTTCCGGATAGTGCCAGTGATCGATGGGCATGCGATCGGCCAGCCACAGCTTGAGATCCTCGACGCCATGGCCCTTCATCGCCGAGATCATGAAGGTGCGCTCGAAATCGCCCATCTCATTGACCTTCGCCGCCAGCGCCAGCAGGCGCTCGCGCGGGATCAGGTCGATCTTGTTGAGGATCAGCACCTTGGGACGGCGCACCTCGGCCAGCCGCTCCAGCACCGCCTCGACCTCCTCATCGACGCCCTTGCGCGCATCCACCAGTAGGCAAATGATGTCGGCGTCGCCAGCGCCGCCCCAGGCGGTGGTGACCATGGCGCGGTCGAGCCGACGCTTGGGCCGGAAGATGCCAGGGGTGTCGACAAAGATCATCTGGCTGACGTCGTGGATGGCGATCCCGCGCACCAGCACCCGCGTCGTCTGCACCTTGCGCGAGATAATCGACACCTTGGCGCCGACCAGCGCATTGAGCAGCGTCGACTTGCCGGCGTTCGGCGCGCCGATCAGCGCGACAAAGCCGCAGCGTGTCGTCAGTTCGCCCTCAGCCGGCGGCGCGGCGGGCGATGCGGCGTCCACCGCCCCTTGTGCCGGGCCTTGCGCGGGAAGCTGCGGGGTGTCGTCGTCGGTCATGTATGCTCCTGCACGCGCCGTCCCCGGCCCTGCTGGCCAGCGTCACGTCGCGCTGCGCCCGATGGCGGGCGCTGTTATTCTAGCGCAGATGCGCATTAGGTGATGAGAAATTTTGGCCCCGACGCCATGAGCGGCGTCAGGCAAAGCTGATGTCAGGGTATGCGACGCGCGCCCTGCCCCATCAAGGCGCCACGGCCGCGCCGCCCAGGGCAGCTGGCGCGCTGCAACGCGAGCCCACACGCCGCACCACGTCTGTCCTCAGCTGTCGACGCCCTCGCGCGCCAGAAACTGGCCTGCGGCGTCCTGCTCGGCGGTGCGCTTCGAGGCGCCCTTGCCGAGGCAGGGCGGATAGCCTTCCACCAGCGTTGAAATGGTGAACACCGGCGCGTGGTCGGGACCTGTGGTCTCCACCAGCTCGTAGCCCGGATTGGGCAGGCCACGGGCGTGCGCCCATTCCTGCAGCGTGGTCTTGGCGTCGCGCAATGGCCGGCGCGGCGCGTGCATGCGCGGCTCGAAGGCGGCGCGCACCACGGCGGCGGCGGCCTCATGGCCAGCGTCGAGGTAAACCGCGCCGACAATGGCCTCGCAAACATCGGCCAGCAGCGAAACATTCTGGCGGGCGCGCGGGAAGGCGCCGCCGGCGGCGAGGCGCAGATGCGGCGGCACATCCCAGGCCTTGGCCACTTCGGTGCAGGTTTCGCGTCGCACCAGCTCGGCGAGGCGGCGGGACAGTTCGCCCTCTTCGGCGGCGGGGAAGCTGCGGAACAGCATCTCGGCCACCACAAGGCCGAGCACCCGGTCGCCGAGAAATTCCAGGCGCTGATACGAGCCGATGCGGTCGTCGGCGCCGCTGACATGGGTCAGGGCGCGCTCAAGCAGGCTGCGATCGCTGAAACGATGGCCAATGGCGGCCTCTAGGGCCGCCAGCGATGGTTTGCGGGACGCCATTTTGCTTAACGAACTCTCGTGAACAGACGGTCCCAGCGCACGCTCCAGGGCCACTTCCAGAACTGCCAGGCGGCGGCGTCTTCCTTCACCGAGAAGAAGATCAGCTCAGCCCGGCCGATAAAATTGACGAAGGGCACATAGCCGACGCTGGCCTCGTCGCGACTGTCGGTGGAATTGTCGCGATTGTCGCCCATCATGAAATAATGGCCGGCGGGCACCGTGTAGACATAGGTGTTGTCCCAATAGCCCTTGTCGCCGTCACGCTCGATGATGCGGTGGCTGGTGCCGCCAGGCAACGTCTCGATATATTGCGGCACCGGGACCTGCCGCCCCCACGAATCCGTGGTGATGAAATCCTCGATCTTTTTGCGCTCAACGATCTGGTCGTTGATGTACAGTCGGCCGTCGCGCATCTGGATGCGGTCGCCAGGCATGCCGATGACGCGCTTGATGTAATCGGTGGCGTTGTCCTTGGGCAGCTTGAACACCGCCACGTCGCCGCGCTTCGGCTCGGACGCCAGCACCCGGCCGCTGAACAGCGGCGGGCTGAACGGGATCGAATATTTCGAATAGCCGTAAGAGTATTTCGACACGAACAGATAGTCGCCGATCAGCAGCGTCGGGATCAGCGAACCTGAGGGAATGTTGAACGGCTGAAACAGCAGCGTGCGCACCACAACCGCGATCAGCAGGGCCTGCACGATAACCTTGATGGTCTCGTAGAGGCTGCCCTCCTTGGCTTGCCTGTCTTTCCTGTCGACTTCCGTGCGCGCCATGCAGCGGGCTTCCCTCGCCAGCCGCACTGCGGCCCCGGCGGACTGTGTTTCGAAACGCTCCCCGTCGCTGCGCGTCTGCGCCAGCCAGCAAGGCGCGCCATGGATAGCGCATGACCCGGCCAGGCTCAATGACCCGACGCAAGCCCCCCCTGCAGCAAGCCCCGACGGTCAGCGCTGATGTGCCAGCGCTCTATCTGCGCCGAATGCGGCGCAAGCGGGGCCGTACCCGGCGGCGCTGTGCCCTGGCGGGACTGGCCCTCGTCGCCCCCCTCTCACCGTGTATCGCCTGACGGACGCTCACCCCTCCGGCAGAGCGGGCAGCGCCTCGATAATGACGAAGGCCTGGGCCATGGGCGGATCATCGGTCAGCGACACATGGATCACCGGGCGCATGCCCGCCGGGATCATCTGGTTGAGGCGCACGAGGGCGCCGCCGCTCAGCCGCATGGTTGGACGCCCGCCCGGCAAATTGACCACCTCCATGTCGCGCCAGAACACCCCGAGCCGCAGCCCGGTGCCGAGCGCCTTCGAACACGCCTCCTTGGCGGCGAAGCGGCGCGCGTAAGATGCGGCGCGGGTGGCGCGACGGTCGCTCTTCGCCCGCTCGCCTTCGGTGAAGATGCGGTGGGTGAACCGGTCGCCGAACCGCTCAATCGACCGGGCGATGCGGTTGATGTCGCAAAGGTCAGAGCCAAGGCCAATGATCATGGATGGGTGTTCCGGTGTGCGGGTGAAGACAGCGAACCATGCGCCATCCCGAGGCGGCCATATCAGAAACGACAAGGTCAGAAGCGACAGCGCTATATAGGCCATCCGGCCTGCCGACGGAACCGGCGCCGCCCCAGCGCAGGCCGGCTGAGGCCGGCAAACGCGGGCGAGTGCTGGCGGAGGCTGGCAAAGGCCGGCAACGGCTAGCAAGTGCTGGCGGGAGCCGCCGCCCCGGTAATGGCCGCTTCCCGACGAAAAAACAGGCGGCGCCAGGTCAATGGCGCCGCCTGCAACATCTTCGGGCGATCACACGGGTGTTGATCGCTGCCTCATACCAGGATGCGAAGATGCTGACGCATCCGCATCCTGACATGCTCAGGCGCCGCACGGGCTTAACCAGAACCCGATGGGTCATACGCATCGGGTTCTGGCATCAGCCGGTCAGGCCAGACGCTCCGTATCGCCGGCCCGGGAGATAATTCCGGCGATCAGCCCGCCGATCAGCGGCGCTGCGATGAACAGCCAGACTTGTGACAGCGCCTTGCCGCCGACGAACACGGCGGGGCCAAGGCTGCGGGCCGGATTAACCGACACGCCGGTGACATTGATGAACACCACATGGATGACGAACAGGGTCAGGCCAATAATCAGGCCGGCGATGGCGGCGTTGGCCGCAGGCTTCGTCACCTGCAGGATCAGATAGACGAAGATAAAGCTGATCAGCACCTCGACGAGGAATGCGGCCATCAGGCCATAGCCGGCCCCATAGCCCTCGCCCCAGCCATTCTGGCCAAGGCCGGACTGGGCGACGTTATAGCCCCCCACCTTGTCGCTGAGCACCAGCACCAGAAGGCCGGCGCCGATGACGCCGCCGATCACCTGGGCGATCATGTAACCAACCGCGTCGCCCACGCCCATGCGGCCCGAGGCGAGGAAGCCAAGGGTCACGGCGGGGTTGATGTGACAGCCGGAGATGCCGCCGATGGTGTAAGCGGCGATCATCAGGCCAATGCCGAAAGCAAAGGCGATGCCCAACAGGCCCATGGCGGTGCCAGGGCCGGCGCCCGTCGACAACACCACCGCGCCACACCCGAAAAATACCAGAAGGGCCGTGCCATAGGCCTCGGCCAGCAGTTTGCTCATGCCGTTCATTGCTACCCCCAGTTCGGCGCCCAGGGCGCCGGATTCACCTGGCCAGCCTGCTGGCTGGCGGCACACGCTGTCCTGGACGGTGACGCGGGGTCGTGGCGCGCAGCGTTGCGCTGGGGTTCACAAGTACCCGGACGCGTCACCGTAGACTTCACCATATGCACACGACGACGTGACGGCGTGGTTACTGGTTGTTGCCCGATTCTCGCTCATAAAGAGTATCAACCTGCACAGATCGCAAAATATTGATAGGCGCAATGCCATGATCATTGTCGTGCAGGTCTGTGATTACATCGCGGCGCCGCATTGACGCGCCCAGGGACGGGCGGAAGCCACGACGGCTGTGCGGCGGCGCGCGGGAACAGGCCAGGACAAGTAGGCAAGCGGCAAGGGGCAAGGGGCAAGTGGCAAGCGGCGCGCTGACAAAAATGCGGCGGCCAAAAAATCGAACGCCAATCACCGCCTGGTGAGCAGCGCCATGCACGCCGCGCCGTTAAAGCTCCCAGGTTCCCCAGGGCGCGGCTATCGCCTTACGCAACGCAAACCGCCATTTGAGTTGGCGCAGCGGGATGAGCGGGCGCCCCCATCACGCGGATGGCGAAATGCGCCCGCACGGCAGACCGCGTACAGGGCATGGCGCAGGCGCGCGAGGCCCTTGCCAATCCAGCAGTGCGGAGCGGCAAGCCGCCGCGCAGCTCAGTCCTGCCGGGCCGCCACGATCCGGCGCCGCATCTCGCCGACCGCATCGGCGAGACCGGTGAAGATCGCCTCTCCGACCAAAAAATGCCCAATATTAAACTCGGCGATCTCCCTGATCGCCGCCACAGGCCCCACTGAATCGAAGTTCAGACCGTGCCCGGCATGGACCTCCAGTCCCAGTTCAGCGCCAAGCGCGGCGGCGGCGCGGATGCGCTGCAATTCACGCAAGGCTGCGCGGCTGTCGCCGGCGTCATGGTGATCGCAATAGGCGCCGGTGTGCAGCTCCACCACCGGCGCGCCCAGCTCCACCGCCATGTGCAGCGCCGCCGGATCGGCCTCGATGAACAAGGACACCCGGATGCCCGCGGCGCCCAGATCGGCGATCATCGGCGCCAGCTCAAGCCGCCGCCCCACCACGTCGAGCCCGCCCTCGGTGGTGCGCTCTTCGCGCTTCTCCGGCACGAGGCAGACCGCATGCGGCAGCACCTGCAAGGCGATGCCGATCATCTCCGCCGTCGCGCCGGCCTCAAAGTTCAGCGGCGCCGTCAGCTCCTGCTTCAGCCGGCGGATGTCGTCGTCGCGGATATGGCGACGGTCCTCACGCAAATGGGCGGTGACGCCATCGGCGCCGGCCGCCACCGCCAGATGCGCCGCCCGCACCGGGTCCGGCAGCGCGCCGCCGCGCGCATTACGCACCGTCGCCACGTGATCAATGTTGACGCCAAGGCGCGGCCCGCCGCGCTGGCCTGCATCTCCGCTGCTCATCCCCTGGCCTCCACTGCCTGTAAACGCCGCCTAGGCCGGCGCCGCACGCCGACGCCGACGCCGACGCCGACGCCGCAGCCAGACAACTTTCGTGCGGCCAACGCAAGTCGTCTGACGCAACGGCCGCTGAAAGTGGCCCCGCCGGTCGCCGCCTCCCTGTCACCCCCTGCACCCAGTTTCGCCGTATCCTTCACAACAGGCGCGCCCTGCCCCTCCGCCACCCAGCGCAGCGGCCAACTGTCCGTGCGGCAACAGCATCCAGCCGCAGGAAATGGCGCAGACGATGATTTATTGTTGCGCAGATACGGTGTTCCTGCTGCACAATACCCTCAACGACAGATCAGAAGAGCGCCGACGCCTGACGACGGCGACGCGACAGCGGAGGGCAAGCGGCCATGAACGGCGTCACTGAGGGCATGATCGTCACTCTTGAAGCCGCGGATGGCTTCGTGTTCTCAGCCTATCGGGTTGAGCCACGGCGCGAGCCGCGCGGCGGCGTCGTCATCCTGCAGGAAATTTTTGGCGTCAACCCGCATATCCGCGCCGTGGCCGACACCTACGCCCGCGCCGGCTATGTCACCATCGCTCCGGCGCTGTATGATCGCGTCGCCCCCGGCGCCGAGCTGGGCTACGGGCCCGCCGACGTGGCGCGCGGCATGGAATTGCGTGGCCAGTGCGACCTCGAGGCCGTGATGCAGGATATCCAGGCGGCGATCGATGATGTGGCGCTGGCGGGCCGCACGGCGGTCGTCGGCTATTGCTGGGGCGGCCAGCTGGCCTGGCGCGCCGCTCACGCCCTGGAGGGCCTGTCCGCTGCGGTGATGTATTATGGCGGCGGCGTCGACGGCCTCGGCGATCTGACGCCGCGATGCTCCGTGCTCGGGCATTTCGGCGCCCACGACGCCCACATCCCGGTCGACCGGGTGCTGCCGCTGCAGACCCGACACGCGCAGCTGGTGGACATTCACGTCTACCAGGCTGACCACGGCTTCAACTGTGATGCCCGGGCCAGTTACGACGCGGCGGCCGCGCAGCTGGCGTTGCAGCGCACCCTCGCCTTCCTCGACCAGCGCCTCAACCAGGACTGACGTCCGCCGCGACGCCCTGCCAGACGCGAGTCAGACTGCCAGGTCGGCAAGCGAGGGGTTACATGCGCCGGGCCTGTTCTGCACGGCGCGTCACTGGTCGCTACGCATATCCAGGGCAAGTCTGCTTCAGGGCAAGTCTTCCGGTCATCGCCCCTCGCCGCGCCACTGGAGCGGCGGCGCCGGCGCTCAGCGTCAGTCGTTGAAGGCCCCGGCGTGGCGGGCGTCGCCAAGGCGCGACAGGATCACCCCGCCAGGCCAGCTGCTGGCCGAACGACTCACCGCCGGTCGACGGGCGCTATAGGTCACCAGCGTGTCAGAGAAATGCGCCCCATCAGCGCTGCGGGCGTCGTCGACCGCCGCTTCCGCCGCCAGCATCATGGCGCGCAGGTCATGGCCGACTTCCGACGAACTCACCATGCCCACCCGTGCGCGCACTGGCGCTTCCCACGTCACATCCGTATCGTCGACCGCAGTTTTACGCGACCAGACGCCGGCATCGCCCGGTTCGGCGACAACGGCGGCGCTACGCTCCAGAACCCGGCGCATTTTCACGGCGACAATATCAGGCTCGACGCCAGGCATCACCACGGCGATGGCGCCGGCCTTGCCACGGGCAATAATGTCCGACGGTCGCGTCAGCTCCATCAGCTGGTCATGAATGGCGCAAAGCCTCGCCTCGACACTGGCTGGCGGCTGGCCATCGAGCTGGATCGACACGAAGGTCATTGGCGCGCCCAGCCTGAGCTGCGCCGCCACCAGACGCGCCGCCGGCGCCAGAAACGCCCCGAGACTAAGAGCGCCAGTGCGCGGATCCAGCGCCGTGACCACCTCATGGCTGCGCTGGCGCCGCTCCCGCGACATGCCGAGCGCCAGCGCCGCCGCCGTCGAAATGGCGATCGCTGCGGCCAGGGTGAGCCAGACGCCATAGGGCATGGCGCGCGTGGCTACGCCCGCCGGCCCGGGCCCGGCGCCCAGCATGATCTGGACCAACAGGCAGACGAGCACGACCAGTAGCGCCGCCGCCAGAGGTTGCCGTGACGGCAACGCCTCGCGACGGCCGCGCCAGACCTCATACAGCGCCAGCAGCACGTAGCCGCAGCACAGCAGCCCGGCCGACGTGATCACCATGTTGACGTCCACGGCGGCGCCAACCGCCATCACAATGGCGAACCAGATCACGGGCGCCCCGGCGAGCGCAGGCCAGATGACAGCGCGACCATCAAACAGACGCACCGCCTGCCAGATCAGTCCGAAGGAGGAGACAATCAGCGCAGCGCCCGCAACGCCTGCAACGGCGGGCCCGTTGAACACCTGCCAGACCGTCAGCCCGCAGCCGGCGGCCAGCACAGCGAAGGCCGCCGCCCACCAGGCCACCGCGGCGCTGCCCCGGTCCATCCACCACAGGCTGACGAGAAATCCACCCTGTGTCAGGGCGATGACGGCGATGACGCTCAATATCGTCGCAAATTGCAACATCACAGCCTCCCTGAAAAAATGTCGCTGGGTCGACCCGCCGCCGCACGCACCTGTCCATCAACTTGCCGCAAAGATAACGCGCCAGACGCACAAATAATAGCGCAACTTTGCGCACTGACTAATACTTTCCGGTCAGTCACAACCAAATGCGCGCTTCATGACCCAAATTCCCCGCCTTGCCTTGTAAAATGACGCCCGTCCGCCGCGCTCTTCCTGCGACCCAACACCCATGTTGCCGTGACGCAACCCCCGAACGTTGGCCAGTAACGCAGAAAAAGCGCGTGGATGCGGGGTACTGCGGCAAGTGCAGGGGCACGTTCCATCCGGAACAATGTCAAATAACGCTATTAATCAAGAATTGCGCCATCCTTTACATTGCGGGGCCTCGTCGCGTCCCGCCGACCTGCGCCAAACCGGGCGTAACCGGGCGTAACCGGCGCGTACATCGCGCGGCGCGCTGTCGCGCCACGCGTCATTCCGCAAGGGTATTTTCCGGCCGCAAGGGTATTTTCCGGGGAGCGGCGGCTGGCGCGCGCCGGCCCTGCGCGCCCGCCGGCCACCGCGGCCCCCCTGCGAATCCCGCCGTCGATCCGACGCGTCAGCCGGCGACGTCAGCCGTCATCGTTCCCGGCCAGCGCGCCCGGCGAAGGCGACTGCCCGAAAAACCGGCGCCCACCGCATATCAGCGCCCTGAAGCGAACGCCGCCGCCTTGCCAAGGCCCCGGCAATGCTATAGGGGACCCACTTCCACGTCGGCTCTGGCCGGAAGCTGAACGGATGCCCGTCTCAAGGCGGGGGACCCTGGTCCTATCCCGTGTTTCCGCCTTCGAACCCACGCTCGGGCCTTGCAACAACGAGGCTCGAAGGGCTTGGCGCCAGAGCGATGTGAACCACTGAGAAGAGGCCCGATTTATGGCGCTTTATGAACACATCTTCCTGGCTCGCCAGGACATCAGCGCGGCGCAGGTCGAAGCGCTGGTTGAGCAGTACAAGGGCGTGCTGGAAGCCGCCGGCGGTTCGGTTCGCAAGGTCGAAGCCTGGGGCGTGAAGTCCCTGGCCTATCGCATCAAGAAGAACCGCAAGGCGCATTTCACCCTCCTCACCATCGACGCCCCGCACGCTGCGGTCGCCGAGATGGAGCGTCAGATGGGCATCAGCGAAGACGTGCTTCGCTTCATGACCATCCGCGTTGAGGCCCTGGAAGAAGGCCCGTCGGCGATGATGCAGAAGCGTGATCGCGACGACCGTCGTGACCGCGACGGCGAGCGTGGCGGCTTCGGCGGCGGCAACCGTTTCGGCGGTGAGCGCCGTGGCGGCGGCGAGCGCCGTGACCGCAACCGTGACGCCGAGGCTTCGGCTGCTGCTTCCAGCGAGGAGAACTGATCATGGCTGCTGCTCCGCGTCGCCCCTTCTTCCGCCGTCGCAAGACCTGCCCGTTCTCGGGCCCGAACGCGCCGAAGATCGACTTCAAGGACACGCGTCTGCTGTCGCGCTACATCTCTGAGCGTGGCAAGATCGTGCCGTCGCGCATCACCGCCGTGTCGGCGAAGAAGCAGCGCGAGCTGGCCCAGGCCATCAAGCGCGCCCGCTTCCTCGGCCTGCTGCCTTACGTCATTCGCTAAGGCGCTGACAGCGCCGCTTATGCGGCGCCTGTCACAGCTTCCGCGCATCCCGGCTGCCCGGGCTGCGCCCTCCGACCGGACACCATGCGCCGGTCACATCAGGTCGCCGGACGGGATCCGGTATTGTTGGGGCGGCGTGGCCTTCCCCTAACCCTGCCAAGGCAGCGGGACAGCAGGACAATGCAGATACAGCTTCTCACAGGCATTGGGGCAGGCCTCGCCTCGGCCCTCCTGTTCGCGGTGGTGATCTCCGGATCTCCGGCCGCCATTTTGCTGTCTTATCTCGCGCCGCTGCCCATTTTCATCGTCACCATCGGCTGGCGTCACCTCACCGGCCTGATCGCCGCCGCGACTGGCGTGATCGCCTGCGCCATCGCCTTCCGCGCCACAGGCGGCATGACCACGGCGCTGACCTATGGCGTCGGCCTCGCCCTGCCAGCGTGGTGGATCGGCTATCTGCTGATGCTTGGCCGCACCGACGAGGACGGCCACAGCGAGTGGTATCCGCTCGGCAATCTGCTGTTCTGGCTGGCTGGCGTCGCCGCCTTCGTCACCGTGCTCGGCGTCATCGCCATCGGCGGCTCCTATGAGGCCTATGAGAAGACGATGCGGGCCGGGCTCAACGCCATGCTGCAGGCCAGCAAGGACGCTGGCGCGCCGATGCTGCCCGACAGCGTCGACGCCAATGATTTCGCCAGCACCGTCATCGCTGCCGCGCCGCTGCTGGTCGCCGCCTCCTTCGTGCCGATGCAGGCGCTCAATCTGTGGCTGGCCGCACGCATCGTCGCCGCCAGCGGCCGGCTCCAGCGTCCCTGGCCAGTGCTGGCCGCGGCGCGCATGCCGTTTGCGGCGCTCGGCCTGTTCGCCATCGCCTTCGCCCTCGCCGTCTTCGCCCAGGACCTGATCGGCCTCGCCGGCGTGGCGCTAGCCGGCGGCCTGGGCGCGGCCTATGCGCTGCAGTGCCTTGGCGCGCTGCATCTGGCGCTGAATGGCAAGACCGCCCGCCCCTTCATCCTCGCGACCCTCTACGCGCTGATGATTCCGTTTTTCGTCTGGATTGTCCCGGCTCTGGCAGTCGGCGGCATTCTCGATTCCATTGCCCGGGCCTTCCGCAGGAATGGCCCGCCGCCTCCCGCCAACGACGCCTGACAGCAGGCGCCGCGCACACACAGTAAACATTGGAGCATATCATGCAGGTCATTCTTCTCGAGCGCGTCGCCAAGCTCGGCCAGATGGGCGAGACCGTCCGCGTCAAGGACGGCTTCGCCCGCAACTTCCTGCTGCCGCAGGGCAAGGCGCTGCGCGCCACCAAGGCCAATCTGTCGCGCTTCGAAGAGCAGCGCGCCCAGCTCGAGGCCCGCAACCTTGAGCGTCGCGGCGAGGCCGAGAAGGTCGCCGAGACCCTGAACGGCGAAGCCTTCGTGCTGATCCGTCAGGCTGGCGAGACCGGCGTGCTCTATGGTTCGGTGTCGTCGCGCGACGTCGCTGACGCCCTGACCGAAGGCGGCTTCACCGTCGCCCGCCAGCAGGTCGACCTCAACGCCCCGCTGAAGAATCTCGGCCTGCACGAGGTCGCCATCAACCTGCACCCGGAAGTTGCGGTCACCGTGACCATCAACATCGCGCGCAGCGCTGAAGAGGCCGAGCGTCAGGCCCGTGGCGAGGACGCCGTGGTGCGTGAGGAGACCAGCCTCGACGACCTCGGCCTGGAAGTTGGAGCGGCCCTGGCCGAAGCCGGCGACGACGTCGAGCTCTGAGACCCTGCTTTCCCAAACGGAAAGTTGGCGGGCGTCCCTCCGGGGCGCCCGTTTTTTTTGCGCCATGCGCCCGCAGCCTGAGCCGGGCGCGACGCTACTTGCGCAGCTGAGACCATCAAGACCCAGCGCCGTCGGGGACTGACCACAACCCGCTGGGTCATGCTCACCGGGCCCTGACCGTTCGTCGTTTCCGTCCTGCGACTCACCGCGGCCCTGCTCAGCCGCCCCGTCAAAGCCGCATGACCTCAGGGTGTGAATCCCTGTGGGCGAGTGTTGACGAACGCCAGGCACGCCTGCCTGGCGGGCGGATTGTGACGACGCAGCCGGCCCCGACGTGCTATCACTACCCCCTCTCCGTCATGGTTAATGTTCTGGTGGAAAATGTCGTCTGCAAACGCGCTCGTCACTCGCCTCGAGACATCAGCCGAACCGGCGCATCGCGTCGCGCCGCATAACCTTGAAGCAGAAATGGCGCTGCTCGGCGCCATGATGATCAATAATGACGCCTATTACCGGGTGTCCGACTTCCTCAACCCGGAACATTTTTATATCGAGGCGCACCGCCGCATCTATGAGGTGGCGTCACAGCTGATCCGCGCCGGCAAGATCGCCACGCCGATCACCATGAAAACCTTCCTGCAGGGGCTCGACCTCGGCGGCGAAATGACCAGCGCCCAATACATGGCGCGGCTGGCGGCGGAAGCCACCACCATCATCAACGCCGAGCATTATGGCCGCGCCATCTATGACCTCGCCATCCGCCGCGAGCTGATTTCGGTCGGCAGCGATATGGTCAATCTGGCCTTCGACGCGCCGGTCGAGGCCTCGCCCCGCGACCAGATCGAGGAGGCCGAGCGCAAGCTCTATGCGCTGGCCGAGACCGGGCGCTATGACGGCGGCTTCATGCCATTCGGCAATGCGCTGACCGAGGCCATCGACATGGCGGCGGCGGCGTTCAAGCGTGAGGGCAAGCTCTCTGGCATCTCCTGTGGCCTCACCGACCTCGACGCCAAGATGGGCGGCCTGCAGCGCTCCGACCTGATCATCCTCGCCGGTCGCCCGGCCATGGGCAAAACCTCGCTGGTCACCAATATCGCGTTCAACGTCGCCAAGGCGTGGCGGGCCGAGCGACGCTCCGACGGGGTGATGGAGACCAAGAACGGCGGCGTCGTCGGCTTCTTCTCGCTGGAAATGTCGGCCGAGCAGCTGGCCAACCGTATTATCGCCGAGCAGTCGGGCGTCGCTTCCTACAAGATCCGGCGCGGCGACTTGCAGGAGGATGAGTTCATCCGCATCGCCGATGCGGCGCGCGAGATGCAGTCGCTGCCGCTGTATATCGACCAGACCGGCGGCATCTCCATCGCCCAGCTCACCGCCCGCGCCCGCCGGCTGAAGCGCCAGCGCGGCCTCGACCTGCTGATCGTCGACTATCTGCAGCTGCTCACCGGCTCGTCCAAAAAGGGCGAGAACCGTGTCCAGGAAATGACCGAGATCACCACCGGCATGAAGGCGCTGGCCAAGGAATTGCAGGTGCCGATCATCGCCCTGTCACAGCTGTCGCGTCAGGTCGAGTCGCGCGACGACAAGCGCCCGCAGCTGTCCGACCTGCGCGAATCCGGTTCGATCGAGCAGGACGCCGACGTGGTGATGTTCGTCTATCGCGACGAATATTATCTCAAGATGAAAGAGCCGAAGCCAGGGACCGAAGAACACTTCAAATGGCAGGCCGAGATGGACCAGGCCCACGGCAAGGCCGAAGTGATCCTCGGCAAGCAGCGTCACGGCCCCACCGGCACGGTGCAGCTGGCGTTCGAGGCGGAGATCACCCGATTCTCCAACCTCGCTCAGGAAGACCGCATGCCGGAGCACTACTGAGCCAGGCACGCGGCGGCGGCCCCGCCGCAGGCAGGGCGCAGCCGCATGTGCGCCACGGGAACCGGCGATCGCTCGCCGCTGCGAGGCACGCACGCCAGCGGCCATAGCAGCCAGTCTTGCGTCCCCGGCGGGCCACAGCATGATCTGGCCGGTCTACGCCGCGCACGCCTGACCAGTCTTTCCGTCGCCGCAATGCTGTCGCTATATCACTGGCGCCGTCGAGGCGCCCTGGCTGGCCTAAGACGGGCTATGACAACGGGCGATGACAACGGGCGATGACATGAGCACGTGCCCGTCGCCCTCCCATGTGTGGCTTGCCATGTGTGACTTGTCATTTGTGGCCTCCCATATGTGATTTGCCGCCACGACGCCGCGCCTGCACGCCGCCGCCTGGCCGCGCCCTGTCAAGGCCTGTGGGCTGAGCAAAAGGACCGGATCGGGATCCATCGGACCAGGAACAGTCACACTTGGTAAACCCGGGCCATGGCAAGCCTGACCAGCGCAGCCTGGACCGGGTCCGGCCCGATTTGCGCGCGACTGGGCTAGTTCGAGTGGGCGAGAGGACGCCATGCACCATACATCTACCGCCGAGGCGATCGCTCCCGAGCTGGCCGGCGGCGTCCTGCACATTGACCTTGCGGCGCTCACCAACAATTGGCGCCGCCTGCGCGCCGCCTCGGGCGACGCCGAATGCGCCGCCGTGGTCAAAGCCAATGCCTATGGCGTCGGCCAGGCCGAGGCCGTTCCGGCGCTGTGGCGGGCTGGCTGCCGCACCTTCTTCGTCGCCCACCCCGCCGAGGCGCTGCGCGCCCGCGCCGACGCCCCCGGCGCCGTCATCTATGTGCTCAATGGCCTGCCGCCAGGCGTGGCCCGGCGCCTCGCCGCCGCTGGCGTGCGCCCGGTGCTCGGCTCCGTGGCCGAGCTGGAAGAATGGCGGCGCGAGGCCGGCGACGCCCCGGCGGGCCTGCAACTCGACACCGGCATGAGCCGGCTCGGCCTCACCGAAGCCGAAGCCGCCGCCGTCGCCAGCCAGCCCCCTGCCTGCCTCTCCCTGGTGATGAGCCATTTCGTCGCCGCGGAAATCCCCGATCACCCGATGAACGCCGCCCAGATAGCCCGCTTCGAGGCGATGTCAGCGGGTTTTGGCCCCACGCCGCGCTCGCTGGCCAATTCCTCCGGCATCATGCTGCCGCAGCGGCCGCATTTTGACCTCACCCGGCCTGGCTATGCGCTCTACGGCGGCAACCCCACCCCTGACCACGCCAATCCCATGCGCCCGGTGGTCAGCCTGCGCTGCCGCATCCTGCAGATCCGCCACGTGCCGCAGGGCGTCACCGTCGGCTATAATGGTCGCTGGCGCGCCCTGAGGCCCAGCCGCATCGCCATCGTGTCCGTGGGCTATGCCGATGGCTTCCTGCGCAGCGCCAGCACCCGCAACCTCGACGCCCCGCTGGCCAACGCCCATGGCGAGCCAGGCGGCGCGGCGCTGGTGGCTGGCCAGCTGTGCCCCTTCGCCGGCGTCGTCTCCATGGACCTGCTGGCCATCGACATTACCGACGTTGCGGAAGGCGCCGTCGCAGCGGGCGATGACGCGACGCTGATCGGCGACAGCCTCGATATCGATACGGTGGCCGACCGCATCGGCTCCATCGGCTATGAGGTGCTGACCAGCCTTGGCCAGCGCTATGCGCGCATTTATGCGGCCGAGGCGGCGCAGCCTGAGGCGGCCACAGAATCGGGCGCGGCCCCTGCCTCACAGACCTGACTGGTCGAGCGTTGTGCGCCTGCCTCGGAAGGATCAGGGCCAAGGTCAGGGCCAAGGCCAGGGTCAGGGCCCGCCGCGCCGGCAGCGGTTGGCAGAGTCATTTCAGCGCTTTGGCCTGATCCATGCATGTATCGGAGGCGCCGCGCATGATTGACTGGCGCATGCATCGGCTGACAGCGCATAACCGGCTACGACGCTTGCCATGCTGATTCCGCCGCCGTGCGCAAACCACTGCAACGGCTGACGCTTTGGTCAGGACGGCGCGGACTGGCTCGCGTTGGGCTGACTTTTTTGCGCCTGCAGCGCGCCCCTTGCTTGCGCCTGCCGGGCGTCCCTTTGCTTTCGCCTGCGGCGCGTATATGGCCCCGCCTGCCCAACTGGAGTTACGCCCCTTGGCCCGCGCTGTCCGTCAATTCATCTGCCAGGTCTGCGGCTCGACCCAGCCGCGCTGGCAGGGCAAATGCGACGCCTGCAACAGCTGGAACTCGCTGGTCGAGGAAGGCCTCACCGCGCCCATCGCCGGCGCCAGCGGCCCGACGTCGCGCAAGAAGGGCCGGACGTTCCAGCTTGAGGGCCTGCGCGGCGACACCGCCGAGCCGCCGCGTCTGCCCACCGGCATGGCCGAGCTCGACCGCGTCACCGGCGGCGGCTTTGTGCGCGGTTCCGTGGTGCTGATCGGCGGCGATCCGGGCATCGGCAAATCCACCCTGTTGATCCAGGCCTGCGCCCAACTGGCGAAGGGCGGCCACCGCGTCGTTTACATCTCGGGCGAAGAAGCGGTGGCCCAGGTGCGGCTGCGCGCCGAGCGCCTGCAACTGGCCGACGCCCCGGTGGAGCTGGCGTCCGAGACCAATGTCGAAGACATCATCACCACCCTCAGCCAGGGCCAGCCGCCGCGTCTGGTGATCATCGATTCGATCCAGACCATGTGGACCTCCGCCATCGATTCGGCTCCTGGCACCGTCACCCAGGTCCGCGGCAGCGCCCAGAACCTGATCCGCTTCGCCAAGACCTCGGGCGCGGCGCTGATTCTGGTTGGCCATGTCACCAAGGATGGCCAGATCGCCGGCCCGCGCGTCGTCGAACATATGGTCGACGCCGTCGCCTCGTTTGAAGGGGAGGCCGGGCATCACTTCCGCATCCTGCGCGCCGTCAAGAACCGCTTCGGTCCCACCGACGAGATCGGCGTGTTCGAAATGACCGGGCTCGGTCTCAGCGAGGTCAGTAATCCCTCGGCGTTATTCCTCGCCGGCCGCGACGTCAACACGCCGGGCACGGCGGTGCTGGCGGCGATGGAGGGCACGCGGCCGCTGCTGGTCGAGGTGCAGGCGCTGGTCGCCCCGACCTCACTCGGCACCCCGCGCCGCGCCGTGGTCGGCTTCGATTCCAGCCGCCTCTCCATGATCATCGCCGTGCTCGAGGCCCATGGCGGCGTCCGCCTCGGCCAGCACGACGTCTATCTCAATATCGCCGGCGGCATGAAGATCACCGAGCCTGCGGCTGATCTGGCGGCGGCGGCGGCGCTGGTGTCGTCGCTGTCAGGCAGCGCCCTGCCGCCCGATACGGCGTTTTTTGGCGAGATCGGCCTGTCCGGCGCGATCCGGCCCGTGGTGCAGGCGGCGACCCGCGCCCGTGAGGCGGCCAAGCTAGGCTTCCGCCGCGTTGTCTCACCGCCCCTGGCCCAGGAAAAATCCGCCAGCGCCCCGGCCCGCAAGCCTGCCAGCGCCGAGGCGGTGACCACGCCCGTCAGTAATATCGCCGACCTCGTGGCGCTGATCGCCGCTGGCAGCCCCAGGCGCCGACCGGAGCGCGAGGACGAGGATTGAGGGCTGAGGCTCGGTGCGGCGCAGGCGCCCCGCGCGCCGTCGCGGCGGCCCCACCAGACGCCGGACGCAAGACGCCCATTGGCCAGTCCAGACCGGCAGGCCCAGGCCAGAAACACCATGAACTGAGCCTGATTGGCGCGACAGGCAGACGTTCAGGCTATAAGCGCCGCAACAGCGCGCATGAAAGGTTTCTTTTGACAGGCTGGCCACTTCGTCGGAAAGAAGCATACCCGTGCGCTACGGACATTCCCCAGCTAACCGGACCCGGTGTCGTCTATGCCAGTTTCGCTTCTTGACCTGATCGTGCTCGGCGTCGTGCTGCTATCGGCGCTGCTGGCGGCCGTGCGCGGCGCAACGCGCGAGGTGCTCGCCATCGCCTCCTGGGCGATCGCCGCCGTCGCCGCATTGATGTTGCATCAGCCGCTGTTGCCCATTGTCTCGCAGCACATCAACAATCCCACCATCGCGCTGGTGGTGACGATCGCGGCGATCTTCCTCGTCACGCTGATCATCGTGTCCTTCATCACCCTGCGGATCTCCGATCTGGTGCTGGATTCGCGCATCGGCTCGGTCGACCGCACCCTGGGCTTTATTTTCGGCGTGGCGCGCGGCCTGCTGATCTGCGTCATCGCTTACATCTTCTTCAGCTGGCTGGTGCCCGAGAAGATGCAGCCTGAATGGGCCCGCGACGCCCGCCTGAAGCCCTTCCTTGAGAACAGCGGCCAGAAGCTGCAGAGCATGCTGCCGGAAGATCCCGAGGCGATCATCGCCAAATACCGCAATCGCCAGAAGGCGCCTGAGGCCGGCGCCGACACGCCGCCAGCTGAAGGCGAGAGCGCCCGGCCGCTGCCCGCCCCCAACGCCGCGCCGCAAAACGGCGGCGCGCGCCAATAAGCCTGCGCGCCGTTCAGGTCTGGCGCCCATCTGGCGCGCCAGCAAAAGGTTGACGCGGCGTCCGTTCCGGCGCAGAAGCTGCCGCATCTGGACCCGTTCAAATCTGGCGCAGCCGGACCAGAGCGCCACCCGGCTGCAGGGCGATCCAGCAGCGGCTGCGCGCAGGGGCCTGAGCGACAGGGCGGCGACATGCAGACGGCCCGGCGACACAACAAGGGCTGCGGTGACGGCGCTGGCTGTCGCCAGGCAGCGCGTCAGGGGGGAGCCCGGCCTCGCCAACAGGTGCGGCGAGGCGGCCCAATGTCACGTTTTGGGGTGAAAACCGGACCGGCAGTGTCCATATATCGCTCCATGTTCTTGAAACGCCATGTCTGCCGCCAGCGCACGGACCACGCCGTGACGCTGGCGAGCGCATTGGCGCCGAACCGAAACAGCTGCGCGAGCAGCGGCCTGGCCCCAGCCAGGCACCGGAGTGGCAACACATGAGTAACGCCAACGTCACCGACAAAAGCCGGCGCGCCCACGGCGCCCTTTTGTCCCAGTCCTCTGACGAGCGCGCTGATTCAGCCAGCTTCGCAGTGAATGGCGTCCATGGCGACGGCCGCCTCGACGACGACCTTGACGGCGACACGCTGCGCGAAGAGTGCGGCGTGTTTGGCATTTACGGCCACCCGGAAGCCGCAGCCCTCACCGCCCTGGGCCTGCACGCCCTGCAGCACCGCGGCCAGGAGGCGGCAGGCATCGTCTCTTATGATGGCGAGCGTTTTCACTCCGAGCGCCGCATCGGCCTCGTCGGCGACAATTTCTCCTCGCGCAAGACCATTGAGCGGCTGCAGGGCAATGTCGCCATCGGCCATGTGCGCTACTCGACCACCGGTGAAACCATCCTGCGCAATGTGCAGCCGCTGTTCGCCGAGCTGGAAGGCGGCGGCTTCGCCATCGCCCACAATGGCAATCTCACCAATGGCCTGACCCTGCGTCGCCAGCTGGTGCGCATCGGCGCCCTGTGCCAGTCGACTTCCGACACCGAGGTGTTCCTGCACCTCGTCGCCCACAGCCGCCGGCTGAAATTCATGGACCGCTTCATCGACGCCCTGCGTCAGGTGGAAGGCGCCTATTCGCTGGTCGGGCTCACCAACAAGAAGCTGATCGGCGCCCGCGATCCGCTGGGCATCCGCCCGCTGGTGCTCGGCGAGCTCGACGGCCATTACATCCTCGCCTCCGAGACCTGCGCCCTCGACATTATCGGGGCCAATTTCGTCCGCGACATCGAGAATGGCGAGATCGTCGTCATCTCCGAGGACGGCATCGAATCGATCAAGCCGTTCCAGCCGCGCCAGACGCGTCCCTGCGTGTTCGAATATATCTATTTCGCCCGTCCGGATTCGGTCGTCGATGGTCGCAGCGTCTATGAAGTGCGCAAGCGCCTCGGCGCCGAGCTGGCGCAGGAAGCGCCGGCCGAGGCCGACGTGGTCATTCCCGTGCCGGATTCCGGCGTGCCCGCCGCCATCGGCTACGCCCGCGCCTCGGGCATCCCCTATGAGCTGGGCATCATCCGCAACCATTACGTCGGCCGCACCTTCATCCAGCCGACCCAGACCGGCCGCGAGACCGGCGTGCGCATGAAGCACTCGGCCAACCGGGGCGTGGTCGCCGGCAAGCGCATCGTGCTGATCGACGATTCCATCGTCCGCGGCACCACCTCGGTGAAGATCGTCAAGATGATGCGCGACGCAGGCGCCACCGAGGTGCACTTCCGCATCGCCTGCCCGCCGATCAAATATCCTGACTATTACGGCATCGACACGCCGGAGCGCGAGAAGCTGCTGGCCGCCACCCATTCGCTGGAAGAAATGCGCCGCTATATTGGCGCTGACAGCCTCGCCTTTTTGACCGTGGACGGCGTCTATCGCGCCACAGGTTATGCCGAAGGTCGTGACCCGGCGGCCCCGCAATTCACCGACCATTGCTTCACCGGCGATTATCCGACGCCGCTAGCCGACATTACTGGCGAAACCCCGCGCCAGCTGTCCCTGCTCGCGGAAGCCGGCTGATGGCGGACGGCAAGGCTCTCGCCGGGCGGCTCGCCCTGATCACCGGCGCCTCGCGCGGCATTGGCCGCGCTCTGGCGCTGGAAACCGCCCGTCAGGGCGCGCATGTCATCGCCGTGGCCCGCACCCAGGGCGCGCTGGAGGAACTCGACGACGAGATCCGCGCCCTTGGCGGCGCGGCCACCCTCGTGCCGCTCGACGTCACCGATTATGACGGCCTCGACCGGCTCGGCCTCGTCCTGCACGAGCGCTGGGGCAAGCTCGACATCATGGTGGCCAACGCCGGCTCGCTCAATCCGCTGGCCCCGCTCGGCCACACCACCCCGAAAGAGTTCGACACGGTGATGGCGGTGAATGTCACCGCCGTGTGGCGGCTGATCCGGGCGCTCGATCCGCTGCTGCAGGCCTCGGACGCCGGCCGGGCGATCTTCCTGTCGTCAGGCGCGGCCCACAAATGCCTCGCCTATTGGGGCCCCTACTCGGCCTCCAAGGCGGCTGTCGAGGCGCTGGCGCGCACCATGGCGGCGGAGAACGTCAACAGCAATGTGCGGGTGTCCATCGTCAACCCAGGCCCGCTGCGCACCCGCATGCGCGCCGCCGCCATGCCCGGCGAAGACCCGCTGACCCTGCGCACCCCGGAAGACATCGCGCCAAAGATCGTCGCCCTCATGCGCCCCGACTTCAACCACAATGGCCTGATCTACGACTTCCCGCAGGACACGTTCCTGAAGCCGCAGACGCCCGTCAAAGTCTGAACCGCGCTGAATCCCTGATTGACAAAACCCGGATGCCAACGCATCCGGGTTTTTTGTGCAACCAACTGGCCTGTGCATGCCGACCTTCTCTGCTCACATGCCCCGCAATCAATGAGAGAGCCCTCGGCGCTGCGTCATGCCCGTGCTTGTCACGGGCATCCACGTCTTTCCGGTTCATCAGCACGCCCACAGCAAATAAAAAAGGCGGAGCCCATGGCCCCGCCTCCATCGCTATTTCGCAGCAAGCCCCAGCTCACCGCTTCTTTTTCTTGCCCTCAAACGGGTTTGCCCCCGTGCGCAGCGACAGCCGGATCGGCGTGCCGGGCAGGTCAAAGTGCTCGCGCAGGCCATTGACCAGATAACGCGTATAGGCGTTGGGCAACTCACTGAGCTGGTTGCCGAACAGCGCGAAATGCGGCGGCCGCGCCTTGACCTGGGTCATGTAGCGGATCTTGATGCGGCGGCCGGAAACGGCCGGCGGCGCATGCGCCTCCACCATCTCGCCCAGCCAGCCATTGAGGCGGGCGGTGGAGATGCGGGTGTTCCACACCTCATGCGCCTTCATCACCGCGCCCATCAGCCTGTCAATGCCCTCGCCGGCAAGGCCAGAGAGCGGCACGACCGGCGCGCCCTTGACCTGCGGCAGCAGCCGCGAGGCCTTCTCACGCAACTCACCGAGCAGGCCAGGCTGATCCGACACCAGGTCCCACTTATTGAGACCGATCACCAAAGCGCGGCCCTCGCGCTCCACCAGATCGACGATGGTCAGATCCTGCTTCTCGAACGGGATGGTGGCGTCGAGCAGCACCACCACCACGTCAGCGAATTTGACGGCGCGCAGGCCATCGGCCACCGACAGCTTCTCCAGCTTGTCGTCGATGCGAGCGCGCTTGCGCAGGCCGGCGGTGTCGAACAATTTGACCTTCTGGCCGCGCCACGCCCATTCCATTGAGATGGAATCGCGGGTGATGCCCGCTTCCGGCCCGGTCAGCAGCCGGTCTTCGCCCAGCATGCGGTTGATCAGCGTCGATTTGCCGGCGTTCGGCCGGCCGACGATGGCGACGCGCACCGGCTTGTCGGCCATCTCCTCTTCCGGATCGAAGTCGGGGTCAGCCTGAATCTCCGCCGCTTCCGGCAGCGCCAGCATCAGCGCCTCGAGCAGGCCGGAGATGTTCTCGCCGTGTTCGGCTGAGAGCGGCACCGGATCACCGAGCCCGAGCCCATAAGCCTCATAGGAGCCGTCGAGGCCCTTATTGCCCTCGGCCTTGTTGGCGACGAGGATCACCGGCTTGCCCGAACGGCGCGCAAGGTCGGCGAAGGCCTTGTCGGCGCCGGTCATGCCGACCCGCGAATCCATCACGAACATCACCGCGTCCGCGTCATCAATGGCGGCTTCGGTCTGGGCGCGCATGCGCCCCGTGAGGCTCTCCGAGTCGGATTCCTCAAGCCCCGCCGTATCCATGATGCGGAAGTGGAAATGGCCGATGCGCGCGTCGCCCTCACGCCGGTCACGGGTCACGCCGGGGCGGTCGTCGACCAGCGCCAGCTTTTTGCCGACCAGGCGGTTAAACAGCGTCGATTTGCCGACGTTCGGACGCCCGATAATGGCGACCAGGGGGAGGGTCATGATGTGCGCGTCAGTTCTGTGTTGCCGGCGCCGCAGCGCCGGAGGATGGGGATGGGAGCATTACGCCGCCAGGAGCCGCCATGGATGGAGCCGCCATGGATGGCGTCGCCAGCGAGGGAGTTGCGCCAGAAGGCGTCGACAGCGTCGGCGCGACGGCGGCGGGTTGGGCGATGGTCACCGGGCCGGCGGCGGCCAGCTCCATGAACAATTGCGCGCGGCGACGCAGGGACTGCGGCGCCTCGCCGTCCACGGCGATCTGGGCGAACAGCTTCTCGGCCTCGGCAAGCTTGCCGGCCTTCATCCAGGCAAGGCCCATCAGCTCGCGCGCCTGATTGCGCCATTGGCTGGCGGGCGTCGCCAGGCTCTCGACGCGCTTGACGATGTCTTCGGGCGAGGCGCTGTCGACGGCGATGGTGGCGGCGCGAATGCGCGCCACATCGCGCAGCCCCTGCTCCAGCGACGCATCGGCGGCCAGCGCGTCGAAGGCGGCGAGGCCAGCCTGGGCGTCCGTGGTCGCCTTCTGGCTGCCGAGCCGGAAACGGGCCAGAGCCGGATAGCCCGCGGGGCCGGAGGCGGCCAGCGCCTCAAGCGCCTTGACGCCTTCGGCGGCCTGGCCAGCGTCGGCCAGCTGCTTCTCCGCCTGTTCAAAGCGGACCCCGGCCTCGGCGGCGGCCTGCGTCGCGCGATATTCCATGAACCGCCAGCCGCCGACACCGAGGATGATGACCAGCGCCACGCCAGCCGCGACGCCGCCATAGCGGCGGACGATATCGGCGGCGCGGTCGCGCCGGAGGTCTTCGTCGATTTCGCGGAAGATGTCGGTCATCTGGTGTCGCGTTCCGGTGTTGAGGTTGAGCCAGACTGGATAGGTGGCCTTAACACAGACCAACATATGAAGCGACCCCAGCCTTCAGCCGGGGTCGCCAGATCAAACGCCCGACGCCATGCGTGAGTGGCAGAGCGGCGGCTCAAGGCGCGGCTTGCGCCGGCTCAGCCCTTGGTGACCTTTTTGGGATAGGTGTGCTCTTTGGCCGGGAAAGCGCGCGACCGCACCTCATCCGCATAGGCCTCGACAGCGCTGGCGATGGCAGGGCCGAGATCGGCGTAGCGCTTGACGAATTTTGGCACCCACGGGCTCAGGCCCAGCATGTCTTCGAGCACCAGCACCTGACCGTCGCAGGCGTTGGAGGCGCCGATGCCGATGGTCGGCGTCGGGATTTCAGCGGTGATCCGCGCCGCCAACGGCTCGGCGACCGCCTCGACAACGATGGCGCTGGCCCCGGCGTCGGAGATCGCCTTGGCGTCGGCGAGGATCTCCGGCCAGTCCGCCTCATCGCGGCCCCGGGCCCGGAACGAGCCGAACGTATTGATCGACTGGGGCGTCATGCCGATGTGGCCGATCACGGGAATGCCGCGACGGGTGAGGAAATGCACCGTCTCGGCCATCAGTTGTCCGCCTTCCAGCTTCACTGCGCCGCAACCGGTCTCCTTGATCACCCGCGAGGCGGAGCGGAACGCCTGCTGCGGGCTCTCCTCATAGGAGCCAAACGGCATGTCGACGGTGACCAGCGCCCGCTCCGAGCCGCGCATCACCGCGAGGCCCTGCATGATCATCATGTCGAGCGTCACTGGCACGGTCGACGGCAGGCCGTGCATGACCATGCCAAGCGAATCGCCGACCAGGATCATGTCGCAGAAACGGTCGAGCAGGCCCGCCGTATGCGCGTGATAGGAGGTGAGCGACACAATCGGCTCGCCGCCCTTGCGCGCCCGCAGATCCGGGGCCGTGATGCGCTTGATTTCGGACTGAAGTGACATGAATACAGCCTCTAGAGCATGAAACGCATAAGTGAAGGCCGCTTATGCGCGAAGAAACCTGCGACCACATGAGCGCCAGAGCCTCATGCGCATCGCCCTGAAGCTCTGGCTCCGACGACGTCAGCCGACACGCCGCCCGGCGGCGCCGACCTGGACCATGTGCAAGAAGCGGCGCCTACGCATCGCACGCGCCAGCATCAGCCATACATCCTCAGCATATGCGACGGCGCCTGTCCAACTGCCCGGCCTGGGCCAGGCAGTCCCTGGCCGCGCCGGCGCCTGTGCTGGACGAAGCGAAAAGCGCGCCCGTCAACCGATCAGCGGCACGCCAATGAGCATGGTGTGCAGACGGGTCAGGGTCAGCCACCACAGGCCAAGACCCAGCACGACCGCCGCCACATCAGCGATCCACGACGGATTAGCCACCTGAGCGCGCTCGCCACGACGCTTGGCGGCGATGCGCGCCGCCACCGCCCAGGCCAGCAGCACGCCGAACAGCAGCAGGCCACCGAGATCGCCATTGGCCAAAAGATGCGCCAGCGCCCACAATTTGACCGCCGTGAACATCGGATGACCGATGCGGGCCTTGATATGCCCCGGCGTATAGGCGGCGATCAGCAACACGAACACCGGCGCCATCAGCAGGAACGCCAGGTGCTTCGTCCACACCGGCGGGTCCCACAGCTGGATATAGCCCTGGGCGCGATAATCGCCGAAGCCCCAGATAATCAGCACCAGCCCGACCAGCGCCACAACGCTGATGGCGATGCGATAGCCGATGGGGCCAAGCGTCTCCTGCAATCGACCGCGCAAGCCGCGCGCCATAGCCGGCGCATGTGCGGCGAGAAACAACGCCAGTCCTGCTATCAGCTTCAACATGCCGTTCGCTTCCTCTCCTGTGCGGCAGACGGAATCACCCGCCCCGCGAACGCCGCGAAGCGCGCCGCCAAAACAGCGCAACGCCGCTGCAACGCCAGATCTCGCCCTCAGGACTGGCCAAAGGCGGCCAGGCGCCAAATTGTGACCAGTGAGCGCCACGCCCTCAAGCCGATCGGCTGCAGCCTCAGGGGCGTACCGCCCCGCAAACGCCCTGCCCCTTGATCCCGGCCAGAACGGGCGAAATGAACGCCAAATCTACTTCTGTTTAAAGCACCGACGCCACTGCGCAAACCAACGAAGGCGCCCGCGCTCATCTCGCAGGACGCCGCCGCCACAATAATCGTGGCGTACATCCGGGTGTTTGAGGCCGCTCCGCCCGCCTTATGTCGCCATGTTGCGATGGACGCCACCCTATAAAGGCGCAAAACTGCGGCATGGCCTGCAAATAATGCAACCAAATGCAGCCATTGCGCGTTGACAGGCCGCATCACAAAGGAGCGCCCGTTATGGAAACAGCACAGATTGGATGGATCGCGGCGATCATCGTGGGGGGATTTGCTGGCTGGTTCGCCTCCATGTTCATGAAGAGCGACACAGGCGTCCTGCTTAACATTATTCTCGGCATCGTCGGCGCAGCAGTCGCCAATCTGCTGCTCGGGCTGATCGGCGTCGCGCTGGGCGGCTGGATCGGCTATCTGATCGCGGGCTTCATCGGCGCCTGTATCCTGATCGCCATCGGGCGGGCGGTGCGGCGCTAGTCGCTTGTTACTGGAGTTGTGCGGCGTGCTGGGGTGGCCCTAGGCGCCCCCGCGCGACAAGTTAACTGTCTGGGTACAAGAGCGATTGTTGCGCTATCAGCTGCTGTTGCGGCAATTTCGCCCCACGGCCCCTAATCCATGCAGCCCAGGGGGCATGGGCGGCGCGGGCAATAATTACCCCCGGCACTCAAGGCCGACCGAAAGCAAACAAAGGGCCTGGATAACGCCATCCAGGCCCTTTGTGAATCGCACCTTCGCTCGCCCACCATCACGTCTGAACAGGCGCACCGCGCGCCGACGTGATCCGTACTTCGTGCGGCCCCCCTTGCAAGCAAGCCAACGTTACTCATCAAACGTGAGCGGCCCAATTTGAGCCGTCATGCCCGCGCTTGTCGCGGGCATCCACGCGTTATCGAGCCGCGCGGGCATCTGTAACCCCACGCGGAGCTTGGCGCCCGAGTAGAGCCCTGCGCGGTCCATAACAGAACGCCAGGCCGCCAGCGACACCGTGGATGCCCGCGACAAGCGCGGGCATGACGGAGTATAAGCAGAGCGGGCGCGGAGGTAGGCTCAGCGAGCGCGGCGATGCGCATCGCCTCAGGCAGCGAGCCCCGCCTCGACCGCCTTCAGCGCGGCGTCAGCTGCGGCCCCATCAGGACCACCGGCCTGGGCCATATCCGGACGGCCGCCGCCGCCCTTGCCGCCGAGCGCCGCAGAGCCAGCGCGCACCAGGCTGACCGCGTCGAAGCGGCTGACCAGATCCTTGGTCACACCAACGACGATCGCCGCCTTGCCGTCGTCAGCGACACTGACCAGCGCCACAACGCCGGAGCCGACCTTGGCCTTGGCGTCATCAACCAGACCCTTGAGGTCCTTCATCTCGACGCCAGCGACCGCGCGGGCGAAGAATTTCACCCCATTGACCTCGCGCACCAGGTCCTCGCCCGCCGCGCCGCCGCCCATCGCCAGTTTCTTACGGGCGTCGGCAAGGTCACGCTCAAGCTTGCGTTTCTCTTCGAGCAGGCTCTCCAGCCGGGTCGCCGCTTCATCGGCCGGGGTCTTCAGCATGGCGGCCAGGTCGCGCAGACGGGAGCTTTCCGTCGCCAGATAGTGTCTGGCGGCCGCGCCGGTCAGCGCCTCAATGCGGCGGACGCCCGCGGCGACGCCGGCCTCGGCGACCACAGTGACCAGACCAATGTCGCCGGTGCGCTCCACATGGGTGCCGCCGCACAATTCAACCGAGAAATCACGATTGCCGCCATCGTCCTGGGTCTTGCCCATGGAGACCACGCGGACCTCGTCGCCATATTTCTCGCCGAACAGGGCGCGGGCGCCGGACTCAATCGCCTCATCGACAGCCATCAGACGGGTGATGACCGGCGCATTCTGCACGATCACGTCATTGGCGATATCGGCGACCCGCGCCAGTTCCTCGCCGGTGACCGGCTTGGGATGGCTGATGTCGAACCGCAGCCGCTCCGGCGTCACCAGCGAGCCCTTCTGGGCGACATGGTCGCCCAGCACCAGACGCAGCGCCTCATGCAACAGGTGGGTCGCTGAATGGTTGGCGCGGATAGCGCGGCGCCGGGTGTGATCAACCCTGAGCTCGACCGCCTGGCCAGGACGCAGCGCGCCCTCCTCGACCACGACTTCGTGCACAAACACATCGCCGAGCTTCTTGCTGGTCCCAGTGACGCGGCCACGCAGGCCTGGGGCAAGAATCACGCCCTCGTCACCGACCTGACCGCCGGACTCGCCATAGAATGGCGTCTGATTGACCACCAGCTGCACGGTCTCGCCGGCGTTGGCGACCTCAACCTCGGCGCCGTCGCGCACAATCGCGGTGATGCTGCCCTCGGCCTGCTCCGTGTCATAGCCGAGGAACTCGGTGGCCCCGACCCGCTCCTTGACGCCGAACCAGACGCGATCGGTCGCCGCTTCGCCCGAACCCGCCCAATTGGCCCGGGCCAGCTCGCGCTGGCGCTTCATCGCCGCGTCGAACGCCTCGGTGTCGACGCCGACGCCACGGGCGCGCAGGGCGTCCTGGGTCAAGTCAAGCGGGAAGCCATAGGTGTCGTAAAGCGTAAAGGCCGTCTCGCCATTCAGACGGTCGCCAGCGGCCAGCTCGCGGGATTCGTCTTCGAGGATCGCGAGGCCACGCTCCAGCGTGCGGCGGAAGCGAACTTCTTCGAGCCGCAGCGTCTCAGTGATCAGCGCCTCGGCGCGTCCCAACTCCGGGAAAGCCTCGCCCATCTCCCGCTTCAGCGCCGGGAACAGCCGCCACATCAGCGGCTCGCGCGCGCCAAGCAGCTGACCATGGCGCATGGCGCGACGCATGATGCGGCGCAGCACATAGCCGCGACCTTCGTTCGACGGCAGCACGCCGTCGGCGATCAGGAAGCAGCAGGCGCGCAAATGGTCGGCGATGACGCGGTGGCTGACGCCCTGCGGACCATCCGGGTCAACGCCAGTCAGATTGGCGACGGCCATGATCAGCGCGCGCATCATGTCGGTGGCGTAATTGTCGTGGGTGCCCTGCAGCACCGCCGAAATCCGCTCCAGACCCATGCCTGTGTCGATCGACGGCCGCGGCAGGTTCAGCCGCTCGCCAGGGGCGATCTGGTCGAACTGCATGAACACCAGGTTCCAGATCTCGATGAAGCGATCGCCATCCTCATCCGGGCTGCCAGGAGGGCCGCCAGCGATATGGTCACCATGGTCGTAGAAGATCTCGGAGCACGGGCCGCACGGGCCAGTGTCGCCCATCATCCAGAAATTGTCGGAGGTGGGAATGCGAATAATCTTGCTGTCGGGCAGCCCGGCGATCTTGCGCCACAGGGCGTGCGCCTCGTCATCCTCGGAATAGACCGTGACCAGCAGTTTTTCCTGCGGCAGGCCATATTCCTTGGTGACCAGATTCCACGCCAGCTCGATGGCGTTTTCCTTGAAATAATCGCCAAACGAGAAATTACCCAACATCTCAAAGAAGGTGTGATGGCGGGCGGTATAGCCGACATTATCGAGGTCGTTGTGCTTGCCGCCGGCGCGCACGCACTTCTGCGATGAGGTGGCGCGGACGTAAGGCCGCTTCTCGGCGCCGGTGAAGACGTTCTTGAACGGCACCATGCCAGCGTTCGTAAACATCAGCGTCGGGTCGTTCCGCGGCACGAGCGGAGCCGACGGCACGACTTCATGGCCGTTCCTGGCAAAGTAATCGAGGAAGGTCGATCGAATTTCGTTGACGCCGCTCATCGCAAACACGCACTCGGACAGATACGGGACGACCGGTCGCCGCCCCTTCAGCACACGTCTTCTAGTGAGGCGAAGCGACCTTGTCGAGATTGCAAACCTGTGGCCCGGCGACGTCCGTTCAGACCTGCCGCCCAGAGGAGCCGCCCGCCTGACATCGCCATCTGGTCTCAAGCCATCTGACGCCGGCCCCTGGATCAATCCCGATGCGCGCCGCACAGACGATAGCGCCGGCTCATCGCCACAGCAGACGTGCGGCCAATGCCTGAAACACCAAGGGCGGCCGTGGGGCCGCCCTTGGGGAACTTTTCGCTGCGCTCAGGCCTGACCTTCATCAAGGTCATCGGCCGTCGGCTCAATATTGTCGAGGATCCGCTCCGCCAGGAGGCCAGCGTTCTGGCGGATCGACGCCTCGATACGGTCGGCGACCTCCGGATTCTGGCGCAGGAAATTCTTGGCGTTCTCACGCCCCTGCCCCAGCCGCTGGCTATCGTAAGAGAACCAGGCGCCGGATTTCTCGACGATGCCGCCCTTGACGCCAAGGTCGATCAGTTCGCCGAGCTTGGAGATGCCCTCGCCATACATGATGTCGAATTCGACCTGCTTGAACGGCGGCGCCACCTTGTTCTTCACCACCTTGACGCGGGTGGAGTTGCCGGTGACCTCATCGCGATCCTTGATCGCGCCAGTGCGGCGGATGTCGAGGCGCACCGAGGCATAGAACTTCAGCGCGTTGCCGCCAGTCGTGGTCTCGGGCGAGCCATACATCACGCCGATCTTCATGCGGATCTGGTTGATGAAGATGACCATGGTGTTGGAGCGCGAAATCGAGCCGGTAAGCTTGCGCAGCGCCTGGCTCATCAGCCGGGCCTGCAGACCAGGCTGCACCTCACCCATTTCGCCTTCGATTTCAGCGCGTGGCGTCAGCGCCGCCACCGAGTCGATAACCAGCACGTCGATGGCGCCCGAGCGCACCAGCGTGTCGGCGATCTCCAGCGCCTGCTCGCCAGTATCCGGCTGCGAGATCAGCAGATCATCCAGCTTGACGCCCAGCTTGCGGGCGTAAACCGGATCAAGCGCATGCTCCGCGTCGACGAATGCGCAGACGCCGCCCTTCTTCTGCGCTTCGGCGATGGTGTGCAGGGTCAGCGTGGTCTTGCCCGACGATTCCGGACCATAGACCTCGATAATGCGCCCGCGCGGCAGACCGCCGACGCCCAGCGCAATATCCAGCCCGATCGACCCCGTCGAGACCGTCTCAATTTCGACCGGCCGATCATTCTTGCCGAGGCGCATGATCGAACCCTTGCCGAACGAACGTTCGATCTGGGAAAGCGCTGCATCGAGCGCCTTTGTCTTGTCCATGGAGGAACCTTCAACGAGCTTGAGCGCGGGTGGCGACATTGTCCTGTTCCTTATGGCATGAGGCGTCGGGCAGCTTCAATGTGTTGTTTGTACCTCATTTGTTCCATGGTGCAAGTTCTTTTTTTGTTCTCATATCCGTTTTGACAACAAACGGATTTCTCTCGCCCGGACACGCCATCAACAGGCACGGCGCGGCTCGCCGCCATTGGCCCCCGTCTCGCGGCTTTATGGGCTGCGATTCCAGGCGGATCGGGCCCCTACGCCCGTTTCATCTTGCCTGCACGGCGACAGGCGCCAGGCCTGGCGTCGCTGCGCCGTGCACTGTGGACGCGCCCCAGCTCAGCCCATCTGCGCCTTCACCGCCTCGATCAACTGCTTGAGGCTGAACGGCTTGGGCAGGAACACGAAGGTCTCCCCTTCCGGCAGGTTCTTGCGGAAGGCGTCTTCGGCATAGCCAGAGACGAAAACGATACGGGCCCCAACGCCCCGCGCCCGCATTTCACGCAGCAGCGACGGGCCGTCCATCTCCGGCATCACCACATCAGACACCACCAGATCAACCGGCTCATCGCGCTCTTCGAGCAGCTGGATCGCCTCAACGCCGGATGCCGCCTCAAGCACGGTGTAACCGCGCGTGGTCAGGGCGCGCGACGCAAAGGCCCGCACCGCCTCCTCATCCTCCACCAGCAGAATGACGCCGCGTCCGGTGAGGTCCGCCGCCGGCCGGCGACTGGCCGCCACGCTGGGGCCTGACGCCTCGGGCCGCGCTTCCTCGATGTGACGCGGCAGGAAAATGCGGAAGGTCGCGCCCTTGCCGACCTCGCTCTCGCACAGAATATAGCCGTCGGTCTGCTTGACGATGCCATAGACCGTCGACAGCCCGAGGCCCGTCCCCTTGCCCACGTCCTTGGTGGTGAAGAACGGCTCGAAGATCTGCGACATCACCTCAGGCGGCATGCCGACGCCGGTGTCAGACACCTCGATCATCACATAATCGGCGGCGGGCATGCTCTCATCATAGCGGCGCGATTCGGCGGCGGTGACATTGCTGGTGCGGATCGACACCTGGCCGCCGTCTGGCATGGCGTCACGGGCGTTCACCGCCAGATTCATGATCACCTGTTCGAACTGGTTGATGTCGGCCTTCACCGGCCAGATGTCGCGCCCGTGGTGCACGTCGAGATCGACCCGCTCGCCGAGCAGGCGCTTGAGCAGCAGCGACACGTCGGCCAGCACATCGCCGACCATCACCACCTGCGGCCGCAGCGTCTGCCGCCGCGAGAACGCCAGCAGATGCCGCACCAGCGCCGCCGCCCGGTTGGCGTTGCTCTTGATCTGCATGATGTCCTGGAAGGACGGATCGGTCGGCCGGTGCTTGGCCAGCAACAATTCGCTAAAGCCGATGATCGCCTGCAGCACATTGTTGAAGTCATGGGCCACACCGCCGGCCAGTTGGCCCACGGCGTTCATCTTTTGCGCCTGGGCGAACTGGGCCTCCAGCGCCCGCTGCTCGGTGGTGTCGAGCGCATAGATAATGGCGGTCTCGTCATCGCCCTCGCCGTCATCAACGCCGCTGACATAAAACCGCGCCGACTTGCCGCCCTCGCCGGCCAGATGCGCCTCAAATGGCGCCGCCTCCTCCTGGTTGCTGGCGGCGCGCAAGGCCGCCTCAAGCCGCGGCGCATCCTTCTCGGCCACCAGCGCCACGGCGCTTTTCTCCACGGCGTCCTGGGCGAACAGGCGGACGAAGGAGGCGTTGCAGCCAATCACCCGCCCGTCGGCGGCGATGGTGGCGATCGCCACCGGGGTGTTGTTGAAGAAGCGGGCGAAGCGCACTTCCGCCTGGCGCAGGCCTTCCGAAGCGGCGGGCCCGGTGGCGCGATTGAGCACCAGCGTACGCGACGGCAGCGCCACGCCGTTGGGGTCGGTCGGGGCGCGATGGATGACCCGCACCGGCAGCATGTGGCCATCGCGCCGCCTGAGATCGATGTCAAACACGTCGCTTTTGCCATCGGCGTTGCGGGCCGCCATGATCTGGGCGCTGACGCCTCTGGAGGCGAGATCGGCCAGCGTGACGCCGCCGGCGCCGGCGCTGGCCAGATCGTGACCGAGCCAATCCGCCAGCGTGGCGTTCATATAGCCGATGCTGCCGTCGCTCTCGATCGACATGAAGCCGGCCGGGGCCTGGTCGAGAAAATTGATGGCGTGCTGCAGTTCCTGAAACACCCGTTCCTGACGCTCGCGGTCGGCGGTGATGTCGGTGATCGTCCACAGTAGCGGCGCCTTGCGGCCCTCACCCAACAGCCGAACCTCGACGCGTCGCCAGCCGCCAGCCGCGAAGGGGCCGGCCGCGGCCTGCGGAAACCGCATCTCGTCGTGGGCCGGCGCGCCGCCGCGCGCTGTCTGCGCCAGCCGGTACAGCGCCTCGCTGATTTCCGGCGCATGGGCGGTGGCGCGGTCGAGGGTCGCCGGGCGAAATTCATCGCCGCCCACCAGCGCCCGCCATGCGCGATTGCACCAGACGACGTCGCCATGGGCGTCGACCACCGCCTGGCCGGCGACCGCGCCGTCGACAATGGCCCGCGCCAGCCGCGTCGGACGGGAGACGCCGCGCGCCATCTGGAAAAAGCCCACGGCGAAGCCAAACAGCGCGAAGATGCCCACCACGGCGAGCAGGCCCAGCAGGCCCAGCACCAGCGGGCGGGCATGGTCCGGGGCCAGCGTCGACAGCCACAGGCCGGCGCCGATGAAGCAGATGGAGAACAGCAGCAAGGGCGCGGCGACGCCGCCGTAACGGCGCCAGGGCTGCGGCGCCTCGCGCTGCGCCATGTCCGCTCCGGCGGGAGCGTCATCACACGCCGCCAGAGCGCGGGCGCGGGCCAAATCTGGCGCTGACTTTCTCATGGACAACCTGTCACCGGTTATTCTTTGACGCACACCCGGCGTGAATCCGGAGAGCCGCGTCCATTACACTAGCCGTTGCGCCGCCGGAACGCATGAAAACGTCTCAGACGGCCAGCACTCTGACCGGCGCCGCCGGTGCGACCGGATAGGTGGGGCCCGTCATGTCATGGCTTCCGCGCATCCAGGCGCGGCGCGCGACGAAAAATCGACATGGCGCGGACCATATCCCCGACATGGCCATTTTCCAGCGCATGTGCGCCAGGCTAACCAAAGAAGACTGCTGAAAGGTTCACGTTTCTCCGGTTGGGAATCAAAACGCGGTTGCCGCCCTGTCAACCGTCGATTAACCCTGATCATGAAAAATGCGCCTCAAGTCTGTTGTCGCATGGGCCGAATGGGTTTGCGTCAGCATTCACCGAGCAACCGACGTCCGGATAAGAAATGACTAACGCCGCGCAATTCCTGTTAGCCTTCGTCGCCATCCTCGTCGTGGTGATGATCCTTGCTTTCGTGCTGCGGCGCATCACTTCCGGGCGGAAGCGGGCCGCCGCCCAGGGGCCGCGATCGCGCCAGCCCCGGCTCGGCGTGGTCGATGTTTACGATCTCGATGACCAGCGCCAGCTCGTGCTGGTCCGCCGCGATCACGTTGAACATCTGGTGATGATTGGCGGCGCCTCCGACGTGGTGATCGAGAGCGCCATCATCCGCGGCCAGAGCGCCCGCAACCCGGCCTTCAGCGGCGCCGACGCCGACGCCGACGCGGCGGACGCGCCCGGCAAGCCAGAAGGCCGCAGCGAGGACACGCGTCCACAGCCGCCGAAGGCGCCGGAGCCACGCGCGGAATCGCGGCTGCCCAGCGTCGACAATCTGGTCCGCCCCGCTCCCGTCACGCCGCCGGTCGCGCAGCCTGTCGCACCGCCAGCCGCCGGGCCACAGCCAACGACCATGCCCGCGCCGCAAGCTGTGCCCGCAGCACGGCCGGCGGCGGCTCCGCCCCCCCAGGCCAGCGCCCCCGTTCCGGCCTCTGGCCCTGCACAGCCTGCTGGCCAGCAATTCGCTGCAAGCGCGCCGCAGGGGCGCCCGGCGCCGTCCGTTGGCGGCCTGCCGCAGCCAGGCCAGGGCCTGGCGCCCGCACCGGCGGCTGCCCCGACCGCGAACGTCGCTGGAGCAAATGCGCCTGGCGCGACGACGCCCGCTGCTCCGGTCCGCCCACCCCAGCCGCAGCAGCCCATGCGTCCGGCCCCGGGCTTTGGCTCGCGGCCGTTGGCCCCGCAGCCCGGCCGGCCGATGACGCCGCCCGCTGGCGTGCGTCCGCCGGCAGCTGGCCCTGCCGCAGGGCTCGCCCGCGCCCAGGCGGCGGCTCAGGCTGGCGCCCCTTCGTCCGCTGCAGGCGCCCCGTCAAATGCGACGCCGCGCTCGCTGGCCACCCCGACCATGGCCCCGCAGGCGCCCGCAGCAACATCCCCTGCGCCGCAGCGCCCGCAGGCTCCAGCTACCGCCAGCCCCGCCGCGAGCCAACCAGCCAGCCAGGCAACCAGCCAGGCAGCAACGTCAGAGGCCGCACCCCGTCCGGCTGTCGACAGCCGCGTGCTCAATGACATGGAGCGCCAGCTCCAGGACGCGCTGCGTCTGTCGACCCCGGACGCCGCCGCGAACAATGCCGCCAGCAAGGTCGCCGCCCCAACCGCTGAACCGGCCAAGCCTGCGCCAGCTCGCCAGGAGCCACAGCCTGAGGCAGCGAGCGCTCCGGCAGAAGAGGCGCCGGCGCCGCGCGCTGGTCCGTCCCTTGCGTCGCTGCGTCTCGACCTTGCCGGTCTGCGCCCCTCCGTGCGGCGGCAGCCGGAGCAGGAGGCCGCAGAAGGCGCCGCCACGCCCACGTCTGAGGCGGCGCCGGCCGACAAGCCTGCCGCGACGGCGCCCGCCGCAGGCGACACGGTGAAGGCCGCGACGACAGCAGCCCAGCCCACCCAGCCAGCTGGCGCGACGAAGCCGGAAGGCGGGGCGTCAGCTGCTAGCGACAAGCCCGTGTCCAAGGTCGAATTGCCAGAGCTGTCCTTCGACATGCCGGCTCCGGCGGCCAAGCCCACCGCCCAGACGGCGACTGCGCAGACGGCTCCCACCCAGCCGCCAGCCGCGTCGAAGGCGCCTGAAGCCAGCCCCTCCTCCGCAAGCGCACCTCCAGCAAGAGCCGCCGCATCGACGGCCACTGCGACGGCGACGCCAGCCGCGGCGGCGCCCGCCCCCGACAAGGCGGCTGCGTCGGGCAGCGACAAGGATGAGAAGGCGGCGCTCGACCCCCTTTCGCCGGAGGCCATTGAGGCCGAGTTCGCCCGTCTTCTCGGCCGCGCCCCGCCGCGCAAGGGCTGAGCGCCGCGGGCGGCGCGACGCCAGCTCGCCAGCGCTACATGACGCTGGCCGTCGGCGCGTCTGGCCCGCAGCCCCTAGATGAACAAAAAAGGCCGGAGCGCGCGCTCCGGCCTTTTTGCGTTGATGTCGCCTGTCAGAGACCCAAGCCCCCCTGCGCGCGTCGGGTCAGTCAGGGGCGTCGGCATCCCATGTCGCGCCGCCCCAAGCCTCTCCAGAGTTCATCGCCAGCGTGCCGCCTCTTTGCGCCAGCGTGCCGCCTCTTGCGCCAGCGTGGCGCCTCTTGCCGGGACGAGATGCAGCTGACACATCCGCGCCCTGCAAGGCGCAGCCGCCGACAGCGCTTGACCGGCGCCCGAAGGGCCACGCCCACCGGCTACGGGCGTCAGTCGTCGCGATGCACGCGTTCGTTGCGCTCGTGCCGCTCCTGAGCTTCCAGCGACAGGGTGGCGATGGGGCGGGCTTCAAGGCGCTTGAGCGAGATTGGCTCGCCGGTCTCTTCGCAATAGCCATAGGTGCCGTCATCGATGCGCTGCAGGGCGTCGTCGATCTTGGAGATCAGCTTGCGCTGACGGTCGCGGGCCCGCAGTTCGATCGCCCGATCCGTTTCCGAAGAAGCCCGGTCCGCCACGTCCGGATGGTTCTCGTTTTCCTTCTGCAGGGTCGCCAGGGTTTCGCGGCTCTCCCTCAGAATTTCCTCTTTCCAGGCGTGCAGCTTCCGGCGGAAATACTCGCGTTGACGCTCCCCCATGAATGGCTCGTCTTCGGATGGCCGGTACTCTGCAGAAATCGTCGCATTCGCCATAACCGATACTCTCTTCTGGGCCCGTGTTCTGCACGTCGCCGGCTAATGGAAACCAGCGCCACGGGGCGATAGGTGGCAGGCTGTATAGACGCTCGATGACGGCACGACAACGCATCGCGCGCCACATACGTCATAACAAATGACAGCCAGACGTTTTTCCGTTGTGCGCCTTGGCTTATGGCGGCGTCCACAGTGCAGGTCACACGGCCTGCCATGGAAAAGCTCAAGCCTGTCACAGGCTTCGCGGCGCGAATCGCCACAGCTTGAGCCGGGGCTTTCGCACGCAGCGCTGGCGACAGCGACTGGCCAGATGCGCTGTGCGACCAGGGGGATGTGCGACCAGGGGTTGTGCGACCAGGGTGATGTGCGCCGATCAGCGGGCGGGCCTGAGCAGGCCGGCCACGGCGCTGGCGACAGCGCCGCCCAATTGATCGGCGACCGCCCTCACATAATGGGTTTCGTCGTGAAAATGCCGCGGCTCGCGGTTGATGCTGGTGTCGCCGCCCCAGTCGACCACTGCGACGCGCGGGCGTGATGTCGCCGCCCCATCCAGCGCCGCCCGGCAGGCGGCGAAGCTGCGTTCGGCGGCGGAGCCTGGCGCAGGTTGCGCCGAGATATGGCGCGGCGGCCACATCAACACCACCGGGGTCTCTGCGGGCAGCGCCTGCAATATCTGCTGCAAGATGGCGACAGCCGGGAACGCATGCGCGGGGTTGTCGCTCGCTTGCGGCCGGGCGGCTGTCTGCATGCGCTGCTGGGCCCGCCCGGCGCCGGTTAAGGCGGCGTAGTGGCTGGTGTAATCATCGTAGCCGTCGGCCCGCATGGGCGCGACGCGCCCCATCAGATAGTCGATACGCCGCGACGTCATCTCCAGCGTCTGCATGCGCATCAGACCGACGGCATAGTCCCACGCATTGTCAGCATAGAGCCAGGCTGGAAATTGCGCACTGCCCTGCTGCCTGGGCCGACACCACCACTCATCGAGACCAAGCACCAGCGCGCGCGGCGCCGGGTGGGCGCGCAGGAAGGTCAGCGCCAGCAGCCGCTTCTCCACCGGCGTCATCCCCGGGATGCTCAGATTGACGAAGCGAAGGCCAGTTCCGGCGTCCAGCACCGCTGGCTCCAGCATCTGGGCGCGCGAATTGCCGATCACCGCCGCATTGAACGCAGGGTCAGCAGCCCGGCTGACATTGAGCCGCCACGCCGGGCCATCGCCGGCGCCCTGACGCGGCATGGCGTGCCGTCCCGTGTCATAGGGCTCCAGCGCAAACAGCGCCGCGCCGGCGGCCACCAGGGCCGCCATCGCCGCGCCGACGAAGCAGAGCGAAAAGCTGCGCCATCTGTCCGCGGCCTGCCTCTTCGCCGCCTCATCCGGTTCAGAACTGGAAGTAGATGAACTCATAGTTCGCATCATCGCCAATCTTGAACAGGATCAGGGTGAACAAAATGGCGCTGACCACGGCGAGGGCGCGGGACGGCGGCGCCTTGTGCACCGCCACCCAGGCGGTGGGGCCAATCATGGCGAACGCTGCTGCGATGGCGATGGCGCGCCACTTGAAGCCGCCGCCAAAGCCGCTCAGGCCGACCATGCCCTCATAGATGCGCATAGCTGCGTCAAAGCTGGCGGCGCGGAACAGCACGAAGGTGACGGCGACGAACAGGAAGGTCAGCGCCCAGCCGAGCACGGGCGGCATCGGCAGCCCGGCCCGACGCCACAGCAGACCTATGCCAAGGGCCGCGCCATGGGCCGCGCCCCACACCACGAAGGTCATGCCGGCGCCGTGCCACAGGCCGCCAAGGGCCATGGTGGCGAACAACGCCATGACCTGCACCGGCAGGCCATGGCGGTTTCCCCCGAGCGGGATGTAGAGATAATCACGCAGGAAGCGCGACAGCGTCATGTGCCAGCGCCGCCAGAAATCCTGCAACGACAGGGCGCGATAGGGCGTCTCGAAGTTCTGCGGCAACACCACGCCAAACATCAGCGCAATGCCAAGCGCCATGTCGGTGTAGCCGGAGAAGTCGAAATAGATCTGGAAGGTGAAGGCCAGCATCGCCTGCCAGGCCTGGGCCATGGTGATGACCCCGCCATCGGCGGCGAGCTGGAATACGGGCGTGACATATTCGGCCAGCGGATCGCCGATCAGCACCTTCTTGGCGAGGCCAACACACAACAGCAACAGGCCGCGCCCGAAACGCTCCGCCGCGTCGGGCCGGGCGTAGGCTGGCTGGTCGAACTGGTGCAGGATCTCGCTCCAACGCACCAGCGGACCGGCCAGCACCTGGGGGAAGAAGGCGATATACAGGCCATATTTCACCAGCCCGACCTGGGGCGCGCGGCCAGCGCGCAGATCCACCAGATACATCACGTGGTGGAAGGTGAAGAACGAAATGCCCAGCGGCAAGGCGAGGCCCGCGCCGAGCAGGTCCAGGCTGCTGGCGTCCAGCCCAGGAACCAGGCTGGCGAAGAAGCCGGCGTATTTGAACACGCCGAGCACGAACAGGTTGACGCAGATCGCCAAAGTGATCAGCCAGCCGAGCCGCGCCTTGCAGAACACCTGGGCCAGCGCCCAGTTGAGCAGGATCGAGGCCGCCAGCAAGGGCGCAAACCGCCAGTCCCAATAACTGTAAAAAGCAAAGGACAGCAGCAACAGCGCCAGCAACCGCCAATGCGGCCAATAGCGTTCGGCGAGCCAGTGCACGGCGAGCGAGAACGGCAGGAACAGCAGCAGGAAAACAAAAGAATTAAACAGCATGCCCGATCAGTCTCACCGTGGGAACGGCGCCCTCGCCCCGCCCCTGTCGCCAGTCCTTGACCAGCAAGGTCCCTGAGCAGAGACCTCCCTGACCATTACGGCGCAGCGTCCGGACGGTCACGCCTGCTTCCAGCCAATGCGCGTCGCGGAACGACGCAGGCTCACCCCGCTGAATCATCACGCACGGGCAATGGCTAGCATGTGCCCCGAAACGCCCCTCAAGGGCAATGCCAGCGCGCCGCCCCAGCGGCATGTGCAGGGTTAAGGTCGGCAGCCAGGTTAACGAAAGGCGCTGAAGACCTGGCCAGGATGTGGGTTGGCCGGGCTGACGGCTTGAGATGACGTCGGCGGCGCAGGGCGTGCGGCGGCTGCAGGGTTCGGCGGAGGCAAGGTTCGGCGGCGGCAAGGTTCGGCGGCGGAAGGCGCAACGCATGACGTCCTATGCGGCGGCAAAAACCGTCTGCGCCTCAGCGCCAGCCGGAATTGTGCAGGCCGGAACCCGAGCGGGGCGCATTATGGTCATGGCGGCGCACCCGCTGCTCGATGCGGTCGACGCGCGACAGGATGCCGGTCAGCCTGTCATTGGCCATGCCCATGCTGTCGGCGGTGGTGATCGCCGAAGAAGCGGCGGCGCGCGTGGCGGCGATTAACGCCTCCATATCGCGATCAACGCTGGCGCCCGCTGGCCCCAATTGTCCGCCGGGCCGGCTGGCCAGAGGTTGCGCCATCGGGCCGGCGCTGAAGCCTGGCTCAGGCGTGTGCTGTGCGAAGAGTTGCGATGGCTGGGTGACGCCGTGGGGGCCGCCAGCGACAGCGGGGCTAACCGACAGCGCCGCCACCAGCAATGCCAACGCCGCGCCAACAGGGGCGCCAACACGAGCGGCGTCGGGCGCCACCCCCATTCCGCCGCTGCGACGCGGCGTTTTAGACCGAGTGCGGGCCGCGCGATATGGTCCAGTGGAGGGCGCCATCCCCTCCGCCTGTCCTGCGCCGGCGCCAGTTGGCGTGCGCGCCATGTCCTCCCCCTGCATCACTCCCGGCCGCGCCAGAAGGCGACGGCGACCTGAAACAGGCAATAGCGCGGCTGTCCCAGCCTGCGCCCGAATCACATCTTAGTGCATCGTCCTGTAACTGTAACGCCCCGGACGCGGACGGGTGATGCAGCGAACCGCCTCTTTCGCCGGCGCGTGGCTAGATGGTGATCGCGCCTGACAAGGCGGGCGCTGTATTGCCTCCACATCGCCCAATATACGCAACCTGCTGCCGCCAGATCGCCCGGCGACGTCAGGTGGATCACAGCAGGATGCCGGTCACATCGCAATGCCCCGAAGGGGTGGGGCGACGACGCTAACTGCCCTGGCTATATCAGGCGCTACCTTCGGCGCGTATCGCCGACATCAGCCTCCGCCTTTTTGTACCAACCATAAAACGCCAAAGGCGGCGCATCGCTGCGCCGCCTCCGATAACACCAACAGCTTCGCCGCTCGCTCAGGGCGTCAGCACGGCGCGGCCGACGATGCGGCCAAGGCGCAGATCTTCCAGCGTGGCGGCCACCTCGGCCAGCGGACGGTGGATCAGCGGCACGGCCGGAACCTGGCCGCCCTTCACCAGATCGATCAGCTCATGCAGCTCGGCAAGGCTGCCGACGAAGGAGCCCTGCACCGTCGCCGCCTTGATCGGGAACATCGGCAGCGACCAGCTGGCCTGGCCGCCGAACAGGCCGACGATCACCAGCTTGCCGCCCTTGCCGAGGGCGTCGAAGCCGAGCTGGGTGGTGGCGGTGTTGCCGACCAGGTCGAGCGCGCCGCGCACCCCGCCGCCAGCCGCCGACATGATCTGCTTGACCGCGTCGGGGGCGGTCGGATCGACAGCGGCGATGGCGCCAGCGGCGACCGCCGCCTCACGCTTGGCCGGGTCGATATCGACCACCACCGCGCCCCTGGCGTTCATCGCCTTGAGCAGGGTCAGCGCCATCAGGCCGAGGCCACCGGCGCCGAGGATCAGGATCGGATCGGTGGTGAGGAAGTCGCTGAACTTCTTCAGCGCGCTATAGGTGGTCAGGCCCGAGCAGGCGTAAGGCGCGGCCACATCCTCGGCGACGCCGGTGATGTCGATGAGATACTTCGGGTCGGAGACGACGATGTGATCAGCGTAGCCGCCGTCGCAGGTCACGCCCAGCGCCAGCGGCCGGTTGCACAGATGCTCGTCGCCCGCCGCGCAGATGCTGCACTTGCCGCAGCCGATCCACGGGAACACGAGGCGGGTCTCGCCCACCTTGACGCCCTCGGCCTCGGGGCCCACGGCGACCACTTCGCCCACCGTCTCATGGCCCATGGTCAGCGGCAGCGGAATGCCCTTCATCGCCATTTTGCGACCGCCGCCGAGGTCGTAGCTGCCTTCCCAGATATGGATGTCGCTGTGGCAGACGCCGGAGGCCTTGACCTTCAGCAGAACCTGCTTGCCCTCAGGCGTCGGGGTCGGGGTGTCTACGGTCTCCAGGGGAGCGCCAAACTCGGCCAGACGGTAACTTCTCATTTGGATTTTCCTCCCAGGGACAGCGACAGTTGGCGTATTCATGCTGTTGAACGGCCGTTTGGGCAAGACTCATGTCGACATTTGCCCTTAACTTTCGTCTGCCAGAAGTGAGGCCCCGAAGATGCGCCAGCAAAGCGCCTGGAAGGGCTTGTCACAACCACGCGTCGCCAGCGCGCGCCACAAGGGCGCGTCATGCCGCCAGAATGCTGAGTGAGGGAGCGCGCCATGCTGCGCCTGATATTGCTGCGCCACGCAAAGGCCGCCTGGCCCGACAATGTCGCCGATCGCGACCGCCCGCTGGCTGAACGTGGTCGGCGCGCCGCGCCGCGCATGGGCGCATATCTGGCGCAGGAGAACCTGCTGCCTGATCTCACCCTGTGCTCGCCGGCCACCCGCACCCGCCAGACCTGGGAGCTGGTGAAGGGCGCGCTAGCGGCAAGTTCGCCCACCGAGCGCTTCGCCGAGCAATTTGAGCCGCGCATCTATGAGGCCAGCGTCGAAGACCTGATGTTTGTCATCCAGAACGACCATCAGGCGCGTACACTGCTGCTCGTTGGCCACAATCCTGGCCTCGAGGAGCTCGCTCTCAGCCTGATCAGCCATGGCGATCGCTATGCCTATGCCCGGCTGTCCCAAAAATATCCCACAAGCGGCCTCGCCGTCATCGACTTCGATGTGGCCAGCTGGGCCGAGATCGCGCCGCGCACCGGACGCCTCGACCGCTTTGTCACCCCACGCTCCCTCGAAGGCGAGGCTGAGAACACCGACGACTGATCCGTCGCCGTTGTGTGCATTGATCATGGGCCAGGCGCCTCTTTGGTCCCGGAGGCGCTGCCGCCGAAGTTATGGCGCGTGCGGGCGCGTCAGCGGAGCCGTTGCTGCAGTGCGCGGCCCTCGCGCTGGCTAGCCGAATTGCGCCGCGCCGCCGCGGCCGAAATATTCCATGGCGCCGGCGAACGGGCGCGCCGGAAGCGTTGGGGCTGAGGCGGCGCCAATCTCGCCCGGCGCTGTCCGCCGCCCCGCCCGGTAGGTTTCCCACACCACGCCTTCTTCGAAAAACCGGCCGCCGCTGTTGGCGCATAGCAATGTCCCGCCCAGCAGAACGGCGCGGGTTATCGCTTTGTCGACGCCCACCGGCAAGGCTTGTCGCCACTCCGGCCGCTGCGCCCAGCCCACTGCGAGGCTCTGCATGGGGAGGGTATAGACCGGCCCTGTCGCCGCCAGAACCGTGAAGCCTGGCATCGCGGCCGACAGCCGCGCCGCAAAGCTCCGTTCGCCGCCATAGCCGAGGAAGCACGCCACCAGGGAGAGGCAGTTGAAGGCGCCGAACCTGGCCCTGATCTGGTTGATGACGGCGGCAAAAGTCGCCACGTCGACGCCACTGCCGTGCATGCGCGGGCAGTATGGGGTCTCGTACAGGCTCTGCTGGCCATGGACGTGCACCGTCAAGGTGCGGTGCGGTGCCTCGCCAGACAGGCAAAAACTCCAGCTGTAATCAGGGCTTAGCCAGACCACCGCGCCAGAGAAAGGCGGCAGCGCCGCCTCGGGGACCTGCCCGGCCAATGGCGGGCCCAGGTAGCCCATACGGGCGCTTCCCGGGTAAATGTAAAACAGGTAAGGCGAGAAGCTGCTGAGTGGCCACATGCATGCACCCCAAATTGGCGCGGCGTGAGCGACGCGCGAGCGGCGGCTTATACCAGGATGCGCAGATGCTGACGCATCCGCGTCCTGAAATGCGCAGGCGCCGCACGGGCTTAACCGGGACCCGATCTGTCATGCTCATCGGGTTCTGCTATTCCGCCGCGCGCCACAAACGTCCAATGGCGACGTCACGGGATGGAGCGCGCCTGCACGCAATCCAGGCTCCGGAGATGACTTTGGAGTGCCTGCGGCGTCATTGACTACTCCCAAAGGCTGACCTGGTACGCCAACCGTGCGACGACGCCAGCCACATGTACGCCCTGCGCGAAGCGCTTGCTCCCTGCGCACACAAGCACTTGTCCCGCGCTCACAAGCGCGTGGCTCCGCAACGGCGTGCCTCCCATCTCGACCCCCGGGCCGTGGCGCCGGAGCAGACCTCTAGCGACGCATGCCACATGGCGCGCCTGGCAAACTGATGACGCCAGCCTATATTGTCGGGGCAGATGTCGCCCGGCGTGGGCAGGCAACTGAGGGGCGGATGGGCGGTTATGGCGCGTGTAGGCCTGGAACAGGCGGCCCCCGAATGCCTGCACTGGGCGCCGCCGGACGGACGAATCTAAACTGGCGTGTCGCGGCGAGCTTTGCCGGGGCAAGTGCTCCGTGAGGCAAACGCGTCTGGGTCAGTCTTCTGGGGTCAGCCTTCTGGGGCCCGCGCTTTTTGGGCAATGGCTTCAGGGGCATGCGTTATTGGCGTGTGTGTACCTGGAGCCTGCGCTCTTGCCGAATATGGCTTTGGGGCAAGTATTTCGGGTCTGGCGGCGCCTCGCCGAGAATGCTGGCGACGAGAACATGGTGGCGCGAGCGGGCTGCCGGGCGTTGTCGAGGCGATGCAGGGGCGATGCAAGGGCGATGAAGGGGCGGTGGTTTGAGCGGATCGGTATTTACCCAGGCCTTCGATGCGGTGCGCAACGCCGCCGATTTCGCCCTCAGCGCCGTGCAGCCTGGGGTCCGCCTTGGCGTCACCGGCCTGTCCCGCTCGGGCAAGACCGTGTTCACCACCGCCATGGTGCACCATCTGCTGGCGGTGACGCCGATGCCGGTGTTCCGCGCGGCGGCCGAGGGCCGCATCCGCAAGGCCCGGCTCGTGCACCAACCCGACGACGACGTGCCGCGCTTCCCTTATGAGAGCTATCTGGAGGCGATGACTGGCGCAGAGCGACGCTGGCCCCAATCGACCAATCGCATCGCCGAATTGCGCCTCGCCATCGACTATGAGCGCGCCGCCGGCTGGCGCAAGGGACCGGCCACGCTCAATATCGACGTGGTGGATTATCCAGGCGAATGGCTCACCGACCTCGCCCTGCTCGACCAGAGCTACGCCGACTGGGCCCGCGAAACCATCAGCGCCGCCCGCCGCATCGATCGCACGGTGATCGCCGGCCCGTGGCTTTCGGCGCTGGCCGAGGACGACGCAACGGCGCCGGCCGACGAGGCCAGGGCGGAAAAGGTCTCTGACGTGTTCAAGACCTATCTGGCGTTGCTACGCGCCGGCCCCGAGGCGGTGGCGACGACGCCGCCAGGCCGTTTCCTCATGCCAGGCGACCTCGCCGGCTCACCCGCCCTCACCTTTTCCCCGCTCGACCTCAAGGGCGCGGCGCCTGCCCCCGGCTCGCTCGGAGCGCTGATGGAGCGGCGCTTCGAGGCCTATAAGTCGCGCGTCATCGGCCCGTTCTTCCGCGACCATTTCTCCCGCCTCGACCGCCAGCTGGTGCTGGTCGACGTGCTGGCGGCGCTGGATCGCGGACCTGCGGCGCTGGCCGAACTGGAAACCGCCATCGACCGGGTGCTGCTGTCGTTCCGCGCCGGGCGCAATTCCATCGCCTCGCGCATCTTCATGCCGCGCATTGACCGGGTGCTGTTCGCCGCCACCAAGGCCGACCATCTGCACCAGTCGGGCCACGCCCGGCTCGAAGCCATCCTGCGCCTGCTGGTTGACCGCGCCATGCGCCGCACCGAAGGCGCCGGCGCCATGGTCGGCACGGTGGCGCTGGCCTCGGTGCGCGCCACCCGCGAGGTGATGGTGCGCGAGGGCGGCGCCAAATTGCCGGCCATCGCCGGTACGCCTGAAGCCGGCGAGATCATCGACGGCGAGGAATTCGATGGCCTCAGCGAGGCGGCGATCTTCCCTGGCGAACTGCCCGAGCGGGCCGAGGCGGTGTTTGAAGGCGCGGTGACGCCAGGCTCCCTGCGTTTTCCGCGCTTTCGCCCGCCGCCGCCCAGCCTCGACGCCGCCGGCCGGCTGCACGCCATGCCGCATATCCGGCTCGACCGGGCGCTGGAATTCCTGCTCGCCGACCGGCTGGCCTGACGCCAGAACCCGATGAGCAAGGCTCATCAGGCGCCGACCAAGCCCGTGCGGCGACTGATACCAAAGTGCGGTGAGCACGACTCATCGCACTTTGGTCAAGCCCGTGCGGCGCCTGAGCAATCCAGGATGCGGATGCGTCAGCATCATCGCATCCTGGTTGAGCGTTTCAGGTCGCGGATGCGTCAACATCTTCGCGGCCTGACCTGAATGGGCTCACGGCGTCTGCTGATCCGCCGCAAGGGCGCCCACCAACCCCGGAGCATGAGAGCGGCCCGACCATGAGCAACCGACCCAGAGCCTTCCGCCTCGACGCCGAGGATGTAGCCACCGTCAGGGAGGAAGCCATCGCCCATGCGCCCGCCGCCCGGGTGGTGGTGGCCGAAGAGGCCGGCGACATTGTCGACGCGCCCACGGCCATCGCCGAGCCTGCGCCGCGCCGGCGCGCGCCGTGGCTTGGCCTGTTGCTGTCGGCCCTCGGCGGGCTTGCGGTGTTTGGCATAGGTTTGCGGATCGACGATCTGGCGCGGCGGCTGTTCGAGATCAACCCGGCGCTCGGCTGGGCGGCGCTCGCGCTGGCGGTTGTCGCCGGCCTCGCCCTGCTCGGCATTCTGACGCGCGAGGCGCTGGGCGTGTTGCGCGAGCGCAAGATCGAGCGCCTGCGCCAGAGCGTCGCCGAAGCCCACGCCGCCAATAGCGACCGCGCGGCGCGGGCCGTGGTCAGCGACCTCGACGCGCTCTATGTGCGCCGGGCCGACACCGCCCGGGCCCGGGCGGCGCTCGCCGCCATTACCGATGACATCATCGACGGCCAGGACCGGCTGGCCATCGCCGAACGTGAACTGATGACGCCGCTCGACCGCCGCGCCCGCCAGGCGGTGGCGCGCGCCGCCAAACAGGTGTCGCTGGTCACCGCGGTCAGCCCGCGTGCCCTGGTCGACGCGGCTTTCGTGCTCTACGCCTCATTCACCCTGGTGCGCCGCATCGCCAGCATCTATGGCGGCCGCCCGGGCGTGCTGGGCTTTGTCCGGCTCGGCAAGAATGTGGCGGCGCATCTGGCGGTGACCGGCGGCGTCGCCGCGGGCGACGGCATCATCCAGCAGGCCATGGGCCTCGGCCTCGCCGCCCGTGTCTCGGCCCGGCTCGGCGAGGGCGTGCTCAACGGCATGCTCACCGCCCGCGTCGGCCTCGCCGCCATCGACGTCTGCCGCCCCATGCCCTTCAACGCTTTGCCCGCCCCAAGCTTCACCGAAGTCGCCGGACATCTGTTCGACGGCGCCGACAAGACCTGAGCGCCGCCTGCCGCCAGACACAGGCCGGCCAGCACAGCGCACCCCAACACCGCGCCCCAACACATCGCGCGCCCCCCTGCCCGTCATGCCCGTGCTCGTCACGGGCATCCACGCTCTTCTCTT